>JAFAYW010000112.1 GCA_019240125.1 Alphaproteobacteria bacterium
CCGACGACGCAGAAATTTACCCTTCCGCCGGAGCAGGCGATGGTGTTCGCGATCGAGGACAGTCCGGTCTATCTGAACGGTGCCTTTGAAACGATGGCCGCGGTGCTCGGCAATCAGGAGAAGGTCGAGCCCGCGTTCAAGACCGGACATGGGGTCGCCTGGGGCGATCAGTCGACCTGCATGTTCTGCGCGGTGGCGCGTTTCTTCCGGCCCGGCTACCAGAACCATCTGGTCAATTCATGGCTGCCTGCACTCGACGGCGTCGTCGTCAAATTGGAACGCGGCGGCAAGGTCGCCGATGTCGGGTGCGGCCACGGATGGTCGACCGTCTTCATGGCTAAGGCGTTCCCCAATTCGGAATTTGTGGGCTACGACTTCCACCCCGGTTCGATCGCGGAAGCCCGCAAGCACGCGACCGAGCACGGGGCCGCCAATGTCCGCTTCGAGGTCGGTACGGCCAAAGATTACACCGGCGCAGAACTCGATCTGGTCACCTTCTTTGACTGCTTGCACGACATGGGCGACCCGGCCGGGGCGGCAGCGCATGTCCGGCAATCGTTGAAGCCCGATGGGTCATGGATGATCGTCGAGCCCATGGCCGGCGACCGGCTCGAGGACAACCTCAACCCAATCGGCCGGCTCTATTATGCCGCCTCGACGATGATCTGCGTGCCAACCTCACTGGCGCAGGAAGTCGGAACCGCGCTTGGCGCCCAGGCCGGTGAGGCGAAACTGCGCGAGGTCATAATCTCAGGCGGGTTCAAGAGCGTGCGCCGCGCGGCCGAGACGCCATTCAACATGATCCTGGAGGCTCGGCCCTAAATCCGTCTCGCTGGCCCGTGCCGGGGCATTGTCACGTTAAGGTCCTGTGCTAAGCTGAGCAGGTCGGTGGCGAGCGATCCTGGGTTGGCGAAGCGTGGAGCGCACCTATTGTCCTGCCCCGCAACGAGGGGAGCAGGACAGAAGGGGTCGGACCGAGTCCGTTAACGTGACAATGCCGGAAGCAGTCACTCGGTCATGCCGATTGTTCGGGAGCTGTGCGGCGAAAGCGGTCGTCGGGCTCCGCTTAACATCTCATCTCCTCGGGTTGCCCGGCGCTGCGATTCTGGGCAACAAACCCAAGCGTCACCAACGTACCACGGCTGGCTGCGCTGCCCCATCGCGCTGCGCCTGGGAACATCCGCTTCCGATCCGGCATGCCGCGTCCACGTCAGGAGCGCAGTGTCGCGAAAGGAACCAGTTGCGACGGACGTCCTGGCCGGCACAGCCCGGCTGCAACGCGCCATGCGCGGTCACATTCCAGTTTCAGAATGTATTATGCGTCAGTCCGGTGTGGATGCCGGATGTAAATGCCATCACCTCTGGCGCACGGGGCACAGCTCGTATGATTACCGAGCGAGCAGTTGCGGCGGCGTTCAACGATCGGGGCAATGGCTTTCGCATGGCGGAGAAGGACGACCGTGCGATCGCTGATTACAGCCAAGCGATCCAGGTCGATCCGACCTATGCCTTTGCCTTCAAGATCCGCGGCAGCATCTACCAACGCCAGGGCGACCTCGATCGGGCCATTGCCGATTACAGCGAGGCGATCCGGCTGCAGCCGACGTTCGCCATGGCTTTCGCGGACCGTGCCAGCGCTTATCAGGAAAAAGGTGACTTCGGTCCGGCCATAGCCGATTTCAGCACCCTGATCCGCCGGCGATGTTCCAGTTGACGTACCCAATACACTAAGGAGAGCAGAGCGCCTGCCGGCATTGTCACGTTAAGGTCCTGTGCTAAGCTGAGCAGGTCGGTGGCGGGCGGTCCTGGGTTGGCGAAGCGCTGAGCGCACCTATTGTCCTGCCCCGAAACGAGGGGAGCAGAACAGAAGGGGTCGAACCGAGTCCGTTAACGTGACAATGCCGGTGTGCCTCGGTAGCGCTGCAGATGTAAACGATCGGAAGGTGACGATTGCGACAGCCGGAGTTGACCCCGTCAAACCGGACACGCGACGGTTTGGGAAAGGATGTACTTCCGGGGTGAGCGATAGCCCAGCCGGGAATGGGGATGCACGGTGTTGTAGTCCTCCATCCAGCTATCGATGAGGGCAAGGGCGGCAGCGGCATCCGGGATCGGGCTGATCCGGACATAGTCGCGCTTGAAGGTTTTCACGAACGCTTCGGCCATGCCGTTGCTTTCCGGGCTCTCGACCGGGGTGAAGCAGGGCACCAGGTTGAGCGCCAGGGCGATCTCGATGGTTTTGTGGGCGGCGAAGATCGAGCCGTTGTCGGACAGCCACTGCACCGGATGCGGCGCGCGCAGTGTGCCGAAGCGCCGCTCGACCGAACGCACCATCATGTCGCGGATCATCTCGCCGGAGATGCCGGCGGTTGTCGCCACCCAGGAGATCGCCTCGCGGTCATGGCAATCGAGCGCGAAAGCGACACGCACGACCTCGCCGTTCCAGCAGGTGAATTCCAGCGCGTCGGAGCACCAGCGGCGGTTTGAGCGGATCGTCACGACCTGGCCGTCGTGCTCGCGCGGGCGCCGGCGTCCGGTATGGCGTTCGAGCAAGAGGCCGTGCTTCTTCATCAGCCGATAGACGCGCTTGGCGTTGACGGGGGCCAAACCGTCGGATCGCCGCTCGCGCTTTAATAGCGCGGCGATCCGCCGGTACCCATAGGTCGGACGCTCGTCGACAAAGCGGCGGATGTCGCCGGCGAGTTCGACATCGCCGGGGCGCTCTTGCGGTCCCCGCCGCGGCCTGTGGCCGACACGACGTTCGATCACATTCGAGCGCGCGACCCCGAGCGTCGTGCTGATCGTCTTCACCGGGTACTTCCGGGAAGCGGCGAGTGCGACAGCAAGGTCGGTTTTTTTGCCCGCGCCAGGTCGAGCGCCTCCTTGAGGATCTCGACCTCCATCGTCTTGCGGCCGAGCAGCCGCTCCAGCTCGCGCACGCGCTCTTCAAGACGGCGCACCTCGGATGCCGCCACGACTTCGTCATCGGCGCGGACCGCCTCCTTACCGCCCTCGCTCATCAACTGCCTCCAGCGGAATACAAGGCTGGGTGACAACCCGTGACGGCGGGCAACATAGCTGACCGACATGCCGGGCTGCATCGTCTCGGCAACCACGGCCAGCTTCAGATCGGTCGGAAAGCGCCGCCTGCGGGCGACGCCGGTGATCACTTCCACTTTCGAGAAATTGTCGGACATAGGCGTATGCCTAGGCTTATCCCTAGGCCCTCCGGGTCAATGCCCGTGTCCGGTCAAAACGGGGTGCACTCCAACAGCTAAGAGGCTGTCCTGCCCCGTTTGCGAACTTCTCGTGTGGCACAATGCGTTAATTCCACGGTACCCTGTTTGAACGCTCCGGCACGCGGTCAGCTATCTGCCCTCGCGACGTCGTTTCGGATCGTATGGGCTTAATGGGTTAACGTCGACGTCGACGATCTCGACGCAGTCCTGCGCCTGGGTGTGACGGGACCCGGCATGCCATGGACCCTCGCGCAGCTGAGCGTTGGTAACTTTTGATAGCCAGAGGCACCGCCACTGGCCTCCGGGCGGCAAACCCTTCTTGCTCCGGCCGCCAAACTGGAAGGTGAGTGCTTTTTCCTCCCCGTTCGTGTGGCCGAGAATATGAGGACAAAGCTCGCGAACATACCCGTCGTAAAGGCAAGAGATTTGTTTGTGACCGATGATCGCCTGCGCGAACAGCTCATATGCGGGGCTTGGCACGGGAGTCTCTCGTCGCTTCGGCGGTGAGGAGATACACATCTCGGAAACCGTACACGCGTGGTCGCGGCTGGGCCGCGACCGGACCCTGATTCGAACCTCTCAATATCTTAAAATAGAGGGTCGCAGGAGAAATAGATTTCGTATGGCGGCGTATACGGAAGGGTGGTTGCGGGGACAGGATTTGAACCTGTGACCTTCAGGTTATGAGCCTGACGAGCTACCGGGCTGCTCCACCCCGCGGGGGTCTGGTGGGTGCTCTCTCGGGTGGGGGGTTTGGAGGGTCTGGCGGCGACCTACTCTTCCGCGCCT
>JAFAYW010000129.1 GCA_019240125.1 Alphaproteobacteria bacterium
ATTACGGCGCCTTCCGCACGCGCCACGCCGCCCGCACCGCCCCACCGGCAGCCTCCGCGGCCGCCAAGGATGAGGTTGGGCGCGCCCTGTCCTTGCCCGACGCGGTATTGACCGAGGTGGCCTCGAAACAGCTGCTGGCGAAGTACGGTGTGCCGCGGCCGCCCGAGGCATTGGCGAAAACCGAGGCAGAGGCAATTGCCGCCGCCGCCAAGATCGGCGGCCCGGTCGCGCTCAAGGTGCAGTCGCCCGACATCTTGCACAAGACCGAGGCCGGCGCCGTCATCCTCAACGCCAGCGGCGACGCCGCCGTCGGCGACGCTTATCGCACCGTGCTGGAACGCGCCAAGGCGGCGCACCCGAGCGCGCACATTGCCGGCGTGCTGGTGCAGGCGATGGCAAAGCGCGGGGTCGAGATGATCCTCGGCATCACCCGCGATCCGGTGTTTGGCCCGATGCTGATGGTCGGGCTCGGCGGCATCTATGTCGAGGTGCTGAAGGATGTCGCCTTTGCCCCGGTGCCGCTCGCCAAGGAAGACGCGCTGGCGCTGCTCGGCGAGCTGAAGGGCGCCGCCCTGCTCGACGGGGTCCGCGGCCAGCCCGCCGCCGACAAGGGAGCGCTCGCCGAGCTGATGGTGTCGCTGGCGCGCTTCGCCGCCGACCACGCCGACACAATCGCCGAGATCGACCTAAACCCGGTCATCGTCCACCCGGCAGGCGAAGGCCTGACTGTGGTCGATGCGCTGATCGTGAAGCAGTAATACAAGTAACAGTTGTCGTCCCTGCGAAGGCAGGGACCCATTTGTCATCCGCTTGGAATGGTGGTCCGGTGGGTCCCTGCTTCCGCGGGGACGACAGGTTAGGGAGAAAGCCTTATGAGCGAGTACACGGGCTATACGGAAATCGGCGTCACTCTCGACGGCATTGTGGCGACGGTCGAAATCCGCCGGCCGCCGAATAATTTCTTCGACGCAGCATTGATCGCTGAGATCGCCTCGGCGTTCGAGAAGCTCGATGCCGATCCGGCCTGCCGCGCGATTGTATTGGCGGCGCAAGGTCGGCATTTCTGCGCTGGCGCCGATTTCTCGAAGCGCATGGATACCGGCACGGTTAAGGAATCCGCCCGCAGCGGCGGCGGCAAGCACCTCTACAAGGAAGGCGCCCGCCTGTTCCGCACCGCCAAGCCGGTGGTCGGTGCGATCCAGGGAGCTGCCATCGGCGGCGGGCTCGGCCTGGCGCTTGTGCCGGATTTCCGCGTCACCTGTAACGAGGCGCGGTTCAGCGCCAATTTCAACCGGCTCGGCTTCCACCCCGGCTTTGGCCTGACCTACACTCTGCCCCGCCTCGTCGGCGAGCAGCAGGCGGCGCTATTGTTCTATACCGGCCGCCGCATCGCCGGTGACGAGGCGGTTAAGATCGGTCTCGCCGATCAACTGGTGCCGCAGGACGAGGTGCGCAGCGCGGCGCAAACCCTCGCCTTGGAGATCGCGCAGTCGGCCCCGCTCGCCGTGATGGCGACGCGAGAGACGATGCGGCGCGGCATGGTCGATGCGGTCGAGGCCGCCACCGAGCGCGAGTTGGTCGAACAGGATTGGCTGCGCCAGACAGAGGATTTCCGCGAAGGCATCAAGGCCTACGCCGAGCGCCGCCTGCCTGACTTCAAGGCGCGCTGACGGCCACAGGGCTATACGCCCCACCCGGTCGTCGCGGCGAAGAGCAGACGCCAGCTCTGCAAGGTGTCGGGTGTCGACAGGGATGGCGCGAATGGATCGTTCCCCGCAGCGCGCAACCTTCGCAAATAGCGGCGCGCGATGGTTCCCGGCAGCAGAACCGGCAAGGCGCCGGCCGCCGGCTTCGCTTTGCCAGCGGCGAGGTGCGCGGCGGCGGTAACGGCGATCGCGCGAACAGCGGCGCGCAGGGGCTCGGTGGCGTTGAGCCGCGCATAATCCTCCCGATTCATCCCGGTGCGCGCCGTTACATCGGCCGGGAGATAGAGGCGATTGCTGCGTGCGTGAAAAGCCATCGCGCGCAACAGCCCCGTCAGCGCGTAGCCAATCCCGATCTCGCCTGCGGCGTGCCCCAAGTGGGCATCACGTGTGCCGAGAATTTCCAGCGCCAGCCATTGCAATGTCCCCGCTGTGCCCTCCGCGTAGCGTTCGAGCGCACCCATGTCGGCCGGCGGCTCATCAAGCAGATCATGCTCGCGCGTCTCGATCAGCCGCTCGAAATGCCCGCGTGTCAGGCCGTGCTCGCGGATGATCTCGGTCAGTGGCGCCACCACCTCGTGCTGGCGCGCCGGGCCGCCGCCATAGGCCGTCTCGATGACCTCGCGCCACCATTGCAGCCGGATCTGTCCGAGCATCGGTTGGGTCACGCTCTCACGGATACGCGCCACCTCGTAATTGAAGGCATACAGCACCAGCAGCGCATCGCGCCGATCCGCGGGCGCGAACAGGCAGACTTGATAACGATCGCGATCGTGCCGACGTACCAATTCGGCAAGACTTGGCTGGCTGATCATGCGAGCGCCGCGCGAACGCACTTGCGTGTTTCTCGCCCGACACTATCCTGCCGGCCTTCATTCATCTCCCCCAACCCACCGGGAAGGATGCCATGGCTTTCGAACTGCCCCCCCTGCCTTATCCCAAGAATGCGCTTGAGCCGCACATGTCGGCCAATACGCTCGACTTCCATCACGGCAAGCATCATCAGGCCTATGTGACCAATCTCAACAATCTGGTGAAGGGCTCTCCGATGGAGAACCAGTCGCTGGAGGAGATCATCAAGGCGACGCACAACGACTCGTCAAAGACCGGGGTGTTCAACAACGCCGCGCAGGTTTGGAACCACACCTTTTTCTGGAACTGCATGAAACCCGGCGGCGGCGGCAACCCGAGCGGTGATGTCGCGGCGGCGATCGATCGCGATCTCGGCGGCCTTGCCAAGTTCAAGGAAGATTTCAAGGCGCGCGCCGTTGGCCAGTTCGGCAGCGGCTGGGCCTGGATCGTCGCGCAGGGCGGCAAGCTGTCGATCACCAGCACCCCGAACGCCGGTACTCCGCTGGCGCAGGGCCAGACGGCCGTCCTCACCTGCGACGTGTGGGAGCACGCCTATTACCTCGATTACCAGAACCGCCGGCCGGATTTCGTGCAGGCGTTCCTCGATCATCTGATCAACTGGGATTTCGTCGGCAAGAACCTGTCGGGCGCGAAGTAGCCACCCGGTTAAGGCTGCTTCAATCGCCATCCCCGATGATTTTCAGGGATGGCGATGGTCTATCAGGCGAAGCAGCGTTGTCGTCCCTGCGAAAGCAATGAAGGCAGGGACGGCAATTGGTTTGTTCGCCGCATGACTACAGGTGCACGCCGGTGTCGAGGATGATGGCTGTGTATTCCTTGTAGCTCATGCCGAGTTCTTCGGCCCGCTTCAGGCGTGCCAGGGCAATTTCGCGAGGCGGCGTCTTCCAGGCGCGGGCGTGCGCTTTTTTCCAGCAGAACTGGCGCCAGCTCGCCCCGGGATTGAGCGGCGGGCCACCATTGTGGCCGATCCCCGCCGGGTGATTGAACGAGGTGCTGCCGTCGGGCACGCGATCGCTCCTTGTCGACGCTGCTTCTCGCCGGCGCTATGTGCAAGCAGTGCGCCGACGTCGCCGGGTCGTACCCCGCGACGCCAGCGACGAGCGCGTCAGACCTTTTCGATCACTTCCATCTGGGCGCCATCCGGGCATTCGACCCAGCAGACGTGGCGACCGTTGTTGAAGAGCTCTTCGAGAATCTTGGCACCGTTTGCCTTCAGCTTTGATGTCATGCCGGCATAATCGTCTGTCTGCAGCGCGATGTGTTCGATGCCGGTGTGCTGCTGGTGGTTTTGCGTCGCGATGATGGTGGTGATGTTGAGCTGCAACCCCGCCAGGTCAACCTGGCAACCGCGGCCGGGGATATCCTGCTTTACCGTCGCGCCGAAATTGTCGACGTAGAATTTCGCGACCTTCTGCGGGTCTTCATTGGTCTTGATGTGGACGTGACCGATTTGGGTGGCCATGCTCGTCTCCTCCGATTGGCTTCTGGCTGTCGGGTTTGCTGAGGGTCGCGGACGCGGCGCTCAGCGCAAAGCTTGGCAGCACAAGGCTGTTACGGCAATGGGAGGATTCACATGAGCGCTGCCCGCGACCTTGCCCATTTCATGACTGGACTGTCGATCGCCGATCTGCCGGCGCAGACGCTCGATCACGCGACGATGCTGATCCCCAGCACGCTCGCCAGTGCCGCGATGGGACGCAATATCATCTCGGCCCGGGTCGTGCGTGAGATGGCGCGCGAGGATGGCGGCGCTCCGCAGGCCTCGGTGTGGTTCGACAATGGCGCAAAGCTGCCAATGAGCCGCGCGGCGCAGGCGAATGCGCTGGCCAGCGATGCCGCCGCCTCCGACGACAGCGATCTGCGCCAGATCGTGCATTGCGGCACGCCGCTGGTCACCACATCGCTGGCCGTGGCGCAGCATCGCGGATCGAGCAGCGACGAAGTGCTCGCGGCCATTGTGATCGGCTATGAACTGGCCGGACGCGTCACCGATGTCATGCCGGTTTTCCGTTCGCGCGGGTTTCATGGCTCAACCGGCGCGATCTTTGCCGCAACGGGCGCCGCGGCGCGGCTGTTGAAGCTGGATGTCGAGCAATTCACCCACGCCATCGCGATGACCGCGACTTCGGTCAGCGGCCTCGTCAAAGCAGCCGACACCAGCATCGCCCGCGAATACCATTGTGGCAACGCGACCCTGCTCGGCATCCAGGCGGCGCGCGCGGCACAGCGCGGCTATACCGGCGAGGAGGACATCCTCGAAATGAAAGGCGGCTTCTTCCAGACCTATGGCGGCGAGGACGGGCCGGCCGCGGCGGCGAAGATGCTCAGCGATCTCGGCGCCTCGTGGGATATCGTGACCGACATGGCGGTGAAACTGGTGCCCGGCGGCCACCCCTACCATGCCTTCGGCGAAGCCGCCGCCAATGCCTCCCGCGAGGCCCAGGTTGCAGCGGAACAGGTCGAGAGCATCACTGTGTCACGTCCCGGCCTGACGGCTCTGTCAGGACCGCTGCATCCGCGCGACCTGATCGACATGGCGCACAGCCCGGCCTATTTTACCGCCGCCGGGGTTGCCGACCGGCAATTCTCTTGGGTCCACGCGTCGCCCGAGAAGATCGCCGATCCGGTTATCCACGGTCTGATCGATAAGGTGCGAGTCGGCCCGCCACCGACCGAGAATGCTGCGCGCTATCGCCAGGGTGCTACGGTCACGATCCGCACCTACGACGGCCGCGAATTCTGCAATACCGTCTATGCACCGCGCGGCGCCGGGCTGCTCGGCATCGACTGGGCCGACATCGATGCCAAGTTTCGCACCCTGATGCCGCTCTCAGGTCTGCCCGAGCAGCGGATCGAGGATGCGCTTGGGCTGGTGCACGATTTCCGGCGGCAACCCGATGTGGCGGCCCTGGTCGCGTTGCTGACGAACTAGCGACCCGCCACCTCAACGGCATTCCCGGCCAAAGACGAAAGCCGGGATCCATTTCCCCACCAGCTCCTTCGCTGCAAATTGGACCCCGGCTTTCCGCCGGGGATGCGACCTGGAAGCGGGTGATTCAGCCCTTCGCCACCTCATGCCCCGCGAGGTGCTCCAGTACTTTCACCAACCCGGAATGGTCCCAGCCCTTGCCGCCGAGCGCAGCGGCGGCGTTGAACAGCTCCTGCGTGGTCGCGGTGTTGGGCAATGACAGGTTGAGGGCGCGCGCACCCGAGAGGGCGAGGCTCAGATCCTTCTGGTGCAGTTCGATGCGGAAGCCCGGATCAAAGGTGCGCTTGATCATGCGTTCGCCATGGATTTCGAGGATGCGCGAGGAGGCAAAGCCGCCCATCAGCGCCTGCCGCACCTTGGCCGGGTCGGCTCCCGCCTTGGAGGCAAAGAGCAGCGCTTCGCCCACCGCCTCGATGGTCAGCGCGACGATGATCTGGTTGGCGACCTTGGTTGTCTGCCCGGCGCCGATATCGCCGACCAATGTGATGTTCTTGCCCATCAGCTCGAAGAGCGGCCTGGCCTTGTTGAAGGCGGCTTCCTTGGCGCCGACCATGATCGTCAGGCTCGCCGCCTTGGCGCCGACCTCGCCGCCCGATACCGGCGCGTCGATGTAGTCGCAGCCTTTGGCGACGATCTTCTCGGCGAATTGCTTGGTCTCGATTGGCGAGATCGAGCTCATGTCGATGACGGTCTTGCCCGCCGACAAACCGGCGAAGACGCCGTCCGCCTCGAACAGCACATCGCGTACATCGGGGGTGTCGGGCACGATGATGATGATCGTCTCCGCCTGTTCGGCGACGCCCTTCAGCGTATCGTAGACGGTCGCGCCGCCGCGGATTTCCGCCGGTACGGTGCGCTTGCCGTAGACGAAGAGCTGATGCCCGCCCTTCATCAGATTCTGGGCCATGGGGCTGCCCATGATGCCAAGGCCGACGAAACCGATCTTCATGTCTCTGTCTCCGATATGCGTGCCTCCGATATGCGGCGGCGCGCGAAGGGCGGCACAGTGCTACAGGTGCCGGGGCGGCTCAAGCCTCGCGGGTGGTCTGAGCGTCGGCACGATAGAGTGATCGCTCGTGATTGCGGGGCTCCATTCCCACACTCAGGGCCGGATGATAGCTTCGCTGCATCGTAGGGTGAGGAGAACGTTAATGCGGCGTGCGCTGTGGCTGTTGCTGGCGGTCCTGTTCGCGGTACCAGCGGCGGCACAGGAGTACAAATCGAACGAGCTGGCCGAGGCGGCGAGCACCTATCATCGCGAATTGGTCGATAGCGTGGTTGCGGCGAAACGGCAGCCGCAGCTGATTCCGCGCCTGCGCAAGGACGCCGAGGCCGAATACAAGGCGAAACGCTATTCGCAGGCCGCCGACGATCTGAAAAAGGCGATCGCTTTTGGGGCCGACGACGGGCTGGTGTGGCTGCGCTTGGGGCAAGCCATGGCAGGGCTCGACGACGACCATGTCCTCGCCAGCGCCTATAACGCCTACGTCAAATCCACCGATGTGGTCGAACGCGGCAACGCGCTGTTTCTGATCGGCCGCAATTACGATCGTCACGACAAACAGAAGGAGGCGCTGGCGGCATTCCAGGCCGGCCTCGCCTTTACGCAAGCGGCGCAGGTCAGCGAGAGGGTCGAGCAGCTGAAACGTCTGACCGCATTCCGCGTCACCAAGGTCGACATCACCGCCGAGGCCGAGTCGCCACGCGCCTGTCTGCGCTTCAACGAGACGATTGCCGCAAAGCCCGGGCTCAATTACGGCGATTACGTCAAATCGACCCCAGAACTATCCGGCATTGTGACCGCGCGCGGCGACACGATGTGCCTCAACGGGCTGAAGCATGGCGGCACGTACGATATCGAAGTGCTCGCCGGACTGCCCGCCGATACCGGCGACAAGACGATCGAGAGTTATACGACCCGCGTCGTCGTGCCCGACCGCAAGCCGTCGATCAGCTTCTCCGGCACCGGGTATGTCTTGCCGCGCGAGGGCAGCGCCGGCCTGCCGGTGACCACGGTCAATCTCGACAAGGTCAAAATCCGCCTGGTGCGGATCAACGAACGCGGGCTGGTGCCGACGATCAACGCCGACAAGCTGACGATGAGCTATGATTCGAGCAGCGTCGACGACCTGATCCAGAACAATGGCAGCCTCGTCTGGCAAGGCGACATGGCCGTGTCGGGCGAGCGCAATCGCCCGGTCGTGACCGCGATCCCCTTGTCCCAGATCCTGCACGATAAGGGGCCCGGCGTGTATCTCGCCGTTGTCGACAAGCCAAGCAACCGGCACAATGTCGGCACCGACGATGACAGCGACGATCAGAGCGATCCCGCGACCAACTGGGTACTCGTCTCCAATCTCGGGCTGACCACCTATACCGGCACTGAGGGCATGGCGGTGGCGGTGCGTGGCCTGTCCGACGCCAAGCCGATCGGCGGCGTGACCCTCCACCTCTACGCCCGCAACAATGGCGAGCTGATTTCTGTGCAGACCGATGCCGATGGCTTGGCACGGATACCTGGCGGCCTCCTCAAGGGAAAGGGTGGTGACGAGGCCTTCGCGATCGTCGCCAACGGCCCCGGCGGCGACTTCAATTTCCTCGAGGTCGGGCGTGCCGCATTCGATCTGTCCGATCGCGGCGTCACCGGCAATACGCCGCCCGGCCCGGTTGACTCGTACCTCTATACCGATCGCGGCATCTATCGGCCCGGCGAAGCGGTGCACCTGATGGCGCTGGTGCGCGACGACAAGGCCGATGCGATCACCGGATTGCCGGTGACGTTGCGGCTCTTGCGCCCTGATGGGGTCGTGGTTGAGAAGCGGCAATTGACCAGCGACAAGCTCGGCGGCCACGACGAGACCTTCGAGCTGGCGCGTGATGCCCGTATCGGCACCTGGAAGGCGGAGCTGAAGGTCGACCCGAAAGGCGAGGCGATCGGCAGTATCGAATTCCGCGTCGAGGATTTCGTGCCGCCGACCTTGAAGGTGGCGCTGAGCGCGCCCGACGCGCCGGTAAAGCCGAAAGAACCCTTCGAGGTCAGCACAACGGCGACCTATTACTACGGCGCCCCCGGCGCCGAATTGTCGGCCGAGGCGCATGCCACGATCGCCGTCGACGCGCAGCCCTATCCGAACGAACCCAGCTTTGCGTTCGGTCTCGCCGACGAGAAATACACCAGCGACCGCAAGGACCTGGATATCGCCGCGACCGACGACAGCGGGAAGACGACCACCTCGCTGGAATTGACCGACCTGCCGGACCTGACGAAGCCGCTCGCCGCGACCTTCGAGATCAGCGTCTTCGAGCCGAGCGGGCGTGCGATCACCCAGACTCTGACCCGGCCGATCCGCCAGCGTCCGCTGGCGATCGGACTGCACTCCCCGGACGATGACGAAGTCGCGGACGGCAAGCCGGCCTGGGTTGAGGTCATCACCCTCGATACGAATGGCAGGCGAGTCGCCACCAAGGGCCTGCATTGGGAATTGCTGCGGGAGAACTGGGAATACGCCTGGTATTCGCAAAACGGGCTGTGGCGCCACCGCACCCAGATCCACGATCAGCCGCTGGAAGCCGGGATCATCGACACCGACGGCTCGCCAAAGCCAACGGCGCTGGCGCGCAGCCTGCCAGAGGGCCGCTATCGTTGGGAGGTGCGCGACGACACGACCGGCGCGCAGACAAGCTATCGCTTCCACGTCGGGTGGGAGGTCGATGCCGAATTGCCGGATGTGCCCGATAAGCTGACGACGACACTCGACAAGCAGAGCTATCAGCCGGGCGACACGGCCAAATTGTTCATCAAGGCGGCGTTCGCCGGCGAGGCTGAAGTGGCAATCGCCTCCAACCGTATCCTGTCGCTGAAATCGGTTTCGCTGCCGGCCGAGGGCACGACGGTCGACATCCCGGTGGATGGCGCCTGGGGCAACGGTGTGTATGCGCTGGTCAGCGCTTATCGGCCGCAACCCGGGACAAATATGCCCACGACCGGTGGTGCGCCGGCAATCGCAACCCGCGGCCCGGCGCGCGCTGTCGGCGTCGCAGCGCTCGGCATCGACCCCGCACCGCGCACCCTTACAGTTGCCTTGTCGCCGCCCGATGTCTCGCGGCCCCGTAGCCCGCTCGATGTGCCGGTAAAGGTGACCGGGCTCAATGCTGGCGAAGAGGCCTATGTCACCCTAGCCGCAGTCGACGAGGCGGTTCTCGCGCTGACCGATTTCCAGAACCCGATGCCCGACAAATATTTTTATGGCAAGCGGCAGCTCGGGGTCGAATTGCGCGACCTGTACGGCCGGCTGATCGACCCTCGCGCCGGTGGCGTTGGCACCTTGCGCACCGGCGGTGACCAGTTCGCCAAGCGCGCCGTCGCCGGCCTGCCGGACAAAAGCAACCGCGTTGTCGCGCTGTTCTCCGGCATCGTCAAGCTGGACAATGACGGCACCGCCAGAGTTCACCTCGATGTGCCCGATTTCCAGGGCCAGCTCAGGCTGATGGCGGTGGCCTATTCGGCGCACAAGGTGGGCGCGGCGAGCGGTGCCGTGACGGTGCGCGATCCTGTCGTGACACTGGTCTCCCTGCCCCGCTTTCTGGCGCCAGGCGATGCGGCGCAGCTCAAGGTCACGGTCAACAATCTCGAGGGCGCGGCTGGGGAGTACCGCCTCAGGCTCGACGCCAAGGGCGCCGGGGCTTTCACCCCGCCGGTCGACCAGAAATTGCAGCTGGCGACCGGCGGCAATTTCAACGGCAGCTTCACCCTGGCGGCCAACACGCCGGGCAATGTCGCGCTGCATCTCGACCTGACCGGCCCCAACAACCTGCAGATCGCGCGCGACTTCACGATCGGGGTGCGGCCGGCACAGGCCTATCAGCTCAAGCGCTTTGTCGCGCGCCTGGAGCCAGGCCAGAAAATCACCCTCGATGATGGCGCCTCGGACGAGTTCCTGCCGGGCACCGGCGAGGCTTTTCTGACAGTCAGCCCGCGCCCCGATTGGGACGTACCCGGCCTGCTGCGCTCGCTGCATAATTACGCCTATGGCTGCATCGAGCAGACTACAAGCCGCGCCCTGCCGCTGCTTTATGTCGATGCGGTATCGCAGCTCTGGCACTCCGAAGCCGGTTTTTCGCCGGAGGACACGCTCGCCGGCGCCATCGAGCGGATTGTCGGGATGCAGCGCTCCGATGGCAGCTTTGGGGTGTGGAGCGACAGCGACGATACCGTGCCGTGGCTGGACGCTTACGCCACCGACTTCCTGCTGCGCGCCAAGGAGCACGGCAGGGAGGTACCAGAATTCGCGCTCAAGGCGGCGCTTGGCTGGTTGCGGGATTACGTGCGCCTGCAGCACACCGAGGGGGATACGCTGCCCGCGACGGCCTATGCGCATTACGTGCTGGCCCGCGCCAAGATGGCGGAACTGCCGGCTCTGCGCTATTTCACCGACACGCAATTGTCGAAACTGCCGACCCAGCTCGCCCGCGCTCAGATCGCTGCGGCGCTGGCGGCTTATGGCGATGCAGTCCGCGCGAATGCGGCCTACCAAGCCGCGCTGAGCCCGCCACCCAAGCGGCCGATCGGGCTGCGTTACATCGATTATGGCAGCGATCTGCGCGACAGCGCCGGGCTCCTCGCGTTTTCAGCCGGCGACCCCAACAACCAGCCGCGCCTCACAGCGATCATGGACCGCATTACCGAGCTGTTCGCCAATAGTCGCCACCTCAGCACCCAGGAGCAGGCGTGGCTGCTGATGGCGGCGGAGGCGGCGGTGAAGACCACGGGCGGCACGATGAATGTCGCAGTGGGTGACGCAGCGCCGCAGTTGCGCGGCGATCCGCTCTATTTCAGGCGGCAGATCGGTTCCTCCACCGCTCCGGTAGCCGTCGCCAATCGCGGCAGCGGACCGACCTGGCGCACGATTTCCCTGACGGGGATTCCCAAGGCAGACCTGCCGGCCGAGAGCAGCGGCTACACCGTCACCCGGACCGTGCACAAACCCGACGGCTCGCCTGCCGATCTCGGCAAGGTGCGGCAGACCGATAGGCTGGTCATCGAACTGCACGGCGTGCGCCAGCAGACGCGCGCCGCGCGGACGCTGGTGGTCGATCTGTTGCCGGCCGGGTTTGAAATCCAGAGCGCCAATGCGGGTGGCGGCGACGATTCCAAGATTACCTATTCCTGGCTCAAGAAGCCGACCGATGCGGCCTATACCGAGGCACGCGACGACCGTTATGTCGCGGCAATCGACATGCCGGAAAATGCCAATGAGTTCACCCTCGCCTACACCGTGCGGGCGGTGACGCCGGGGCAGTTCAAATATCCGGCCCTCGTCGCCGAGGACATGTACGAGCCCGACAATACCGGCCGCACCGCGATCGGCATGCTGACCGTCCAGCCGCGCTGACCCGCTAAGCGCTGCACTGGCGCCGCTTCCCGGCGTCACGAAACCGTCACCCGACGGTCACCGGCGAGTCGCCGCCCGGCTGCTACTTGCGGGACGCTTTTCGCGTTTCCCTGTAATATCGGCTAGGCGGCTTCATGCTGGAAATAGACGGTCTGTCGCGCAGCTTTGGTTCGAAAAGCGCGATTACCGGGGTTTCCCTGCAGATCGAAAAAGGCAGCTTCGTCGGTGTGATCGGCCGTTCGGGCGCGGGCAAATCGACATTGCTGCGCCTGATCAATCGGCTGGTGGAGCCGACCTCCGGCCGCATCCTCTATGACGGCCGCGATATCACGGCGCTGCGCGGCCGCGAGTTGCGCCAGTGGCGGGCGCGGGCCGCCATGGTGTTCCAGCAATTCAATCTGATCGGCCGGATCGATGTCCTGACAAATGTCATGATGGGCCGCCTCGCCGCAGTGCCAGCCTGGCGGGCGCTGCTGCGTTGGTGGCCCGATGCCGATAAGGCGATCGCCCTTTCCGCACTCGAACAGTTCGAGATCGCTCAGCTCGCGGCGCAACGAGCAGACAGCCTGTCGGGCGGCCAGCAGCAACGTGTCGCGATCGCCCGTGCCCTGGTACAGGAACCCGAGCTGATGCTGGCGGATGAGCCGGTCGCATCGCTCGATCCGCATAATACACGCGTCGTGATGGATGCGTTGAGCCGCATAAACAAGCATTTCGGAATCACCGTGCTGTGCAATGTCCACTCGCTTGAACTGGCGCGCGGCTATTGCGACCGGCTGGTCGGCATGGCGAGCGGCAAGGTCGTATTCGACGACACACCGACAGCGCTGACCGAGCAGGCGGCCCGCTCGCTCTACGGCATCGCCGATGACCACGCTGACGCCTCCACCCGGCCCGCGCGAGAGGATGTTCCGCGGGCGGTGCTCGGCCCGGTTGCCGCCTGACATCACCCCCGGTTTCTGAACATAGATTTTTGGGAGTCGCCGATGCTTCATCGTCGCGAGCTTTTACTTGGAACGGCCAGCCTGGCTGCCATGGCCGGCACCGCGCGCGCCGCCGATGACTGGAAGAGCAAGTATCCGGAGCTGTCGCTGGGGATCATTCCATCCGAAAACGCGTCGGGTATCAGCGACCGCTTTGCGCCGTTCGTCGCCTATCTGACAAAGCAGCTCGGCGTCGCGGTGAAACTGCGGTTGGCGAATGACTATGCCGCCGTCATCGAAGGGCAGCGCGCCGGCAACATCCAGATCGCTTATTATGGCCCGGCCTCGTACTCGAAGGCTTATACAACCGGCGTCAAGACCGAACCGTTTGTTACCACTCGCAATAATGACGGCGCGATTGGTTATTACTCGGTAATCTACGTAAAGGCAGACAGCCCCTACAAAGACATAAAGGATCTCAAAGGCAAGACCATTGGTTTTGTCGATCCTAACTCGACCTCCGGCTACAACGCGCCGCGCTTTTACCTCCACAAAATGGGCATCGAGGTTGACAGCTTCTTCGGCAAATCGATCATCACCGGCAGCCATGAAAACGGCGTCATCGCACTGGCGAAGGGCACGGTCGATTGCGACGCCGACTGGTGGAATTCCGACAACGATTCCAACCTGACCCGCATGGTCGCCAAAGGTATGGCGAAAAAAGAGGATTTCCGCATCATCTTCAAGTCCGCGCTATTGCCTGGCTCGCCGTATGCCTATCTCTCCGACCTGCCGGATGATCTGAAAGCGACGATCCTGAATGCCTTCCTCGAAGCACCAATCAAAGACAAGGCCGCATTCGACCGCCTGTCTGATGGTAAGGACAAGGAATTCGTCAAGGTCACACACAAGGACTATCAAGACATCGTCGACATGATCCAGTTCGTCGAGGAGATGCGGAAGCAGCGGAGCTGAAGCGCCTCCAGCAGGGATAGACCAATCTTGTTCAGGGCGGCCAGCACCGGCTGGCGGCAATATTCCTTTATCGTCGCTGCATGACCGCCGGCATCCCCACTCTGCCGGGGCCGCGGTTGCGTTCACTGCTCGCGGGTTATGAGCGGATCGTCGCCCAGCGCCGACGCCATTTCTTGCTTGTCGTCGTGGCGATCGCGTTATTGGCGGTGATTGCCGCGCAATTCAGCGAAGTTGATGCTGGCAATCTGCTCAACCACCTGCCGGGGCTCACCAGCTATTTCGGCCGCATCATGCCGAAATTGCGCATCAGTCACCTCACCGGCGACATCGCCGATTGGTATTGGGGGTTTTTCCACTGGCTTGAGTTGCTGTTCGACACGCTGTTGATCGCCTATCTGGCGACGGTTACCGGGGCGCTCGGCGCGTGCGCTCTATCTTTTCTCGCGGCTGATAATCTCACGCCGAGCCGCAGCCTGCGCTGGCTCATCAAACGTTTGTTCGAGTTTTGCCGCACCGTACCAGATCTGGTGTTTGCCCTGTTATTTGTCAGCGCCTTTGGACTTGGGCCGCTGCCCGGCGTGTTGGCGGTGGGCCTCCACACCTTCGGGACCCTCGGCAAGCTTTTCACCGAAGTGACCGAGAATATCGATATGAAGCCTGTCGAAGGCGTGCGCGGAACCGGTGGCCGGTTTACCGATGTCGTACGCTTCGCCGTTCTCCCACAGATCCTCCCGAACCTCGCCAGCTACGCGCTCTTACGCTTTGAGATAAACGTGCGGGCCAGTTCTATCGTCGGGTTCGTCGGCGCGGGTGGGATCGGCCAGGATTTGTTCGTGGCGATCCGCGAGTTCTATTACAGCGACGTCAGCGCGATCCTGCTGCTGATCATCGTCACCGTTTCGATCATCGACATCCTGACGCAATACGTTCGCTATCGCCTGGCGCCGATGGAGCGCGCTTCGTGACGTCGCCGCGTGCGATCCTGCGAGAGGATGGCGCCGATGTGCTGGCGCGGCATCAGCCGTTGCTGCGCAAACCGTGGCAGCACCGCCTTTTCGACATCGGCGGTCCGATGATGGCGGTCATCTTGGCCTTGTTCGCGCTCTGGTGGCTCGGCATCTCGTTTGAGCAGATCGGACCGGGATTGATCGAACTCGGGAAATTCGCCGCCCTGATGTTCCCGCCCTCGACCGGCGGACACCTCACGCTATTTCTGCGCGCAATGAGCGAGACATTGGCGATCGCGTTTCTTGGGACGGTGATCTCGTCGGCCCTGGCGATCCCGTTCGCACTGCTCGCTGCACAGAACACGACGCCGCATCAAGGATTGCGATTTCTGGTGCGCCGCCTCCTCGACGTTATCCGCGGCATCGACACGCTGATATGGGCGCTGGTATTTGTCGGCGTTGTGGGGCTCGGGCCGTTTGCCGGGGTGCTCGCCATAGCGGTGTCGGATACCGGCTCCCTTGGCAAGCTGTTTTCCGAGGCGCTCGAATCAGCGCATCCGCGTGAGCGCGAGACCATCGTCGCTGGTGGCGGCGGGAGGCTTCTGGCGGTGCGCTTTGGCATTGTGCCGCAGGTCCTGCCGATCGTCGCCAGCCAGATCCTCTATTTCTTCGAATCGAATACGCGATCGGCGACGATCATCGGCATTGTCGGCGCTGGCGGGATCGGGCTGCAGCTTTCCGAACAGATCCGAACCTACGAATTCGACCAGGTCGCGTTTATCGTGCTCATGATCCTCGCGGCAGTGGCCGCAATCGATTGGGTCTCAGGGAAGCTCCGCTTTGCGATCATCGGACGCCGGCAGTAACCGGCACCAAAAATCGGTTGGAACATTGGTGCTGGTCGTTGGCCCCAGCGGAGCCGGCAAGGACAGCATCATCGCCGGTGCAAAAGCCCTCTTGCGCGACGAGACCCGGGTTGTCTTCGCCCGCCGCCTGATCACCCGGCCGGACGATGCCGGAGGCGAAGACCATATCGCAGTCTCGCCCGCGGAGTTCGCGCGGCGGCGCGACGCCGGCGAATTGCTGCTGCATTGGGAGGCGCATGGGTTGTGTTACGCCCTGCCCCGTAGCTTGGCCGAGGCGCGCCGCGCCGGCGGCTGCGTCGTCGCGAATGTCTCGCGCTCGATTATTGCCGAGGCACGGCTGAACCTGCCGCCGGTGGCCGTCATCCTGATCACCGCGCCGGCGGGGGTGCTCGCGACCCGCCTTGCCGCTCGCGGTCGGGAAACCACTGCCGATATCGAGCATCGCCTGCGCCGCGAGGTCCCGGATGTGCCCGCCGATTTCGCGATCAACAATGACGGTGCGCTCTCCACCGCCGTCGCGCGTTTCACCGCGATCCTGCGCGGTCTCGCGGCTCAGCCAGATAGCGTGCCGCCGAATGGGTAGCGGCCGATGATCCGAAAGGGGGCATCGGTGCCATCGTGATTGAACAGGGTCAGCGCAGTGACGGGGAGCGGCGCCTGGCACAGGGGCGCCACCATCGGGGCCAATAACCGACAGACCCCTGCCCCCTCATCCGGATCGAGACGGCCGGTCAGCGTCAGGTGGAAGCGGAACTGGTCCATCACATACGGATAGCCCCAGCGGGTCAGCAATTCCTCCTGGCGCGGCGAGAGCCCGACCCTGCGGCGGCGCTCGATTTCGGCTGGCGCGGCCGGTGCGCGGAACCGGTCGAACTCGCGCACACAATGTGCCGCGAGCCGTTCCAGGTCGGGGCTCGGCGCCGACGGCGTCAGCGCAAGAAAGCCGCTGAGCCGCGTCAACTTCAGGGGCGGAGCGGCAAATGGCCTAAGCTCGGCCGCAAGAGCCGCCAGCGAGGAACGCAACGCGGCCTCCTCGTCTCCGCCGGCCAGCACGAACGGCGGCTTCAATGTGGCGTGAAACCCGTAATGCCGCGGCTCGGCGGTGATCGCATGGAGGCGGTCGGCGGCGAGAGCTGGCAACGCTGGCTGCGGCGCAGTGTGCCCGCTATCGGCGTCATAACCGAGCCACGCCGCGCCAAACTCAGCGAGTGGCGAGCCTCTATCCGGCGCGAAGTAAACCGCATAGCGCGCCCGGCCGCCGCTCACGACCTGCCTCAGGCCAAGCTGGCCTGCAGCTGCGGGCGGAAATGCTCAAGATCGGGGGTGACGCGCCCAAGCACCTTGGCACCCTCGTCCCAGCGCCGCAACCGCACCGCCTCCGGCGCGTAGGGCAAGGCGATAAACCCGGTCGCCAATTCGGGTGTGAACGGCCCGCCCTGCAATTGCAGGCTGCGCACCGAACCGGCCGACAAGGTCGCGAAATAGCCGGTATCGGTCGCTGTCAGGTAGCGCTTGGCGTTGACATGCAACCGCACCGGCTCAGTGACCGCCTCGCCAAACCAGTGCGACAGCCAGAAACGCCCGCGATCCTCATGGCGATCGTCGATGCCGCGCGCCGCCGGGCTTTCACCGAGATCGTGCAACAGATGTCCGACATCATGCAGCAACGCCGCGGTGATAAGGGTCGCCGAAGCGCCCTCTTCTTCGGCAAGGCTCGCGCATTGCAGCGCGTGCGCAAGCTGCGTCACCCGCTCGCCGCCGTACTGATCGTCGCCATGAAAGCGGAAGCGCTCGAAAATCTCGCTAACTTTATCCATGGCGTTCAGACCCTTGAAGTCTCACACGACGCGGGCGCCGGCCCGCCAGACCTGGCGGGTGACCGGCAAGCCGTCGGCGATTTGCACATGCACCAGATCGGCGCGCTTGCCGGGAGCGATCTCGCCGCGATCGTCAAGCCGCAGGGCGCGGGCCGGGTTGAGCGTCACCTTGGCGATCGCCTCCGGCAACGGCAGGTCGAGCGTTTCGTGCAAGACGAACGCGGCATGCAACAGGCTGATCGGCGCGTAATCAGACGACAGCACATCGAGAAGCCCCTCGGCCGCGAGGTCGCGCGCCGAGCTATTGCCGGAATGAGAGCCGCCACGCACCACGTTTGGACCGCCCATCACAACCGCAAGCCCATTGCGGTGCGCCGAAGCAGCGGCATCCATCGTGGTTGGAAACTCGGCGATGCTCATGCCCAGTTCGACGGCTTCCGCGACATGCTCCAACGTCGCATCGTCATGACTGGCCTGCGGCAACCCCTTCGCGACGGCCAGCGCCGACAGTGTGTGGCGATTGTTGTTGGAAAAGCGCGAGTTCAGATCGAGCTTTGTCGCCGCATAGGCTTCCATCTCGGCGTCGGTGTAGCCGAACTTGCCTTGGTAATATTCGTAGTACTTGTCGAGCGTCGCAAATTGACGCTGACCAGGTGTGTGGTCCATCAGCGACATCAGCCGCAAGAGTGGATGATCGATCATCGCCTCGACCGTCTGCACGATGGTTTCGTGCGCCACCTCGCAGCGCAGGTGCAGAAAATGCTCGGCGCGCAGCAATCCATCGCGCTGACCGGCGGTTATCGCCTCCACTGAGGCATCCAGCATCTCGGCTCTGACCCCGTCATGTCGAATTTCGCCGACGGTCAGCGCGTCGTACACGGTGGTAATGCCAGCGCAGGCGATGACCGAATCATGCGCCAGCACCGCCGAGCGGATCGGCCAACGCACGCCGGGGCGCGGCGCGACATGCTTTTCGAGATTGTCGGTGTGCAGTTCGATCAGGCCGGGCAGCAGGTAGTGGCCGCCGAGATCGATCGCCTCCGGCGCCCGGCTTGGGCCGGCATCAATAGCGACGATCTCGCCGCCGCGCACGACGACAGTGCCGTCAATGACTTCGTCGGGGGTGACGACCTGTGCATTGGTGAGGATCACTTCCGGCTTCACGCAATCGCTCTCTCTTTCTGGTTTTGCTCCGCCCGGCCCCGCTCTACCGGTGCGATGTCGATCATCCGGGTTGCGACGGCGTCCCGTACGTCTCGATCGTGGAAGATGCCGATTATCGCCGTGCCACGTTGCCGTGCCGTGTCAATCAGTGCGACCACGGCGTCGCGGTTGCCAGCATCGAGCGCCGCGGTCGGCTCGTCGAGCAGCAGGATGGGATGCTCCGCAACCAGTCCGCGCGCGATGTTGACCCGCTGCTGCTCGCCGCCGGAGAAAGTGGCGGGCGGCAGGCTCCACAGGCGGGTTGGGATCGATAGACGCTCCAGCAGATGCGCTGCTCGGGCGCGCGCCGCAGGGGCTTCGACGCCGAGCACGCGCAACGGTTCGGCGACGAGATCGATGGTGGCGACGCGCGGGATCACCCGCAGGAACTGGCTGACAAAGCCCATCGTGCGGCGGCGTATATCGAGGATCAGACGCGGCTGCGCGGTCGCTATATCCACGACGCGGTCGCCGTGGCGCACCAGCACATGGCCGCGCTCGATCAGGTAATTGCCGTAAAGGCTGCGCAGCAGTGTCGATTTGCCGACACCGGACGGCCCGTTCAGCACGACGCACTCGCCGTCCGATACCGCGAAATACACGCCGTCCAGAACCGGCAAGTGCACACCGCCCTGGTTGTGCAAGATAAAGCGCTTGTGCAAGCCGATGACGCTGATTTGATCGGTCATTGCAGCATCGACGACACAAGGAGTTGCGTGTAGGCGGCCTGCGGATCGTCAAGGACCTGATCGGTGAGGCCGGTCTCGATGACTTGGCCGCCGCGCATCACGATCAACCGGTGCGCCAAGAGGCGGGCGACGCCAAGATCGTGGGTCACGACAACTGCCGCCAGTTGCATCTCCTCGCACAGGCCGCGCAGCAGGTCGAGCAACCGCGCTTGTACCGACACATCGAGCCCGCCGGTGGGTTCGTCCATAAAGACGAGGCGCGGGTGCGACACCAGATTGCGCGCGATCTGCAGCCGCTGCTGCATGCCGCCCGAAAAGGTCTGCGGCGGGTCGTCGATACGCGCAATCTCGATTTCGACCTTGCCGAGCCATTCCGCCGCCTGGGCGCGGATATCGCTGTAGTCGCGCGCGCCCACCGCCATCAGCCGCTCACCGATATTGGCGCCGGCCGACAAGCCGAGCCGCAGGCCGTCGCGCGGGTTCTGGTGCACAAAGCCCCAATCGGTCCGCATCAGCGTGCGCCGCGCCGGCTCCGACAAACCAAACAACTCGGCTATCGACCCGTCGCGTATCCGGTACTCGACTGTGCCCTCATCGGGCTGCATCCGCGCTGACAGGCAGTTGAGCAGCGTCGTCTTCCCCGACCCGGACTCGCCGACCACGCCCAATACCTCACCCGGCCATAACGCAAACGACACATCGCGGCACGCCAGCCGCCCGCCAAAGCGCTTGCCGAGCCCCGTCACGTTGAGCAGCGGCGGCTCGTCCGATAGCATCGCGACATCGCTGAGCCTCAACGCACTCATTCGGCGGCCTTCGGCGCGTTGTCATCTTGGCTGCGCGTGCGGCAGTAATCGGTGTCGGAGCAGATGAACAGGCGGCCGCCGCGATCATCGGTGATGACCTCGTCGAGAAACGAGTTGTCAGACCCGCAGATCGCGCAGCGCTGCTCCCAGCGCTCAACCGCGAAGGGGTGATCGACAAAATCGAGGCTTTTGACGGAGGTGTATGGCGGCACCGCGTAGATGCGCTTTTCGCGACCGGCGCCAAACAATTGCAGCGCCGGGTTCATATCCATCTTCGGGTTGTCGAATTTCGGGATCGGCGAGGGCCGCATCAGATAGCGGCCATTGACCAGAACCGGATAGTCGTAGGCGGTCGTCACCTGGCCGTATTGCGCGATGTCTTCGTAAAGCCGCACATATATCGGGCCGTATTCGGCCAGCGCGTGCATCTTGC
Source organism: Alphaproteobacteria bacterium (assembly GCA_019240125.1). Taxonomy (GTDB): domain Bacteria; phylum Pseudomonadota; class Alphaproteobacteria; order ATCC43930; family CGMCC-115725; genus DATARH01. The sequence continues at coordinate 20,617 of JAFAYW010000129.1, forward strand.
GCGTCTCCGCCTCACGCGGTTCGAGCCAGCGCAATGGCTCCGGGATCGGCACCTGGTAGACGATGATCTGGTCGTCGCGCAGCGGCGTTTCGGGGATGCGGTGACGCGTCTGGACGATCGTCGCCTCGGTGGTGTGCTCGGTCGTCGCGACGCCGGCGGTGCGCGCGAAAAAGCGGCGGATCGAGACCGCGTTGGTGGTGTCGTCGGCACCCTGGTCGATGACCTTCAGCGTGTCGTCGGCGCCGATAATGCTAGCCGTCACCTGAATGCCGCCGGTGCCCCAGCCATAGGGCAACGGCATCTCGCGGCTGGCGAACGGCACCTGATATCCAGGGATCGCCACCGCCTTCAGGATGGCGCGCCGGATCATCCGCTTCGTCTGCTCGTCGAGATACGCAAAGTTGTAGCCGGGGGTCTCGACCTGCGGCGCCGATGTATGTTCGCTCATCGGAGCGCCGCCGGATGGTGAGAGCGCTCAAAAAACTCTGTCGTCCCTGCGAAAGCAGGGACCCACCCATCCAGCAACTCCCAAGCCCGCCGGTGGGTCCCTGCTTCCGCAGGGACGGCAATGAGAGGAAGACTACCGGTATCGTTCATTCCGCTGCCTCGGGCAGCGCGGTGGTGGCGGCGGCGGCTTCGGCGCGCAGGCGGCGGATCAGGTTCAGTTCGGCCTGGAAATCGACGTAATGCGGCAGCTTCAGGTGCTGCACAAAGCCGGAGGCCTCGACATTGTCGGAGTGGTAGAGGACGAATTCCTCGTCCTGTGCCGGCGCCGTCACCTCCTCGCCGAGTTCCCTGGCCCGCAATGCGCGATCCACCAGCGCCATCGCCATGGCCTTGCGCTCGCCCTCGCCAAAGACGAGGCCGTAGCCGCGGGTGAATTGCGGCGGCGCGGTCGCCGAGCCCTTGAACTGGTTGACCATCTCGCATTCGGTGACGGTGATTTCGCCGATCGCGACCGGAAAGCCGAGTTCCGGCGGCACGATCTCGACCTCGACATCGACCATGCGGATTTCGCCGGCGAACGGGTGGTTGCGGCCGTAACCGCGCTGTGTCGAATAGCCGAGCGACAGCATAAACCCCTCGTCGCCGCGCGACAGGTTCTGCAGACGCAAGGTGCGGTCGGCAGGAAAGGTCAGCGGGTCGCGGGTTGCGTCGCTTGGTTCGGTGTCGGCGCCTGGATTTGGCTCGATCAGTCCCTGATCACCGAGCAATTCGGTGACCCGGACCAGTCTCTCGGCGGCATTGTAACACTCGGCGATCGTCACAGGTTCAGCCTCGACACCCTCGGCGGCGAGAGCGAAATCGAGCAGCCGGTGCGTATAGTCAAACGTCGGCCCTAGAATCTGCCCGCCCGGCAAATCCTTGAAGGTGGCGGAAATACGCCGCCGAACATCACCCCGCGTCGTATCGATCGGCAGGCTCGCGGCGAGGCGCGGCAGCGTCGTGCGATAGGCGCGCAGCAGAAAGATCGCTTCCACAAGGTCGCCGCGCGCCTGTTTGATCGCCAGCGCGGCCAAACTGCGATCATAGATCGACCCCTCGGTCATCACCCGATCGACCGAGAGCGCCAGTTGCTGCTCGATCTGGGCGAGGCTCAATTCCGGTACTGCGGGATCGCCGCGCCGAGCCTCCGCGAGCAGCCTGTGCGCCGCCGTAATCGCCGCTTCGCCGCCTTTCACCGCGACATACACTGGTACGCCTCCTAAAACTGTACCCGGGTGGAACGGGGCAGTGCCGCCAGCCGCTTGCCGCTGGCAAACAGCACGTCCACGCCGCGCGGGAAAAGCTCGGCCAGCGCCGCGCGATCCGTCCAGAACCGCGCCGGCAATCCATCTATTACGATGCCAGCCGTATCGACGATGCCGGGCCCGGCGATCCGGACACCCCCATTACCCAGCCGCAATCCGGCGACCTCGATCAGCAGCGTCGTTGAGCGCTCGGGATATTCATCGGTGCCTAGCGCAAAGGTGTGCAGTGCCGGCAGGGCGGCTGGCTCGCCCGCAAAGCCGAACCGCGCTGCCGCGGGTTCGGCGGTTAATGGGGCGCCGCAATGGAAGGTGACGTAGGGGGCGGCCGGTTGCGCCGCCGCGTCGAACCACACAGGAGTATCGAAATCGCACAAGGTCAGCGCGACCGCACAAGCCGCCGCGCCCAACGGGCCTACCGCAAGCCCGGCGGGAGGCGGCACCATGACGATCCGCCCGGGATGTGCCATCGCATCGAGGATGGTGCGGAAACAAGCCTGTGCCTGGTGCACGGGATCGGCGAAGCCCGGCTTGATATGCGTGAAATCGGCCATCCCGGTCATTCGCCGCGCACCAGCGTAAAGAACTCGACCTTACTGGCCTGCGCCTTCGCGGCCTTGTGCGCGCGCCCCGCCTCGTGGCGTTCTGCCAGCGGCACAATAAGGCCGCGCAGCACCGGCTGGCGATGCCGCGGGTCTTGCAGCAAGGCGTCGAAAATGGCGACCAGCTCGGCATGGCGCGCCGATCGTCCTGCGATATAGCCAAAGCCCGTGAAACACGCCGTCCCGCTTGCGTCCAGCATCTGCACGGCGGCGCGTGTCATCGTCATCTCGCCCATATTGAACGGTGCGCCGGTGCCGCCGATCCGGCCGCGCACCATTGCAAGCCCAATCTCTGGCGCCCGCAGTACGCGGAAATCGGGTTTGTCCGGCACCTCGGTCCAGGCCTGCTCCAACTCCGGCAGGGTGGCTTTGGCCATCACCGCGAGCCACCATTGACGAGCCTCCGGCCCGTAGCCCAGCGCGGAGATCTTGTCGGCCGTATCGGGGGATCCGCTCATGATGCGGCGCATTCAATCGATTTTGTGTGACCGAAGAATGACGCCATTGCGCCGCCCGCCAGTCGCCTTCTCACTCGGCGGCGTGCCGTGCCTCAACGGGTTCCCAGGTCTTCAGGACCGGCAACACCTCCCTGGCGAAAAGCTTTAAACCGCGTTCGGAAACGTCATGGGGCGTGCCGCCAAAGCGGAAGGCGACATTCAGCTCGAAATCACCGAGCAGGTGACGGCGCTCTTCGAGGCCGCGCAGGATCTTGTCGGGCGTGCCCCAGCTCGCGGCCTGCATGAAGCCGGCGACGGCACCTTCGAGCCCCGCGTGGCGAGCGATCTCGGCCTTCTGCTGATAGGCATCGTAGCCCTTCACCGTCTTGAAATGGTCGCCCAGGAACTCGTAGTGATAGAAATTGCTCTCGACGAATTTCCCCTGATATTGCCGCGCCTCTTGCTCGGTCTCGGCGAGATCCGTGCCGCACACACAGAATTCCGTGAGCATTACCTGCGGTGGTGTGGTGCCGTGGAACTGGCGGTGCAACTGGCGGCTGCGCTCGATGACCGGCAGCCGCATCTCCCAGGGACGGTCGGCGAACATCACCATGTGGGCGCCGAGTTTGGCCGCCGACATCACCGAATCCTCGCTCGACGCGACGGCATAGACACGCCCGTCAAACGAGTATTGCGGTCGCGGACGCAATTCGGTGCGCGGCTGCTGGTAGAATTTGCCGTCGCCCTCGATAAAGCCGGTCTTCAGCGCGTTGATGATCATTGGCGCGGCCTCGTCAAAGCGCTCGCGCGACTCGTCCATACTGAGGCGGAAGGCGGCAAACTCGCGCCGCGCCAGGCCCCGCCCCATGCCAAGCCGGAAGCGGCCCCTGCTCAACAGGTCGAGCACGGCGGCGTTCTCCGCGACCCGCAGCGGGTCGTGCCACGGCAGGATCACGGCGGCGGTGCCTAAATCGATATTCGGGCACAGCGCCGCCAGATACGTCATCAGATGGATGTTATCGGGGATGAAAGAGTAGTCGTTGAAGTGGTGCTCGGCTGACCACAGACAGTCAAACCCAAGATCGGCTGCCAGCCGCGCCAGCCGGATTTCCTCGTCCCACACCTGTGCGTCGGGACAGTTCTCCCAGCCGTAGCTGGCGAATACCATCATCATGCCGACATCCATCGCGTGCCTCCCTCCGACGAGCCGATTGCCGCGAGTATAGCGCCAATTTCGCCGTCGCGACGATCCCGTGCGGATCAGGAGGTCAGCGCCGGTTCTTCTGCTGGCAGGCGTAGATGCGCCGGCAATCGGCAGGAGATGGTCGTACCCTCCCCTGGCTCGGACTGGATCGCAACCGATCCGCCATGCAACTCGATCAGGCTCTTGACCAAGGAAAGCCCCAGCCCGGCACCGGCCTCGCGGGAATTCGGCTTGCCCCGCTCGAATTTTTCGAAGATGCGTTCCTGGTCCGCCGCGGCAATGCCGATCCCGGTATCAACGACCGACAGAACAATGTCGCCGTCTTCTTCGGCATGGGCGTCAAGCGAGATGGACTTCCCGGCCGGGGTGAATTTCATCGCGTTCGAAATCAAATTGAACAGGGCCTGCTTTAGCCGTCGCTCGTCGGCCTCGATCGTCCCGATATCCGGCGGGCAGGACACGGTGAGTGTCAGGTCCTGCGATCGGGCCCGCTCGCGGGTAAAGCTCATCACCCCTTCAAGCAATTCCTGAAGATCGATTTCGGCGCTTTCGAGCGCCATGTAGCCAGCCTCGATCGTCGCGAGGTCGAGAATGTCGTTGATCAATGACATCAGCCGATGCGAGCTGGCCAGGATCCCGCGGCTGTAATCGAGCTGGCGGGCGGATAACGGTCCGAAATACTGGTTCGCCAGGATCTCGGCGAACCCGATAATGGCGTTAAGCGGTGTCCGCAACTCGTACGACACGTTGGCGATGAATTCGCTCTTGAGCCGCCCCGCGGTCTCAAGAGCGTCGTTGCTTTCGCGCAGGGCCCGCTCGACCCGCGCGCTATCGGTTACGTCGAGGCCGGTGAACAGCATATTGCCGTCAGGCAGCGGCACCGTTCCGAGCCGCAGGACAGAGCCGTCCTGACGATCGATCTGTCCGGTCCACGGTGCCTGCGAGGTAATGCGGGCGGTGACCTGTTGCCGTAATGCCGGCCAGTCATCGCCCTCATCGTAGTAATGCCTGGTCTTTTCGACGATGTCCCCGAAACGGGGCTCACCCCCAACATCGCTCTCGCTCAACCCCCACATCTGACGGTAGGCGGGGTTGTGCAGCTTAAGCCGCCCATCGCTGCCAAACACCGCGATCCCCTCGAAGAGATTGTCGAGCGTCTCGCGCTGCACCTCGATCAGGGTGTTATAGGAACTCTCTAGCGCCAGCCGGTCGGTGACGTCTTCATAGACGAAGATCAAACCGCCCAGCGGATGTGGCGACATCGAGAAACTCAAGGTGCGGCCATCGGGCAGATGCATCAACTCGGTCTGCGTCTGGATCAACGAGGTAAACATCGCCAGTTGCTGGCGCTTGAACGCACGAAAGTCGGCGAATTCCGGAACCCGACGGCGTTCGCGCAGCCGCTCCAGCAATTCGTCGAGCGATGGCCGGCCCGCCAGCCAATCCGTCTCCAGCCCCCAAAGCGTCGCGAAGGCCGCGTTGAAAAAGCTCAGGCGCTTGTCAGCGCCATAAATTGCCACTGCGGCATGAATGCTCTCCAGGACCTGCCCATGGGCATTCATATGCCGGCGCAACTCGCTTTGCGCGGTCTCAACATCGGTGTGATCGATGGCGTAACCGACCGTGCCGCCTCCCGCACCCGGGATCTCGCACAACTCCAACAAGCGCCGCGAGCCCGCCACGACGACGTGCCGCCGCTCGCAACCGGCGCTTCCCGCGCAGGCCTCTCTTGCCCGGGACAGCGTCAGATCGACAGAACCGCCTGGCTGCGTCTCCCGCGCCGCCGAGAGCACAGCATCGCGCGATTGATCGAGCAACGCTGCGTAGGCCTCGTTACACGCGACGATGCGCATGTCGCCATCGCGTCGCCACACCGGTACCGGCAGTGCGTCGATGATGGCTTGCGCGGCATCGGCTTGCAGCACGGCGGCAGCATGCGCCTGTTCGGCCCGGCGCAACGCGGAGCTGTCGATCAGCCAGACAACTGAATCGTTGTTGGCGGTGCGGCTGCCCTCGATCTGGAAGACAGCACCATTAGTGGCCGAGACCATCGCCGTAAAGCCGGTGCCGCCCTGACGCAGATCATCGACGGCGCGCCGCACGCGCTCGGCGTCGGCGGTGTCGAGCAAAGCCAGGAACGCGGCGTAGTCGGCGGGTTGATGGGTTGCGTCCGGAAGACGTCCGAAGGGCGCCTCGCCGTGTCCAGGAGACGACCAGCAGAATGCCGCGGCAGGGGCGATGGCGAGGACTGAATCAAGACACGAATTATTGCGCGTCGCGGATTCGCCATGCAGCCTCGCCAACCGCAGGCGGCCGCGTTCGCGCGCCCACAAACCAGCGAAGGCGATTGCGCCCAACAGGCATATTCCGGCAGCAAGCTCGACCAACATCTTCGCCTCGAGCGCAGCCACGCCGTCCACTCGCGCGGCCGATCTATGCTGCCTAAATCATCATATCTTCGTTAAGAAAAATAGAGCACCGAACTCGTTGCAATAATCGCGAGGATGCAGACGGCGCCGACTGTCAGTCTGTCGACGCCGGATGCAACATTAATAGCGGTAATGCTCAGGCTTGAACGGGCCCGTTTGCGTGATACCAAGATAACGGGCTTGTTCCTGTGTCATCTGGGTCAATTTCGCGCCCAGCTTGTCGAGGTGCAGGCGCGCCACCTTCTCATCGAGGTGCTTGGGCAACACGTAGACCTTGTTTTCGTATTGGCCGTGATTGGTCCACAACTCGATCTGCGCCAGCGTCTGATTGGTGAAGGAGGCGCTCATCACAAAGCTGGGGTGGCCCGTGGCACAGCCGAGATTTACCAGACGGCCCTTTGCCAGCACGATCAATCGCTTGCCATCCGGGAAGATGACCTCGTCGACCTGCGGCTTAACTTCTTCCCAGACATAGTTGCGCAGCGAGCCGATCTGAATCTCGCTGTCGAAATGGCCGATGTTGCAGACGATCGCGCGGTCGTGCATCTGGCGCATGTGATCGAGCGTGATCACGTCGACATTGCCGGTCGCGGTGACGAAGATGTCGCCAATCGGCGCCGCCTCGTCCATCGTCGTTACCTGATAACCCTCCATCGCGGCCTGCAAGGCGCAGATCGGATCGATCTCGGTTACCAGCACGCGCGCGCCCTGGCTGCGCAGGCTGGCGGCCGAGCCTTTGCCCACGTCGCCAAAGCCGCAGACAACCGCAATCTTTCCCGCCATCATCACGTCGGTGGCGCGCTTGATGCCGTCAACCAGGCTCTCACGGCAGCCGTAGAGGTTGTCGAATTTTGACTTGGTGACGCTGTCATTGACGTTGAACGCCGGCACCTTGAGCGAACCGTCCTTCATCATCTCGTATAGCCGGTGCACGCCGGTCGTCGTCTCCTCCGAGACGCCGCGCACCTCGGCGAGCAGATCGGGGTGGCGATCGTGCAGTATCTGCGTCGCGTCGCCACCATCGTCGAGCACCATATTGGGCGTCCACCCGCCGGGTCCCCGCAATGTCTGCTCGATACACCACTCGTACTCTTCCTCGGTCTCGCCCTTCCAGGCGAAGACCGGGATGCCGACGGCTGCAATCGCCGCCGCCGCCTGGTCCTGGGTCGAGAAGATGTTGCACGAACTCCAGCGGACGGTCGCGCCGAGATGCACCAGCGTCTCTATCAGCACCGCCGTCTGAATGGTCATATGCAAGCAGCCCACGATGCGCGCCCCGGCCAGCGGCTTCGTTCTGCCGAACTCGTCGCGGAGCGCCATCAAGCCTGGCATCTCAGTCTCGGCAATCGCGATTTCCTTCCGACCCCAATCGGCCAGGCCGATATCCGCGACCTTGTAATCCGTGAACTCAGGCATTCGACCACTCCAACAATTATAGCGGCCGCAGGCCGCGAGATAGAGATATAAAGATATCTTTATATGCAGAAACGCAAGCAATAAAGGGCGCTGGCGCGCTCAGCGCGCGCCGCTGCGGCGTCAGGCAGTTCCAACGGTGGCGTTGAAATCGTCGAGCAATGCAGCGATGCGGCCGGAATCGGCCTGATCCATGATGGCGCGGGCCCGCCGCGTCGCTGCGACCATGTCGAGGCTGCGAATTCGCTGCTTCACGCGTGGTATGCTTTGCGGCGCCATTGACAATTCGCGCAGCCCGAGACCGAGCAGCAACGCCGCAAAACGCGGCTCTCCAGCGAGTTCGCCGCACATGCTGATCGGAATGCGCCGCCGCACCGCCGCCTCGACCGCGAACTGGATCAGCCGCAACACCGCCGGGTGCAGCGGATCATACAGATGCGCCACCTGCTCGTCGGTGCGGTCGATAGCCAGCGTGTACTGGATCAGATCGTTGGTCCCGATCGCAAAAAAATCGGCCTCGCCGGCCAGGGCATCGGCGGCAAGCGCTGCGCCGGGTACTTCGATCATCGCGCCGAGCGGCGGCAACGGGTCTGGCACCGCCACCCCGCGCCGCCGCAAACGCCGGGCCACCTGTTCCATGGCCTCGCGTGTCCGCCGCAATTCGTCGAGGGTCGATACCATCGGCAGTAAAATGCGGACGCGGCCCTTGTTCGCGGCGCGCAGCATCGCGGCGAGCTGTGTGTCGAGCAGGCGCCGCTCGCGCAGCGACAGGCGGATCGCCCGCAAGCCCAGCGCTGGATTAGCGGCATCGGCAGCGGCGTAACCAGCCAGCGGCTCCGGCAATTTGTCACCGCCGACGTCAAGGGTACGAAGAGTGACGGGGCGCCCCTCCATGCCGCGCACAAGGCTCGCGAAGAACTCGTACTGCTCGTCCTCGCTCGGCAGGTCCTCACGGTTCATGTAGAGGAATTCCGTGCGTACCAGGCCTAAACCCGCGGCCCCGTGCGCCATCGCATGCTCGACCTCGACTGGCAATTCGAGATTCGCTTCAAGGGTGATCTCGATGCCGTCACGCGTCACCGCCGGCAGGCGCCGCAGCCGGCCGAACTGGCGACGCTCGCGCTGCAGCGCGGCGCGGCGCAGGCGGTAGACCTCCCGCGTTTCGGGCGACGGATTAAGGATGACGGTTCCCGTGGTTCCGTCGACGATCACCTCGCTGTCCGGCTGGGCGCGGTCGAGCAGGTCCGGTACCCCGAGCACGGCCGGCAGGCCAAGTGCCCGCGCCATGATTGCGGTATGGCCCTCCGGTCCACCGAATTCCGTCGCGAAGCCGCCAATCCGGCGCGGGTCCATCAGCGCGGTATCGGCCGGCGTCACCTCCTCGGCAAAGACGATGGCACCACCGCTCAGGCCGGAATACGGCACGTAGGGCTTGCGCAGCAGATTGCGGATCAGCCGGCCCGAGACGACACGGATGTCCTCGCCGCGCGCGGCGAGATACGGGTCGGCCATCGCCGCGAAGGTTTTGCCTATCTCATCGGTCTCGAGCTGGATAGCGCGCTCGGCATTGATGCGCTGACGGCCGATGCGCTGATTGACGCCGCGCACCAGCCGCGAATTCGCCAGCATCGCGAGATGCGCGTCGAGCACATAGCCAATTTCGTCGGATGCTTCGCCCGGCAATGCGGTCGCCCGGCTGCGCAGCTTGCGCAATTGTTTGACCGACATCGCGACAGCTTCGGCAAAGCGGCCTCGCTCGCTCTCGACGGCGGCTTCGGCAATGCGATTTTCGCTGACGGTGATCTCGCCGCGATCACCCAGATAAGCCGGGCCGATCGCAATACCCGGCGAGACCCCGATCCCGGTGAGCCTTTTCTCGATGGCTGGTGGTTCGGCTCCGGGTGTCTCGTCAATCCTCATCGAACTTGCATTCGATCAGGCGCGAGAGCGCATCGACAGCGGCGCAGGCGTCGCTGCCGGTGGCGGTAATTTCGACCAGGGTGCCGGAGGCGGCGGCCAGCATCATGAGACCCATGATGGAGCGGCCTGATACTTCGGTGCCATTCTTGCGGACGGTAACCTCGGCGCTGAACTGCCCCGCGGTCTTGACGAAGCGGGCCGCGGCACGCGCGTGCAGCCCCTTTTGATTACAGATCTTGACCGTTCGCTGCGATGTGGCGGCATCGGCGGTGGCAATGCGAGGGAAAGTGCCGTCGGGGCTCATCGTCGTGCATCCGCGAGGAGTTGCGAGGCGACATTGATATACTTGCGGCCGGCCTCCTGCGCGCCAAGCACGGCGCGTTCGAGGCTTTCATGCTGCCGCAGGCTGGCCAGCTTGATCAGCATCGGCAGGTTGACCCCGGCGATGACCTCAACCTTGCCGCGGTCCATCACCGAGATTGCCAGGTTCGAGGGGGTGCCGCCGAACATGTCAGTAAGCAAGACCGCCCCGTCGCCCGTGTCAACCTGAGATATATTCGCGAGGATTTCCTGGCGCCGGAGTTCCATGTCGTCCTCCGGGCCGATACACACGGCCGCCACCTGTGCCTGCGACCCGACAACATGCTCAAGCGCCGCGACGAACTCGGTCGCAAGGCGTCCATGCGTGACCAGCACCATGCCAATCATCGCAGGCGCGCCCTCGCGATGATCGGGAGGACGGCATTGCCGGTGATCGGATCAACCGTAAGGCTGTGACTACAGTCGCGCAGGACAGAGGCCGCTTGCCGCTCGCACCGCTGAGCCCTGGGGGTGGCCGCGGCGGGAGTATGGGGGTCAATCGGCCCCATATAGCGCCGCTTGCATGATTCGTCACGCGGGAACGTGAACACGATATCCGGGATCGCGCCGGGTGGGCCGGCGACGCGGTGACAAACGCCAGGAGTGCCTAGGACACCGTCGCCCGTCATTCCTCGATCATAGTGGGCAAGCCGCTGCCGGTAAACGCGTGTAGCGCCATGCGCACCTTGATCGCGGCCGAAGGCTCGAAGGCGGCCACCACGATCGTCGGGATCCGCACTCCCAGCAGCTGCTCATAATGGCGGGTCGGCAGGCGCTCAATCATCCCCGACGGCATCAGGTCGGCGATTATCGCAAGCGGCGCCTCTTCCATTGCGGCAACCCGCATGATGCCGATGCCGCGCAGTTCGATGAGCCCGGCGATGGTGGCAGGGCATCGCACCAGGACCGTGTCGCCGCCGCGGCGAAGTTCGCATTGGTCATCCGCAATCAATACGGCACCGGCGTCAATGAGTCGCAGGCCCAGATCCGACTTTCCGACTCCTGAAAACCCACGCAGCAGCACCGCCTGGCCGTCGATTGCTACGGCGGTGGCATGGATCAGCATTTGATCGCTCATGGCACTCCCGGCAAACGGATCAGGAAGCGGGCGCCGCCGACCTTACCTGCGGTGTCGGTGCGGTTCTCGGCCCAGATGCGGCCGCGATGCGCCTCCACGATCTGCTTGGAGATCGACAGACCCAGCCCGGAATGCGTGCCGAATTTCTCACCGGCGGGCCGTTCGCTGTAGAATCGGTCAAAGATCGCGCTGACCTTATCGGACGGGATACCCGGGCCCTGGTCCTCGACCGTTACCAGCACGGCGCGCCCGTCCTTGGTTGCGGTGATGCGAATTTCTCCATCCGGTGGGCTGAACGATACGGCGTTGGCGATCACATTGAGGAACACCTGCGACAGGCGGCTTTCCATGCCCATAACGGCGAGGTCGCGATCGCGGCCGCGCTGCTCAAGGATCAGCCGCGGCGAATTCGCGTCGCGGGTGGCGTCGTGCATCTCGACGAGGGCTCCCAGCATCGCTCCGATATCGCTCGGCGACATCTCCACCCGGCTCAACTCGGCGTCGAGCCGCGAGGCGTCGGAAATGTCGGTAATCAGACGGTCAAGACGTTCGACATCGTCCTGCACGATCGCCATCAGCTTGCGCTGCTTGACCGGATCATCGATGCGCGAGGTGGTCTCTACGGCGCTGCGCAGCGACGACAGTGGGTTCTTGATTTCATGCGCGACATCGGCGGCAAAGCTCTCAATCGCGCTCATGCGGCGCCAGAGCGTGTCGGTCATCTCGCGCAAGGAGTCGGCGAGTTCGCCGATCTCGTCGCCGCGCCTGCTGATCTCCGGAATTTCGATGCGCGACCCGCGCCCCCTCGCCCGCTGCGCCGCCGCCGCCAGCAAGCGGATCGGCCGCGCGATCGTGCCCGCGAGGTAAAGCGACAGCAGCAAGGTCACCAGCAACGTCGCGCCAAAGATGCGGATGAGCTCAAGGCGCACCGTCCGCAACTCGTCCTCAATTTCGCCATTGCTGTTGGACAGCATCATGGCGCCGAGGTTCTGCTTGTAGCGATGCAGCGGCACCGCGACGCTGATCACCAGGCCGCCGGTGTTCGGGTTGCTGCGAACGACCGACATGGCATCGCCGTGCATGGCAGAGGTGACCTCGCGATAGTCCTGCGCATTGGTCGCGTCTTTGTAGACCGGGTATTTGTGCCGGCTCGGCACCAGGTTGGCGATCCAGTCATACACATCGTCGGTAACACGCGCGAACAGCCCCTTGTTGTTCGGCTCCGGCAGATCAGCAACCTGCACCGGGTCACCGCTCCCGAGCAGCATCCGGCTATCGGCGATCAGCTTGCCATCGACGCCAAATAGTCGCGCCCGGCTGTGTGTCGGCTCGACCAGGCGCCGCATCATCTGGCGTGCCAAATCAGGCAGCAGCACCTCGCCCTCATCGGCGGAATCGAGCACGGCACCCTCGCTGAGCGCCGCCGCGAAGATCTGCCCCTGTGTCAGCAGCGATTCGATCTCCTGCCCGATCAGGCTCGCCTCGAACTTCCCGAGGTAGAGAAACCCTACCGCAAGCAGTGCCAGCGGCAAGACATTGACGGCTACAATTCGCCGAGTAAGCGGCGACAGTTTTGGCCAGCGCAGCCGCCGCCAGCCCGGCCACCAGGCCAGCGCCAGGCGCCGGATGGCGGCTGGCGCAACTGTCTGGACTTGCCGCCCGGAGGCGCGAGGCACGTCATCCGCGATGGGGGCCGGGGGCGCGAGAGGGGGCTTTGAGGCCGCTGTTCCAGGATCAGCGGTCGCGGTATCGATAACCGACGCCATAGAGGGTTTCGATCTGCGCAAATTCGGTATCGACGGCCTTGAACTTCTTGCGCAGGCGCTTGATGTGGCTGTCGATTGTGCGATCGTCGACATAGATGTGCTCGCCATAGGCGGCATCCATCAGCTGATCGCGGTTCTTGACGTGACCGGGGCGTTGCGCCAGGGATTTCAGGATCAGGAATTCCGTGACGGTCAACTCTACGGGCCTGCCCTGCCAGGTGCAGAGATGCCGGCCGGGATCGAGTGTCATCGGCCCGCGCGCAATGACCGGCTCGCCCTGGTCGTCTTCCTCGCGGTCCCGAACCGCCAGATCGCCGCGTCGGATCAAGGCCTGGATGCGGGCAATCAACAGGCGCTGCGAGAACGGCTTTTTGATGTAATCGTCGGCGCCCATGGTGAGCCCGATCAGCTCATCGACCTCATCATCCTTCGAGGTCAGGAAGATCACCGGCATCTGGCTCTGCTTCCGCAGTTGCTTCAGCACCTCCATACCGTCCATCCGAGGCATCTTGATATCCAGCACGGCGAGATCGACGGGTTGGGCGGTCATCCCCCGCAGCGCCTCGGTACCATCACTGTAGCAGCGCACGGTGAACCCCTCGGCCTCGAGCGCCATCGAGACCGATGTCAGAATGTTGCGGTCGTCATCGACCAGTGCGATGGTGTTCGACACAAGCGTCCCCCAAGGTCCAATTTCAGCTCCCCGCATGAGCCGAAACTGAGATCTTGCGCTCAAATATGGCTGCTGGGGGGCGAATACAAAGAGAGTGCGCCACAATTTGCCGCTATATTGCCTATTTCAGGTTACGGATTCAGGCAGTTGGCTGCGTCGGCGCGCTTTTTTGCCTGCGCAAGGTACCCGGAGCCGGCCCTTCTACCCGGCATAGCCTGGGTCTTTCCCGGATTGATCTGCGATGAATGACGTAGCCCGCGATAATTGTGCGATCGCCCGCCACTTAATCCGTGGCAGCCTCCACGGCGCTCTGGGCACATTGCTCGACGGCCAGCCCTATGTTTCATTGGTGGCTCTGGCCTGTGATGCCGAGCGGCGGCCGCTCCTGCTGCTATCCGATCTGGCGCAGCACACCCGCAACCTGCGGGCCGACCCGCGTATTTCGCTGCTCCTCGACGATGTCGCGGGGCATCCGGACCCGCTCGCAGGAGCGCGCCTGTCATTGATTGGACAGGCCGAGCTGTTCGATGAGGCCGCCGCGGTTGCTCGTTTTGTCGCCCGCCATCCCGGCAGCGCGTCCTATGCCGGTTTTGGCGATTTCCATCTCTATCGTATCACCGTCGAGCGCGGACATCTGGTTGCCGGATTTGGCCGGATCGCCTGGGTCGATGCGAAAGCGCTACAGGGGACCGCTGCCGCAGCCCTGGTGGCTGCCGAAGCGGAAATTGTGGCGCACATGAATGCCGACCACCGCGACGCTCTGTCACTCTATGCCGAGAACCTTCTGCGCCAGCCCGCCGGCGCGTGGCTGATGACCGGCATCGACCCCGACGGGATCGATCTGCGATGCGAGGCCAAGACCGCGCGGATCGAGTTTGACGCGCCGGTACTGGATCCTGCTGCCGCCCGTCAGGCGCTTGTCGCCCTGGCTAGCCGCGCCCGCCGCGGTGATGGGGCCAGCACCGCCGGTAGCTAATTATGTGCGCCCGCTACCGCCGCGACAGGCCGGGCGGGTGGATGCAGGCGTTTTGACGCCTCCTCGCGGATGACGCGCGCCAGTTCCGGGTGACGCGCCATCAACTCGTGGAAATCGACAATATCGAGGGCAAGCAGGGTACAGGATTGTACTGCCACCACGGTGGCGTTGCGCGGCTCACCGGTGAGCAGCGCCAATTCGCCAAAGAACTGCCCCGCTCCGAGATAGAGCGAGCCCGCGGCCAACTGGATCTCGACTTCGCCCTCGACGACAAAATACATGCAGTCGCCCGGTTCGCCGCGGCGCACAACCACCGCGCCGCTCGGGTAGTCGCGCGGGCGCAACAGGCGCGCCACCTCGGCAATCAGCGATGCGCCGATATTGTGGAAAAACGGGACTTTGGCGACGAGTTCCCAGGTACGCAAGAACTCGAGCCGACGCAGCTCCTCGGCGTACCCATTGACGAGGATACCGGTCCACAGCGCAAAAATCAAGATGCCGCCGACCATGACGACGCCGGACAGCGCCCGCCCGGCAACCGTCGCCGGCACGATATCGCCGTAACCGGTTGTCGTCATCGTCACGATGCCCCACCACAAAGCGGCCGGGATCGAGGCGAACGCTTCCGGGTTTTCCGGATGTGCGTTGCGTTCCAGCAGGTAGGCGATACTGGCGGCGCTGAGCAGAACGATGCAGAAGCCGAGCAGCACCGACAGGATCGCCTGCCGGGCATTGCCAATAACTCGCCCGAGGCTGGCCAGCCCCGGCGAGTACCGCACGTATTTGAAAGCCCAGACAAACCCGACCAAGACGGTCTGCGGACCGCGCACCAGGGCCGCCACCCCCGGAAGGGCGCTGATCAGATCAAAGATCCCGGCGAAGGAGGTGGCCCATGCGATTCGCGCCCCAACGGTGCCGCGATGCTCGCCGCCCGGCAGTTCGGGTGCGGTGTAAAGACGCGCCCCATACTCGAGCAGGAAGAACGCCGCCGCCACGTAAAAACCAATGGCGAGCGGAACCCCATAGGCGGCCTCCAGGGGCTCCACGGTCGAGGCGAGCATCACCCCGATGCCAAGCGCCACCATCAGGTGATGCACTGCGCGAAACAGCCGGGCGGACGGCGAGCCGTCTTCCGCCCGCATCATCAAGTATAAGCGGCGCCGCCGTGTCATGCCGTCATTTAGGCATACGCATGGGCTCGCCGGAATAGCCGGCGGTGTCTCATGCGGGGTATTCAGCCGCCGGCCTGCGCGTTTCCCGAGACAGGCGATCTTTGGTATAGAACGCGCTTCCGAGACCACCGGCTTTTCCGTTCGTGCCTGTGCTGCCGAAATCCCGCCGCGCCGTTCTGGCGTTCCTCCACGATGTAACGATGGCGGCGCTCTCGTTCGCGATGGCGATGTATCTTCGGCTCGGCGAAGCGGTGCTCGGCTACGAGCCGCGGCTGATCCTGCTTTATTGCGTTGCCTTTACGGCGATCGCTGCGGTGATCTTTCTGCTGACCGGATTGTATCGGGGGATCTGGCGTTATGCCTCGTTGCCCGACCTGATCAATATCGCACGCGCCGCAACGCTGACCGAGTTGGTCTTCCTACCCGTCATGTTTTTCTTCACCCGGCTCGACGCCTTGCCGCGTTCGATTCTGCTGATCGACTGGCTGGTGCTTATTGCGCTGCTCGGGGCCCCGCGCCTCGGCTATCGCATCTTCAAGGATCGCGGCCTCGACCACCTGCTTGAACGCAACGGCCGCGCCGCCCGTATTCCAGTCTTGTTGATCAGCACGAAAGAGGGCGCTGACAGCTTCATCCGCGAGACGGCGCGCGATCCCGATGCGCTGTACCGTGTCGTCGGCATTTTATCCGACACGAGCGCCCGGGTCGGTCGTGAAATCTATGGCATCCCGGTTCTCGGCACGCTGGACAGGCTGGAGCAGGTTGTGGCCGATCTTGATCGGAGGGGTCGGCGTCCACAGAAGCTGGTGATTACGGCACAGGCGATGCCCGGCGCCGAGGTGAGGCGGCTGCTTGACCGTGCCGAGACCTTGGCGATTCCCTTGGCGCGGGCGCCGCGCTCCACCGAATTCCAGCAGACGCGTGCCGATAACGCGCGGCCGATCGAGCCGATCGCACTCGAAGATTTGCTGGGACGTCCGCAGGCGGTGCTCGATCGCGAGGGCGTCGTTCGGCTGATCCGCGGACGCTGCGTCCTGGTGACCGGCGCCGGCGGCACGATTGGCTCGGAACTGACCCGCCAGATCGCGGCCCTGGCGCCTGACCGGCTCGTCCTGGTCGATAGCAGCGAGTTCCTGCTCTACTCGATCGATGGGGAATTGCGGGAGCGTTGGCCAGGCCTCTCGATCCGCCCCCTGCTGGCCGATGTACGTGACCGCCACCGCATCGAGGCGGTAATCGGTGGCGAGCAGCCGCAGATCGTGTTTCACGCCGCGGCCCTCAAGCATGTTCCGATGGTCGAGGCCAACCCCGTCGAAGGCGTGCTGACCAATGTGATCGGCACTCGCAATGTCGCCGAGGCGGCGCGCGCTCACGGCGTCTCACAGATGGTGATGATCTCGACCGACAAGGCGGTCGATCCGGCGAGCGTGATGGGCGCGACCAAGCGGCTGGCCGAGGCGATCTGCCAGGCGCTGGATGTCCAGGAATCGCGCCGGGAGGCACCCGGAAGGCCCGGGATAATGGGCACACGTATCGTGACGGTGCGATTCGGCAATGTGCTCGGCTCGACCGGCTCGGTCGTGCCCCTCTTCACGCGGCAATTGGCGGCCGGCGGCCCGCTGACGGTTACCCACCCCGAGATGACGCGGTTTTTCATGACTGTGCGCGAGGCGGTGGAACTCGTGCTGGAGGCGTCGGCGAGCGCGCCCGAACCCGAACAAGGCGACTTGCGCGGCAAGATCTTCGTTCTCGACATGGGTGAGCCGGTCAAGATCGTCGATCTTGCGCGGCAGATGATCCGTCTTGCCGGCCTGACCCCCGATCGCGACATCAAAATCGACTTTATTGGTTTGCGTCCCGGCGAAAAATTGCATGAGGCATTGTTTCACGGCGCCGAAGCGCCCATCCCGACGGTCAATCCGGCTTTGCGGCTGGCCGCGCCGCGTACCGCCGACTATGCCGTCCTCGCCCGCTCTGTCGATGAGTTGGAAGAACACGCTCGCGCTGGCCGGGAAATCCGCACGCTCGACCTGCTCGGCCGCCTCGTCCCTGAATACCACGCCCCCGGTGCCATCCCCTCGCCCGCGGCGACTGCATCTGCGGCGCGGGTTTAGCGCCTCCCCGTCGCGTCCGACCCACGCCCCTTTCGGCGATCACACATCCTTTTTTGCGCATCCTCGGCGGGAGCCCGGGTCCACTCGTCCTAAGGAGGATTGATGGCTCCCGGCTGTCGCCGGGAGCGCGAAGGGGTCATTGACGCGCGATTTAGGCGGGAAGACGGATTACGGCGCCGCCGGGCCGGGAAGATCGAGGCCGGCGATCTTGGCATAGAGGCGCGCGACCGAGGCGTCGTCGTCATGGCCCATTCCTGCGCTCGCCGTCATCAGAAAGAGCTGTAACGCCGCCCCGGCGAGCGGCGTTGGAAAGCGCTCGGCGCGAGCGATGTCCTCGACGATGCCGAGATCCTTCACAAAAATCTCAACGGCGCTGCGCGGCGTGTAGTCGCCCTCGACGACGTGCGGGCCGCGGTTTTGAAACATCCATGAACTGCCGGCGGCATTGGAGATGACCTCGTAGACTTGCGCGAGGTCGAGGCCGAGCTTCGTCGCAAAGGTCAGCGCCTCGCAGGCGGCGGCGATGTGAACGCCGGCGAGAAGCTGGTTGACCATCTTAAAGGCGGCACCTGTGCCGATATCCTCGCCGAGGTGATAAACCGTCTGCGCCATCGCTTCGAGAAATGGGCGAGCTGCCTCATAGGTCACCGTAGGCCCGGATACCAGGAAGGTCAGTGCACCTTCGGCGGCGCGTACCGAGCCGCCGCTCATCGGCGCGTCGAGGTAAAGCGCGCCCCGTTCCGCGGCCGCCGCGGCGAACCGGCGGGCCTCGCTCGGTGCCATCGTCGCACAGGAAATCGCGATACCGCCGTCGCGCAGTGCCGGCACGGCTCCCGCCCCGCCGAACAATACGGTCTCGGTCTGCGCCGCGTTCACCACGACGCTGAGCACCGCGTCGGCGTCGTGCGCCGCCTCGGCCGGGTCGGTAGCAGTGATGATCCCTGCGGCGCGCGCGGCCGCCAACGCCTCCGGGGCGCGGTCGCAACCGCTGACCTCGTAGCCCGCGCGCGCTAACGATGTCGCCATGCCGAGGCCCATCGAGCCGAGACCGATGACCGCGATCTTACGCTGATTGCGAGCGGCGGTATCCGTCATGGCGCGGGGCTCCAGTTGTTTAAAGAGACGCTATGCGCCTTCGACCTCGAGGACGAAGTCAATATTGCCGCGGGTCGCGTGGCTATAGGGACAGATTTTGTCGTGGGTCTCCTGGACCAGCGAGCGCGCCTCCTCGACCGGCAGGGTCGGCACCTTGACATGCATCTTGACGGCAATGCCGAAGCCCCCGCCCTCGCGCGGACCGACGGAGGTTGAACAGGTCACAACCGTTCCGGCGACATTCTTTTTGTGCTGATGCGCGACGAATTCGATGGCGCCCCCGAAACAGGCGGCATAGCCGGCGGCAAACAGATGTTCGGGCGTCGTCGTGTTGGGCAGCCCCGGCCCGCCCATCTCCTTGCGGACTGACAGGTCGACGCTGACAGAATGGTCCGTCGTTTCGGAGTGCCCGTTGCGGCCGCCGGTGTTGGTCGCGGTTGCGGTGACGAGCGGTTTGATCGTATGAGCAGCCATCCGAGCCTCCTCCGTTACGTGCCAGCAGATCACTTGTCGAGCCAGATCTGCGCCAGATCCTGGTTCACATAATGGCTCGGGCTGATCTTGAACCCTTTGACATAGCTGCGATACGGCACAATGCGATAACGCCACAGCAACAGGATTTCATGAGCGTGCGTGTCCAGCACCAGCTTCTCGAACTCGCGCATCAAGGCGCGCTGCTTGGTGAAGTCGGTTTCGCGCAGCATGCGGTTATAGAGATCGACTTCTTCGGGATCCTCGAAATTCGCGAAGTTCGCGGTCGAGACCGAGTGCGGCAGGTATTTCGTACCGTCGAGCAGCGGGTTGACGATGTTCTGGCAGTCGCCATCGATCGCGGCGGCAAATTCGGCGTTGTTCATGGCCTCCGTAAAGGGGCCGGTCGAAAGCACCCGCTGCGTCGCATGCACGCCGATCTTGCTCCACTCGCCGATGGCCCACAGCGCGTTGAATTTGTAGGGCTGATCGACGTTGCGGTTGAGCAATTCGAAACTGAGATTGTCGGCTCCCGCCTCATGCAATAGCCGCCGCGCCTCGGTCCGCGACTTCTCGATGTCGGGCCAGTAGCCGGCAAGCTGCTCGAGTTCCGCCTTTGTTGCGGCGAGCGGCGAACTCGGAAAGGCGACGCCACCGACCGTCTTCATGATCGAGATCTTCGACATCCCAGTCGCGCCGTTCCAACGGTCGAACGCCAGGGTCAGGGCGCGCCGCACCCGGACATCGTCAAACGGTTTGTGCTTGTGGTTGAGGGTGACGAGGCTGCCGCAGTTCCAGTCGCTTTCCTGCACCGTGATCTGGTCACCGAGCGCGGCTTTCAATTCGTCGCGCGTTGCCGGCGGAAAGCTGCGGAATTCGATCGCGGCGCGGTCGCTCTTGATCGCCGCCACCCGCACCGCCTGTTTTTCGGAGAAAATGCCGACGAAACCATCAAGGTACGGCAACCGCGCGCGGTAATAATCGGGGTTGCGTTCACCCGCGATCGACTGTCCGGCCTGATATTCCTTGAGTCGGAAGGGGCCGGAGCCCAGCACATTGCTTTCGTACCAGTGCGGATCGCGATCGAGGATCGCCTTCTTATAGATAAAGCTATAGGGGTCGGCGAGCGCAGGGATGAACGCCTTGGTGCCGTATTTCAGGTGGAAGACGACGGTCTTGGGGTCGGGCGCCTCGATCTTGTCGATCATTGAGTAATAGCCTCGGCGCACGCTGATCACGCCATCCGGCGGAAAGACGATCTCGTTCCAACTGGCCGCCACGTCGTCGGCGGTCAGCGGCGAACCGTCGGTGAATTTGACATCGCCTCGGATCGTGAAGGTGTAGGTGCGCCCGTTATCGGTCGGCTCCGGTATCGCGGTGCACAGATCGCAGACGAAATCTGCGGTGGAGGCCGGGTTCTCCGGATCGGCCCGCACCAGGACGCTGTAGAACGGCGCCATAGCGTGAATCGTCGCGAAAGTATTTTCGCGGTGCCCGTCAAAGCTCGGTGGCGCGTCTGCCGGGATCATATAGGTCAGGATGCCGCCGCGCTTCGGCGTCTCCTCGGCAGCAATCACCCCACCCGACGACAGCGACAGCAACAGCGTCGCCGCCGCCATGATCATAGCCCTCGGTTGCATTCCCCACCCCACCCGGCTTTGAAGGGCTGGCGAGCAGCGCGTCGCCAGTCGAGTTTGCGGTCACCATAGGCACCACGGCTTGATAACGGAAACGCACCGCAAGACCGCCGGCGCGGCGCCGGGAGTGCTGGCACGCCCTTTGCCGTGATCAAAGTGCGGAGCGAACCAAGATACCATGCCGGAGGGGCTGCTCAATGACCGGGTTGGATGAGCCAGCGGCGCAGCGGGAGGCCGCATGAACCTCGACATGATCGTCCGCAACGCCCGCCTGCAGAGTAGAGCGAGCGTCGATGTCGGCATCGCCGCAGGCCGGATCGCATGCGTCGAGCCGAGAATTGCCGGCGAGGCCGAGATCGTTGATGTCGGTGGCCGGCTGGTGGTCCCCGGCTTTGTCGAGACGCACCTGCATCTCGACAAAGCCTGCATTCTCGACCGCTGCCATATCGAGGAAGGCACGCCGGCCGAGGCAGTGCGCCTCACCGCTGCCGCCAAGCGCGACTTCACGTTTGACGACATCGGGGCGCGCGGCAGTCGGCTGCTCGACAAATGTATCACGCAGGGCACCACGCGCATTCGCACGCACGTCGAGGTCGATCCAGGTATCGGCTTGCTTGGGGTCGAGGCGGTACAGCAGCTGGCGGCGGATTACGCCTGGGCGGTGGATATCGAGTTATGCGTATTTCCGCAGGAAGGATTGCTGAACAATCCCGGCACAGACGCTCTGATGGTCGCAGCGCTGGCGCGCGGCGCCCGGGTCGTCGGGGCGGCGCCTTATTTCGACAGCAACCCGCGCGGGCAGATCGACCGGGTCTTCGAGATCGCGCGCGCCGCCGATTGCGATATCGACATGCACCTCGATCTTGGGGACACAACCGACGGCATGCAAGCGGAGTATGTCTGCCGCAAAACCGAGGAATATCGCTATGGCGGCCGGGTCGCGATCGGTCATGTCACACAGCTGTCGCTATTGCCGCCCGACCGCTTTGCCGCGATTGCGCGGCAACTGGCGAATGCCGGCGTCGCCGTGACCGTCCTGCCGGCCACCGACCTGTTTCTGACCGGTCGCCTTCAGACGCATGCAAAACCGCGCGGTGTGGTGCATGCCGCCGAGATCGTTGCGCATGGCGCGAACTGCTCGATTTCGACCAACAACGTGTTGAACCCGTTCACTCCTTTTGGCGACGCGTCGCTGATCCGCATGGCCAACCTCTATGCCAATGTGTGTCAGGTGAGTCAGCCAGTGCCCCTGGCCGAATGCCTGACGATGGTGACGTCCCGCGCGGCACGCTTGATGCGCCTCCAGGATTATGGGATCGCGCCCGGCAACCCGGCCGATCTGGTGGTGCTCGACGCATACGATCCGGCTCTCGCAGTCGCCGAGATCGTGCCGGTGCTGTGGGGAATGAAGGGTGGCCGGCGCACTGTGACCCGGGCCCGCCCGATCTTGCACAAGCCAACGGGAGATGTGTCATGACGCTGCCGCCGCGCAGGCTCCCGCAATGAGCACGCACCACCTGCTCCCGGCGACAGCCGACACCGTTCATTGGGGCTATTTCAGCCGGGTGCTGAAACCGGTGCTGTCAGTCGCCTCCGGCGATCTTGTGACGATCGAGGCGCTGACACATCACGCCTATGATGACCACAGCCGCATGATCCAAGGAGATGCCGGCGCCGAAAGCGTCTTTCTCTGGACCCGGGACAAAAAGAACGTCGACCGCCGCGGCGCGGGCCCCGCCGACGCATCGCTTTATGGCCGCGGCAGCGGCGAAGGGCGCGGCGTTCATATCTGCACCGGACCGGTTTATGTCGCTGGGGCCGAGCCCGGCGATGTGCTGGAGGTACGGATCCTCGATATCAAGCCGCGCGGCTGCGCCAATCCGGCTTACGCGGGCCGCGCCTTCGGCAGTAACGCCGCGGCCTGGTGGGGATTTCACTACAATGACCTGCTGACTAAGCCGAAGCCGCGCGAAGTCATCACCATATACGAAATCGACGCGGCCGGAGATCGCAGCTGGGCTCGCGCCGTCTACAATTACCGCTGGATGCCACAGATCGACCCCTTCGGAGTGGTGCATCAGACGATCGATTATCCCGGAGTGCCCGTCGATCATCGGCTTGTCGAGGAGCGGCACGGTATTCTGAAGGGGATACGGATACCGGTCCGGCCGCATTTCGGGGTCATTGCGGTTGCGCCGAGCGAGGCAGAATACGTCGATACGATTCCGCCAGGCTATTTCGGCGGCAATATCGACGACTGGCGCATCGGCAAGGGTGCGGTAATGTACTGCCCTGTCGCGGTGCCGGGAGCGCTGTTTTCGGTGGGCGACCCACACGCCAGCCAAGGCGACTCCGAACTGTGCGGCACAGCGATTGAGTGCTCGCTGACTGGCACCTTCCAGCTCATCCTGCGCAAGCGCGAGACGCTGAGCGGCACCCCGCTCGCCGAACTCTGCTATCCGCTGCTGGAAACACCAGACGAATGGATCGTCCACGGGTTCAGCTTTGCCAACTACCTAGCCGAACTCGGTGAGAATGCGCAGCGCGATATTTTCGCCAGGTCATCGCTCGACGGCGCGATGCGCGATGCGTTTCGCAAGATGCGACATTTTCTAATGCGTACGAAAGGTCTGTCCGAGGACGAGTCCATCTCGCTGATGTCCGTGGCGGTCGATTTCGGCGTGACGCAGGTGGTGGACGGCAACTGGGGCATCCACGGGATCCTGAAAAAGGCGCTGTTCGAATAAGCCGGATGATACCGGCTGACGCAGCGCATCATCAGATTTGTTGCGGTCGCCGTGAACTCTCAGATGCGCGTTGTCGGAACCGAAACTTATCTCTCTGTGTTAGTGGGGCAGGCTGCAGGGAAATCTTCAGTTGATTACCCGGCAGGATCGCGGACGGAGATGACAATGCTGTACTGGGCTCTGGTATTTCTGGTTATCGCTTTGGTCGCGGGTCTGTTTGGGTTTGGCGGTATCGCCTCGACCGCGGCAGGCATCGCGCAGGTGCTCTTCTTTATCTTCCTGGTGGTTTTCGTCATCGCCCTGGTTATGGGCATGATGAGCCGACGCCAGCCGCCCCTCGTTTAATATCACGGCACGTTGAGGCGCCCAGGGGGCGCCTCGAATGGGCGATTGCTTGATGCTGGATCGCGGCGGGGCCACCCCGCCGCGATCTGCATTTCTACCTAGTCTGTGGCGAGAACCCGGGCCAGTTGGCTCAGCGCTTCCTGGTGCCGCTCATTTGGGATCTGCGCGAAGTTGCGCGCGAGTTCCAGACACATGCGTTCGCGCGGGCTGACCGGACGCGTCTCTTCTTCCTCTAAGCCGTCGAAGAAGTAACCCACCGGCACACTCAGGACCTGTGCGATCTCGTACAGCCGTCCGGCGGAGACGCGATTGATGCCGCGCTCGTATTTGTGGGCTTGCTGATAAGTGACCCCGATCAGATCGGCGAGTTGTTGCTGCGTCAGCCCCATCATAATACGCCGCTCGCGAACTCGGGCACCGACATGCCGGTCGATGTCCTGCGTCCGCCCCGGCGCTCGGCGCACGCTGGCATCGTCCGCAGAACCTCCCGAGCCTTTATGGGCGGTCGAGTTCCGGGCCGCGGGGCGGGTGTCATGTTGCTGCTGGGTCATATCAGTCCACTCGATCGATTGAGCCATGTGCGCCAGGGCATCGAAGCGACGCACCCGGCAGTAGTTGCGGTCGAAAGCTATATCGGACCGCGTTTATGTCGCCGTCCGCTCTCAACCGTTGTATCGCATCCCATTGGATCGGTGACCTGTGTCAAATTTTGGGCAACCTTGAATTCTCTTCAGTGACTAACCGGACACAGCGTTGGGCCCCATGTCGATACCACCACCCCCAGCTGGTGCGTAACAGCTAGGCGCCGTTCGCGTTTGACAGGCCGGCCATCCCGGTGATACCGACGATAATCTGGTAAATGGCGGGCCAATGCCGCGGATTGTAATCGGCGAGGGGGCGCTCCACTACGAGCGCCAGGGTGTCGGGTTCCCCGTGCTCTTCGTCTCGGGGCTGAGCGGCTTCGCGTCGTACTGGAACGACCAAGTCGCACTGTTCGCGAAGAAATTTGACGTCATCACCCATGACCACCGGGGCATCGGGCAGAGCGACCTGACGCGCAGCGGCTTTACGGTCGACCGCATGGCGGCCGATGTGATCGGTCTGATGGACGCGCTAGAGATCGAACGCGCGCATGTGGTCGGCCATTCTACTGGGGGCGCGATCGCCCAGATTCTGGCGGTCGAGCACCCGAAGCGGCTTGCGAGCGTTGTGTTATCCGCCTCGTGGACCAAGCCCGATGCTTACTTCCGGCGTCTGTTCGCGCTGCGCAAGGACATCCTTTTACGACTCGGGCCCAGTGCCTACGTGCAGTCTAATACGCTTTTCCTGTTCCCGAGCTGGTGGGTCGCCCGCAACAATGAACGATTGCGGCAGCAGGAAGCACAAAGCTTGGCGGTGTTTCCACCAACCGAAATCGCTGCCAGCCGCATTGACGCCGTGTTGGCGTTCGATCGCACCGAAAGCCTCAGCCGCATCAAGACGCCCACTCTCGTTGTTGGCGCCGAAGACGACTTCGTTACGCCTTCTTACTTCTCCGAAGAGCTGGCGCGCCTGATACCAGGCGCTGAAATCAAGATTTTCCCGCGCGGCGGACACGCCTTTACCCAAGTGCGGGCGCGCGAATTCGCTCAGGCGGTGTTGCCGTTTCTTGAGTCGCACACCCCGGCGTGAAGCCGGTGTGATATTCGTCACGCAAATGCGTATTGAGCGCATTTAGGCTTTCTTCATTATATTGAGATTAGCGTAGCGTGTTGCCGAGGGACGGGGCCTCGTAGCCTTTGCCAAGCGCGACCGAGGTTTGAAGGCGGATGAGCGTTAACGACGACCAATCCGGCGAGATCGCTGCCGCGCTGCATGCAGCGGGCGATGTCGCATACTCCTGGGATCTGGACGAGGATCGGCTCGATTGGTCGGGCCGCCTCGCTGACGCCGGGATCGAATTCAGTGCCGAGTTGCCGACTGGGCGAAGTTTCGCCAACCGGGTTCATCCCGACGATCTAGTCCATCGACAACTCGCCTTGGCGTCGCATTTCGATGGCGAAGCAGCCTTCGATTGCGAGTACCGCCTGCGTTGTGCCGAGGGCACTTTCGTGTGGGTGCATGAGCGCGGCCGCGCGGTGCGCGACGGCGACCGACGCCCGCAGGTCATGCGCGGTGTCATCCGCTCGATCGGCGACCGCAAGGCGCAGCAGAGCCGGCTCGAGCGCCTGGCCAATTACGACGAGCTGACGGGGCACTTCAACAAAAGCCGGTTGCGCGAGGCCGTTGACCAGATCATCGCCGCCAACCAGCGGATGCACAGCCCGGCCGCCTTCCTTTCTGTTGGCATCGACAACATGACGATGATCAACGACATGTACAGCTATGAGGCGGCTGACACGGTGCTGATCGAGATCGGCCGGCGCCTCGATAATTGCGTGCGGGTCAGCGATCTAATCGGCCGCCTCGGCGGCGACCGGTTTGGCGTCGTGCTGTCGAATTGTGAGCCGGAAAACATTTCGGCGGTCGCCGAGAAAATCCTCAACGCGGTTAATTCGACACCCATCACCACGGCGCGCGGTCTGGTCTATGCGACAGCCTCGATCGGCAGCGCTTCCTTCCCCGATCAAGGGCTGACCTCGTACGACGTCATCACCCGCGCCGAGAGTGCGCTGTCCGAGGCTAAGCGGGCGGGACGCGATTGCCATACGCATTACCGCATGACCGAGGAGCAGCGTGACCGGCAACGCCGCGCGTTGACGATCAGCGAGCAGGTGCAGACAGCGCTGCGCGAAGACCGCATCGTCTTCGCCTACCAGCCGGTTGTCGAAGCGCAGACCGGCATCGTCAATCATTACGAATGCCTGCTGCGAATGATCACTCCCGAAGGGCGTGTCGTGTCGGCCGGCGAATTCGTCCCGATTATCGAACAGCTCGGCTTTATCCGACTGATCGATCGCTACGTCCTCGATCGCGCTGTGGCCGATCTGACGGAGCATCCCGATGTCTGTCTCGGCTTCAACATCTCCGGCTTGACCGCGGCCGACCGGCCATGGCTGCGCGCGTTGATCTCGCAGGTGCGCAACCGACCCGAAATCGCGTCACGGCTCATCGTCGAGATCACCGAGACCGCCGCCCTCTACGATCTGGAGGAGTCGGCCCGCTTTGTCAGCGCGCTGCGCCATGCCGGGTGTCGCGTCGCACTTGATGATTTCGGCGCCGGCCACACATCGCTGCGGCACCTGCAAAGCCTTGCGGTCGACACGGTAAAAATCGACGGATCGTTTATCCGCAACCTGTCCAAGAGCCCGGAAAGCCAGGTTTTCCTGCGCCACCTTCTGGGTTTGGCACGCGGCTTCGGCTTTGAAACCGTCGCGGAGTGCGTCACCTCGGAAGAAGACGCCGAAATCCTCCGCGGGGAAGGCGTCGGGCTGCTACAGGGCCACTATTTCGGCTACCCATCTTTGGAGAAGCCGTGGATGAGCAACGCTCGTCCCGAGACGGTCGACATCCAGGAAGGCGAAGAGCGGGCGGTAAAGACCGCCGTCGGGGAAAGCTAGTCGAGCCGGCTTAACGGCCGCTCTTGTCCATCTTATCGAGCTGCTCGCGTAACGCCTCTATCTGGGCTTCGAGGCGCTGCAGTCGAGGATCTTCCGGCGCGGTGGTCTTCTCCGGCGCGGCGGGCGGCGGCTCGGCGGACTTAGGCTGCTGGTTGTAGGGCGACATCATTTTCAGGGCGCGTTCGAACAGCGCCATGTTCTGTTTGCCCATTTCCTCGAGCTGGCCGAACGGAAAAATGCCCAGGGTCGCCCGCATCGTGTTGCGCATCTCTTCCTGATTACGCGCGAATGCCACCATTGCCTGCTCGAGATAGCCGGGGACCAGGAACTGCACGCTATCGCCATAAAAGCTGATCAGCTGCCGCAGAAAGCTGATCGGCAGGAGGTTCTGCCCTTTCTGCTCCTGCTCCACAATGATCTGGGTGAGTACCGATCGTGTGATGTCCTCGCCGGTCTTCGCGTCATACACCGCGAAATCAGCGCCTTCCTTGATCAAGGTGGCGAGGTCGTCGAGCGTCACATAGCTGCTGGTGGCCGTATTATAGAGCCGCCGGTTAGCGTATTTCTTGACGACAATGGGTTTCCGGTCAGTGGCGGCCTGCGCCGCGCTCGCTTGTGCCATGGTCCCGCCGTCTTGCAATCAAAGAATGTGCTGCTGTGCAACAATACAGCGATTCGTATAAATCGCCGCATCAAACCCGATTTAAAATTCCGGTCCACAGTGTGGCGCCCGCGACGTGTGCCTATATTTCCCTCAATGAGCAGGGAAAACGATCTTGCGGCGCGGTTTTTTGCGCTGTGGTCGGAGTATATGACCGCGCTGATGGCGGACCCCAAGATGGCGCAACCGGCGCAACGCTGGCTCGAGCTGGCATCCGGTGCGCTGCAGCACGCGAACTCCCCGATGCCGGCGCATGACACATCCGATCGACCGCCGATTGATGCCGCGGCCGCTGCCGGCCCATCTGGCCAGCGCGACGTTGCTATGGCTGAGCTGTCGCGCCGGGTTGATGAGCTTGCGGAGCGGGTTGCCGTCCTGGAACGGCGCCAACCCGCAGCTGCACGATCTCGCGCGCGACATCGCCCGGCACGGTGTTGAGCCGGTCGGCACTGCCCTCGATAATCTGCTGCATGAGCGCGCCTCGGCCTTTCTTTCGGGGATCGATGCCTATCGCCATCATCCGTTCCGGCGCGATGCTGGCGAGCCGCCGGTGCTGTGGCAGGCGGGCTCGTCGCGATTACTCGACTATGGCGATGCGAAAGCGGCGGCAACCATCCTGCTGGTGCCCTCGCTGATCAACCGCCATTACATCGTAGATCTGCTTCCCGAGCGCAGCTTTGCACGCTACCTCGCGACACAAGGCGTGCGCCCGCTGGTTATCGATTGGGGAGAACCAGGGAACGCTGAATGCGACTTCACCACCGCCGATTACGTGTTGCACCGGCTGGCTCCCGCCTTGGCAGTGGCCGCCGGGTTGGGGCATCGCCCGGTGCATGTTTGCGGTTATTGCATGGGCGGCCTGCTATCGCTCGCCCTGGCGACGCATGACACAAGCCAGATTGCATCGCTGATCCTGCTGGCGACGCCCTGGGATTTTCATGCGGAGCGCAAGTCGGCGCATACGCTGCTCGGGAGCCTGGGCAATCGCCTGCCCCAGTTCACCGGCGGGCCACAGCCTCTCCCCGTCTCCGTCATTCAGAGCCTGTTTGTCGCCCTTGATCCATTTCTCGCCGAGCGCAAATTCGTGCGTTTCGCCAGACTGCCTGCCGACAGCAAGGCCGCCCGCGATTTCGTCGCCCTCGAGGATTGGCTCAATGACGGCGTCCCGCTGGCGCAGCGAGTAGCGCTGGAGTGCGCCCGCGACTGGTACCTCGATAACGCACCCGGCCACGGGACGTGGGAGGTCGCGGGGCGCACCGTGGAGCCGGCGAGAATGCGCCTTCCCTCGCTTGTAGTAATGCCGCAGCGCGACCGGATCGTGCCGCCACTCGCCGCCGAGCCGCTTGCCGCGGCGCTGCCAAACGCGACCGTGTTGCGTCCCGCCCTGGGGCATATCGGCATGATGAGTTCGGCCGACGCGCCGGAGGCCATCTGGCAACCAATCGCCGATTGGTTGCGCTGCCGCTTTGACACGGCCACCCGGCTGCCCACATAAACGGCGTCAACCGCAATCTGCCCAAATCGCCCACCAATGGAGACACGGACATGACCGATATCGTCATCGCCAGCGCCGCTCGCACCCCGGTTGGCGCCTTCAGTGGCGGTTTGGCCAGCCTTGCGGCGCACGAACTCGGTCAGATCGCGATCGCTGAGGCGATACGACGGGCGTCGGTCGATCCGAAGGAAGTTTCCGAAGTCATCATGGGCCAGATCCTGACGGCCGGCGAGGGCCAGAACCCGGCACGCCAGGCGGCGGTGGCGGCCGGAATCCCGTACGAGGCCACGGCCTATGGCGTGAACCAGCTTTGCGGCTCCGGCTTGCGCACCGTCGCCCTCGGTTATCAGGCGATCCGCAATGCCGATTCTGAGATCGTCGTTGCCGGCGGCCAGGAGAGCATGAGCCAGGCGCCGCACTGCATACACCTGCGCAATGGCGTCAAGATGGGCAACGCCGAGATGGTCGATACGATGATCCGTGACGGATTGTGGGACGCCTTCAACGGCTACCACATGGGCAACACGGCCGAGAATGTAGCGCAGAAGTGGCAGATCACGCGTGAGCAGCAGGACGAGTTCGCCGCCTGGTCGCAGGAAAAGGCTGAAGCGGCCCAGAAATCCGGCCGCTTTCAAGACGAAATTGTCCCGGTCATCGTCAAATCGCGGCGCGGTGACACGAAGGTCGATACCGACGAACACCCGAAGCACGGCACGACGTTCGAGGTGCTGTCAAAATTGCGCCCAGCTTTCGACAAGAGCGGCACGGTTACCGCTGGTAATGCATCGGGCATCAATGACGGCGCCGCCGCGGTGGTGCTGATGACCACCGACAATGCCAAGCGGCGCGGCCTGAAGCCGCTCGCCCGCATCGTGTCGTGGGCCACAGCCGGCGTCGATCCGGCAATCATGGGCAGCGGCCCCATCCCGGCGAGCCGCGCCGCGCTGAAGAAGGCCGGCTGGTCGATCGACGATGTCGACCTGATCGAGGCCAACGAAGCCTTTGCGGCGCAAGCCTGCGCCGTCGGCAAGGATCTCGGTTTCGACCGCGACAAGCTCAACGTCAATGGCGGCGCGATCGCGCTCGGCCACCCGATCGGCGCCTCGGGCGCCCGCGTGCTCGTGACCCTGCTGTATGAGATGCAGAAGCGGGACGCCAAGAAGGGGCTCGCGACGCTATGCATCGGCGGCGGCATGGGCATTGCTATGTGCGTCGCGCGCGACTGACGACGCCGGATGGCGGCTGGATTTGACGGATGTAATGGCTTGCCGGCTGCGTTAACCGCATAACAGCGGAAGCGCCGCACACGCGCCGGCGAGCTCAACAAGAGGGAGGATCATATGGCCAGGGTGGCGGTGGTAACCGGCGGAACGCGCGGCATCGGGCGCGCGATTTCGATCGCCCTGAAGGAACGCGGCTATAACGTCGCCGCCAATTACGGGAGCGACGACAAAGCCGCCGAGGAGTTCAGCCGCGAGACGGGAATCCCTGTCTTCAAATTCAATGTCGCGGATTTCGCCGCCTGCACCGAGGGCATCAAGGCGATCGAGGCACAACTCGGACCGGTCGAGGTGCTCGTCAATAACGCCGGGATCACCCGCGACACGACGATGCATCGCATGAGTTTCGAGCAATGGAACGCGGTGATCCAAACCAACCTCTCGTCGTGTTTCAACATGTCCCGGCTGGTTATTGACGGCATGCGTGATCGCCGCTTTGGGCGGATCGTCAATATCGGGTCGATCAACGGGCAGGCCGGGCAATACGGTCAGGTCAATTACGCCGCCGCCAAATCCGGTATCCATGGCTTCACCAAGGCGCTGGCACAGGAGGGCGCCTCGCGCGGCGTTACGGTCAACGCGGTGGCGCCGGGCTATGTCGATACCGAAATGGTCCGCGCCGTGCCCAAGGACGTGCTGGAAAAGATTGTTGCGCGCATCCCCGTCGGCCGGCTCGGCAAGGCTGACGACATCGCCCGCACGGTGCTGTTTCTGGTCGCCGACGACGCTGACTTCATCACCGGTTCGACGCTCTCGGTGAATGGCGGCCAGCATATGTACTGATGCATATGTAATGATGCGGGGTTTGTACCGCCCCACCCCGCTCGCGTAGGATCGCCCCGCCTTAAATCATGGAGGGGAACATGGCGGCGGTGCTGAAGAATGCGGCGCGCGAGCGGCTCGATGCCGGGGAGCTGGCGCTGGGGGTCATCCTGCGGCAGGCACGTACCGTCGATATCGCGCCGGCGATGAAGGCCTGCGGTTTCGACTGGCTGTTCCTCGACCTCGAACATAACTCGATGGACGTTGATATGGCGGTGCAGATCGCCGTCGCGGCGCTCGGCGCCGGCATCGCACCGGTCGCGCGGGTTCCCGCGGGGCAATTGTGGATGGCGACCCGGTTTCTCGACGGCGGCGGTCTCGGCATCGTTGTGCCGCATGTCGATACGCCGGAGGAAGCCCGGAAGATCGCCCAGGCGCTGCGTTATCCGCCTCTCGGGCACCGCTCGGTCGCCGGCGGATTGCCGCATTATGGCTACGATAAACTGCCCCTTGCCGAGACGTGCAACGGCATCAACGCCGCGACGCTGGTCATCGTGATGCTCGAAACCCCGACCGCGATCGCCAATGCCGACGCCATTGCCGCAGTGCCAGGTATTGATTCGCTGCTGATCGGCACCAATGATCTGGCGATGGAGCACGGCATTCCCGGCGGCTTTGCCGATGAGCGCATTGTTGCGGCCTATCAGACCGTGTGCGATGCCTGCGCCAAGCACGGCAAGTTCGCCGGTGTCGGTGGTATCGGCGACGAGGCGTTGCTGCGCCGCTACATCCAGATGGGCGTTCGCGTCGTATTGCCGGGCAGCGACCTCAATTTCCTAATGTCGGCGGCGAGCACGAGCGCGGCGACGATGCGCGCCTGCCTCTGAGTACCGATACGCCCGCGGGGTCACGCCCGGCGGGCGCGCCAGCGGCAAAGACAATCGCGAGCGGCGGGCGGGAGCAGCCGGACATCCTGCGCGGCATCCTGTTGATGTGCGCCGGCGTCTCGATGTTTCCGTTCCTCAACGCCAGCGTAAAGCTGCTCGGCGCACACTACCCTGTCTCGCAGATTGTCTGGGCGCGGTTCACCGGACACCTGCTGGTGATGCTGGCGGTCTTCCTGCCGAAATACGGCCGGCGTCTGCTGGCGACGCGCAGGCCGGGTGTACAGATCGGGCGCTCGCTGCTGATGCTGACGAGTAATTCGCTATTTGTCTTGGCGATCGCGACGGTGCCGCTGGCAACTGCCTCGGCGATTGGCTTCACCTCGCCCCTGATCGTGACCGCACTCTCGGTGCCGCTGCTTCATGAAAGCGTCGGCGTTCGGCGTTGGACGGCGGTGCTGATCGGATTTGCCGGTGCGCTTCTGGTGATCCGGCCCGGCAGTGGCATGCATGACCCGGCGGTCTTGTTGTTGCTCGCATCATCGGCGGCTTACGCGCTCTACCAGATCGCGACCCGCTGGGTCAGCATCTACGACGATGCTGCCACCGGAATTGTATTTTCGGCGCTGCTCGGCTCGCTGGCGATGAGCTTTGTGCTGCCCTTCGTGTTTGTCTTGCCGCGGGCACCGCTCGATATCCTGCTGTTCTGCTGCCTCGGCCTGTTCGGTGGCTTTGGCCATTACCTGGTGATCCGTGCCTTTCAGGCCGGTCAGGCCGCGGTGATCGCGCCGCTCGGCTACGTCGAACTGGTCGGCACAACGACACTGGGCTACCTAATTTTCGGCAATTTCCCCGACCTCCTGACCTGGATCGGAGCCGGCATTATCATTGCGTCAGGTGTCTATATCGCCCTGCGCGAGCGCAAATTGCGCAAGGCAGGGCGATAAGAGAGGCCCTGTGCCTACGGCAGCAACACCTTATTGACGACCATGATCACCCCATTGCTTTGAAACACATTGGGGATCGTCACGGCAGCGCTGCCTCCCTTGGAATCGGTGACCATGAGCGTGCCACCGCTTTCCGAGATGGTCAGCGGCTCGCCCTGAGCCGTCTTCAACGAGACGCGACCGCCCGGCGTTGTCCGAACGGCATTCTGCAGCGAGTTCAAATCATAGCGGCCCGGCACCACGTGATAGGTCAGGACCGAGGTTAATTGCCCCTTGTTCTCCGGCTTCAGCAGGGTATCGACGGTTCCCGGCGGAAGGGCGGCGAACGCCTCATTGGTCGGCGCGAAGACGGTAAACGGCCCGGGGCCGGACAGCGTCTGCACCAGGCCAGCCGCCTTGACGGCCGCTACCAGTGTCGTGTGGTCTTTCGAGTTGACGGCGTTCTCGATGATATTCTTCGTCGAATACATCGGTGCGCCGCCGACCATCACCTGCGCCATCGCGCCGGTAGCGACGCCGATCGCCAGTGCCGCCGCGGCGGCAATCGTTCTGAATTTCATGGAAGCACCCCATTCGTTTACGGATGCACATCACCAACTAAGCGATGTACCGCGCTCTTTTACGCGCTTGACGTTGCGTTAGATGCACCCGAAACGCAAATTTTTATGGGGCATCAAGCGTTTTCCCCTGCCAGAGGATCGGGCCCGTGGCTCGACCGGTCGGAGAGCCGTTTGGCGGCTCGCGTGTCACGGCGAGGACCCCGCCGGCTGGCGGTAGATCCGCGCTGCTGATCACAAATGTTTGATCGGGGGTTTGCGGCAACAGACCGAGCGCCCGCGGCGCCTCGCCCGACGCGATCCCCCACAGCTCCAGCGAATGAGCCGGATCGGGCGAGATGGGTCGCATCGCGGAAAGCCGGACTTCACGCGCGTTGCGCGTCGCGAGCCAGACCGGGTCGCCCGCCGGGTCGGCCAGAATCGCAACAACGCTCGGATGCCCGGGACCGCTGCCGAGCCAGATGTAAAGAACCGCCGCCGCCAATGCTCCCGAGGCCGCAACCGCCAGACCACGCCAGAACGCAAGCTTCTCGAGCCACCGTTCTGCGATGCCGGCCTGGCGACGCGGTGCAATGTCCCGCGGGGCGGCTGGCAGCCAGCGCTCGATGGCCTGCCACACCCGCGCGGGCGGGGTTTCAGGCGCGGTCACCGCCGCCAGCGGCGCCAGCCGAAGGTTCCACTCCGCAACCCGGCTTTGAATATCGGGTTCGGTGTTCATCAGCCGCTCAAATCGCAGCCGCACCCTTACAGGCATCGTGCCGAGGACGTATTCTGCCGCGAGGCGGTCGCGCAATTCGGGGCTGGTGTACCTCATCCGTCGAGGCACCGTTGCAGGCGCTCCAGGCTGCGGCGGATCCAGCTCTTGACGGTACCGACCGGAACCCGCAGCTGCTCCGCCAGCTCGTCGCGCGTCAAACCATAAACATAGGCCAGCGTCACCGCGCGGCGCGGCATCGCCTCGAGCTGATCGAGGCAGCGCTGCAATGCACGTGCCTCGGCGCGGCCTTCGGTGCGATCCGCAGCCGGCACGGCGGCGAGCAGCGTTTCGGCGTCTGCGACCGCACGGCCTTCGGGCCGAGCGGCCCGGCGCCGCGTGTAGTCGATCGCATTGTTGCGCACAATCGAAACCAGCCACGCCATGGCCGAGCCACGCTGCGGATCAAAGTCCGCCGCCTTAACCCATACGGCGACGAAGCTCTCCTGCAAGATGTCCTCCGCGATCTCCCGGCGACTGCTTATTCGCAGCGCAATGCCAAAAAGTTGCGGGGCGGCCTGCCGGTAGAGTTCGGCAAACGCAGCCTGATCTTGCCGCGCAGTGCGGTGAATCAGATCCGGAAGCGACGAGGAGCCCGTCATGACGCCCCGTTCAGCCGAAGCGGCGCCAGGTCATCACGGCGCGGGGCGGCCATACTGTGAACAGCCCGCGGAGAGCCGCCGGTGCTCGCGAGACCGGCCCTCTCAATGTTGACTCGGCTCGTTCAGTATTTGCGCTAACAAGGCGCGAACCGACTGCAGCTCGGCGCGAATTCCCTCTAGCGCAGCACGGTTATCAGGTTTCTCCGACCGCCGACGAGTCTTCCGCGGTTTGGGGGTTCCCGCCAGATCAGGGCCAATCGGTGCGGTCGGCGCTGATTCGTCGGGAGGAACGGTGGGCGGATCAGCAGGAAACAGACTGGGACTATTACGCACGGGCCACCCGCAAACAGGCGCGTGCGGCAGCATCGATAATCGCGTCGGCATCGAGACCATAGACCCGGTACAGATCGGGGATGTCGCCGGACTGTCCGAAATGGTCGATGCCCAAGGGCACGATGGAATTGTGCGACACGGCACCCAGCCACGACAGCGTCGCCGGATGGCTATCGGCCACGGTTACCAAAGCGGCACCTGGAGCAAGCCGCGACAGCAGGCGCGCGACGGCACAGTCGGTTCCGACCGCTAACGAGGCGCGCCAATCTCGATGCAGGGAGCCCGGCGAGGTTATCGCCAACAAGCCCACACCCGGGACGTCGTCTGCCAGCGTCTCCCATGCCGCAAGTGCCTCCGGAGCAACGGCGCCGCAATAGGCGATCGCCAGCGTCGCGCCCGGCGCCGGCTCGCGCAGCCAATAAGCGCCATCTATTATCGCCTGCGATGCGGCTTTATCGAGCGTCCGTGGCGGCTGCGGCAGTGGCCGAGTGGAGAGCCGGAAATAGACCGACTCGCCATCCTCCTCCTGAATTTCCGCAAACGCCCAGCGTAGCAATATCGCCAGCTCATCGGCATAGGCTGGTTCGTAGGCGAGCAAGCCCGGTTGACCCAGCCCGACGAGCGGTTCGACGACCGATTGGTGCGCCCCGCCCTCGGGCGCCAAGGTGACGCCCGAGGGCGTCGCGACCAGGATGAAACGAGCGTCCTGGTAGAGTGCGTAATTCAGCGCATCGAGACCGCGCTTGATGAACGGATCGTAGATCGTGCCGATCGGCAGCAATCGCGCGCCGAAGAGCGGCCCCGCCAGCCCGAAGGCACCGAGTTGCAGGAAAAGATTATGCTCGGCGATCCCCAGCTCGAGGTGCTGACCCTGCGGTGTCATCGCCCAGCGCTGCGCCGACACGACCTTCTGCTCGCGAAAGATGTCGGCCCGCTCTGTGCGATCGAAAATGCCCCGGCGATTGACCCAGGCTCCGAGATTGGTCGACACAGTCACGTCGGGCGACGTCGTTACGATGCGCGAGGAGAGCGGCGTGTCGCCGGTCGCCAGACTGCCGAGCAGCCGGCCGAATGCTTCCTGCGTTGATAGCCGCTCGCCGCGCGGCGCCGGCAACAGTTCCGGCACCGGCACGGGCGCGCTCTCATGCTTGCGGGTGCCAGCCAGAGGCCGCGACGCGAGAAACTCCGTCAGTTCCTCGGGCGAGCGCTCGAGGCCGGCGAACGGCTCCCATTCGGCACCGGCTGGCACGCCCATGCGCTGCTGGAACAGCGCCATCTGCTCCGGGTTCATCAACCCGGCATGGTTATCCTTATGGCCGGCGAAGGGCAGTCCGTACCCCTTGATGGTATAGGCAATAAAGCAGGTCGGCTGATCGTCGGTTACCGCGTTGAACGCATCCAGCACCGAGCCCATGTCGTGCCCGGCCAGATTGGTCATCAAGGCGCCGAGTGCCTCATCGTCATGCTCCTCGAGGATGGCGCGAATGCCGGGATATCGGTTGAGGTCGCGACGCAACTGCTCCCGCCACCCCTCCCCGCCCTTGTAGACCAGTGCCGAGTAGAGCGAATTCGGGCAGGCATCGATCCAGTCGCGCAATTGCTCGCCATCGGGGCGGGAAAACGCGGCTTGCAACAGGCGGCCGTACTTCAATGTGACGACACGCCACCCGAACATCTCAAATAAAGCGTCGATGCGGCCGAACAGCCGATCCGACACGACCGCGTCGAGGCTCTGGCGGTTATAGTCGATGACCCACCACAGATTGCGGACATCGTGCTTCCAGCCTTCGAGCAGCGCCTCGTAGATGTTGCCCTCGTCAAGCTCGGCATCCCCCACCAGGGCGATCATCCGGCCAGGCGGCGTTTCGCTGGAGATCAGCCGGTGCGCTCGCAGATAATCCTGCACCAGTGACGCAAACAAGGTGATGCCGACCCCGAGCCCGACCGATCCGGTCGAGAAATCAACGATATCGCCGTCCTTGTTGCGCGACGGGTAGGCCTGAGCGCCGCCCAGAGCACGGAACCGCTCCATCTTCTCGCGGGTCTGCTGACCCAGCAGGTATTGCAGGGCGTGGAACATCGGCGAGGCATGCGGCTTTACCGCCAGTCTGTCCTGCGGCCGCAGCACATCGAGGTAGAGCGCCGTCAGGATCGTCGAGAGCGAGGCGCTCGAGGCCTGGTGACCGCCGACCTTGAGCCCGTCGCGGCTCGGACGCAGGTGATTCGCGTTGTGGATCATCCAGGTCGACAGCCACAGCGCCTTGCGCTGAAGCGTTTCGAGCAGCGCGAGTTTATCGATAGGGGTCGACAGCGTCTCGCTGGTGCGTCCGCCGGGCAGAGCCCGCAGCATGGGTCAGCTCCTTATTGGTAAGCGCAGGCGATGGCGCGCGGGCCGGCGCCCATCAGGGCGTCGTCGCCCTATAGTGCCGCTTTGATTGGGTGTCGAGAATGCTTAAATAGAGTGACAAGGTCGAGACTGGGAGATCAGCTGCACCATGAGCGACGCAACGACGGCGGCTGCGGCCGACCGGCAGATTGTGATTACCGATAGTGCGGCCAAGCGCATTGCCGCGCTGAAACAGCAGGAGGAAGCGACAGACGCCTTCCTGCGCATCGCGGTCTCGGGCGGTGGCTGCTCCGGTTTTCAGTACGGCCTCAGCTTCGACGATCAGCAGAATCCCGATGACCGGGTCTTCGAACATGATGGGGTGCGCGTTGTGGTCGATGATACCTCGCTTGACCTGCTCAACGGGGCGGAAGTCGATTTCGTCGAGGATTTGATGGGTGCCTCGTTCCAGATCCGCAATCCGAACGCCGCCTCCTCCTGCGGCTGCGGCAACTCCTTTTCGCTCTAGGGCCACTGTTTTGCGAGCGCTCCTCGCGATGACGACAGCGGGACCCAAGCCGTGAAAATCGCCACCTGGAACGTCAATTCGGTGAAGGTGCGACTGCCGCATCTGCTGGCTTTTCTGGAAGACACCAAGCCGGATGTGCTGTGCCTCCAGGAAACCAAATGCCTGGTCGAGGAGTTTCCGCTGCTGGAGTTGCAGGGGCTCGGCTATCGCGTCGAGGCGATCGGCCAGCGCTCGTATAACGGCGTTGCTATCCTATCCCGTGAGCCGCCAACCGAGATGATCAAGGGCCTTCCCGGCTACGCGAACGACGAGCAGGCTCGCTATATCGAGGCCGCTTTCCGTGGCGGCGACGGCGAGGTGCGCGTTGCCTCGATCTACCTGCCGAACGGCAACCCGAGCGACACCGACAAATTCACCTATAAGCTCGAATGGATGGATCACCTGCTGGCGCGCGCCGAAGCGCTGATGCAGCGCGAAATCCCGTTTGTCTTCGCCGGTGATTACAACATCTGCCCCAATGACGACGACGTGTACGACCCCGTTGCCTTCCGCGATGACGCGCTGTGCCGCATCGAAAGCCGCTCGCGCTTCCGTGCCCTGCTCAATCTCGGGCTCAGCGACGCCTATCGCCTGTTCCACCGCGAGACGCATCGCTACACATTCTGGGACTATCAGGCCGGGCGTTGGAACCGCGACGAGGGGCTGCGGATCGATCACCTGCTGCTATCGCCGCATGCGACTGACCGCATCGTTTATTGCGATATCGACAAAGCCCCGCGCCGCAAAGACCGTGCCTCTGACCACACCCCGATCTGGTGCGAGCTGGCCGCCTGACAGCTTCTTGTGAGGCCACGAGGCGATTACCGAACCGTATCGGCGTCGCGCGGCGGCAGGTCGCCATAGGCAACGACGCCCCCGCCGCAGGTCTGGCGGTGCAACCATGCCGGCGCCGCGACATCGCCGCCATGCGAAACATTATCATAGAGATAGACCGGCCAGCCCAATACGAAGACGAC
Organism: Alphaproteobacteria bacterium; assembly: GCA_019240125.1. Lineage (GTDB taxonomy): Bacteria > Pseudomonadota > Alphaproteobacteria > ATCC43930 > CGMCC-115725 > DATARH01. Next base: position 60,489 of record JAFAYW010000129.1, read on the forward strand.
ATTGCTGACGACGTCGCGGTTCGCGTTCGGGCAAGGCCCGGTGGCAAAGAATCCGATCAGCAGGAAGATGATGCCGATCACCAGATAGCCGCCGAATAATCCGCGCATGGGTCGATCCTTCTGCCACCTCTAAGGAAAAGGACACGCACCGGGGCCACTCGGTTCCCTGCGTCAGTCGGCGAGTTGCCCCGGCAGATGTTTTGCCAACAGGGCATCGCTGATCGGCATCAGGCGGGGCCCGTCCGTCCATAAAAGAGCGCATTCCACGCGGCGGCCAGGATAAACCCGGCTGAGCGCCGCCTGATAGGTCGCAAGCTGTTGCAGGTAAGCCGCCGACACCTCCACCTCGGTCGCTGGTGACGGCCGCACCGTCTTGAAATCCACGATGAGCACCCGCTGGTCCGTCACCACGAGACGGTCGATCTGGCCGGACAGCGCATGATGCCCGATCAGTCCGACGACCGGCACTTCGGCCTGCGCATCCGGTCCCCACAGAGGCGCGAACTCGGGCTCGCGCAACACCGCCAGCGTCTCGGTACAAAGTTCCGTCTGTTCCGCTGCATTCAAGCTATGCACCGGCAGCGCCAGGAAGCGCCGCGCCGCCGCCTCGCGCTCGCGCTCGGGCAGCTCCGGCAGGCTCTGCAACAACCGGTGCACCAGGAGGCCGCGCTTGAAGCGGTCACGGCCGGCGGCGGCGAGCGGCGACAGGGTGGCCGGCTCCGGCCCGCTGGGTCGCGATGGCAGCAACGGCTTTGGTGGGGTCGGCTCGGGCGGCGGCGGCGACAAGGCCCAATTCGGCAGGGGCGCGGTATGCGGCGCGGCGGCTACGAAATGATCGCGGCGCGGCGGTGCGGTCTGTGTCCCACTCAGTCGCAAGCCATCGCCACCCCACCCGTCGCGCTCTCCGATCAGCGCAGCGGAATCAAATGGCACAGGTTCGGCGATGCCGGCCCAGCCGGATTGGCACAGCGCATGCCACGACGCCGCCTCGCGCGCCGGTCGTTGGGTCTCCCAACCGCACAGATAAAGCCGGTCCTCGGCCCGGGTCAGCGCCACATAGAGCAGGCGGCGGTATTCCTGAAGCTGGCGCTGCCGCAGCGCGTCACGCTCGCGGAGGTAGAACGGCGCCTGCAAGGTCTTGCGTGGGCACCATAGCGGCAGACCGTGCGCCTCGCTCCAGATCAGCGGCGCCTTGTTGTCGGGGAGCTGCATCGCGTCGGGAATGAACACGACCGGGGCTTCAAGGCCTTTTGCGCCATGCACGGTCAGGATGCGCACCTCATCGCGCTGCCGTTCGGCAAAATCGCGTTTGACCTCGATCTCGCCGGCTACCAGCCAGCGCAGAAACCCCTGCAATGACGGCACGTGCTCGCGCTCATAAGCCAGCGCCAGCGCGAGAAACTCCTCGACCGGGTCGGCCACCTCGGGACCCAGCCGTTCGAGGATCGCGCGCCGCCCGCCTCCGCCGCCGAGGATTTCGGCGTAGAGCTCGAAAGGAGGCACGTAATCGGCCCGAGCCAGCAGCTCACGAAGCCGCCGCGCCGCCGCATTCATCGCCAGCGAGTCAGGCGCCTTCTGCTGCAGGCGCCGCCACAAGCTGTCGTAGCCGCGGTTGTAGGCGAGCACGAACAGATCGTCCTCGGTAAGCCCGAAGAGCGGCCCCTTCAGCACCGTGGCGAGGGTCAGATCATCTTCCGGCAATAGCAGGAAGCGGCCGAGCGCCACGAGATCCTGCACCGCCAGTTGCTCGGTCAGTACCAGGCGGTCGGCGCCCGCGACCGGTACGTCTCGCTGTTTCAGGGCCCGCAGCAGATCGCCGACAAACTCATTGCGCCGCCGCACCAGCACCATGATGTCGCCGGGCCGCACCGCGCGGCCGCGCGCCTCAAGGCGCTCACCGGTGGCCAGCCACCGCGCGATCGTCGCGGCGATGCAGCGGGCAAGGCGCGTGCGCGGCTCCGCAACACGTCGGCGCTGCCCGAGGAAGGCGGTCGCGTCCGGCATTTCCTCCGGTTCGGGCGGCACCGGCGGCCACAACTCGATCAGGCCCGCATGGCCGGCGCGCGCCGCGACATGACGGATCGCAGCACCATCGAGCGCCACGCCATGCGCCGCCTCATCCTGTCGAAACACTGCATCGACCGCCTGCAATACGGGCTGGGTCGAGCGGAAGGAAATCTCCAGCGGCACCACCGCCCAGCCCTGTTTGGCCTCATCCGCTTTCGATTGGAAATGCTCGCGCATCCTGACGAAGGCGGCGGGGTCGGCGCGCTGAAAGCTGTAGATCGATTGCTTGGCGTCGCCGACCGCGAAAACGGTGCGCGCACGCTCCGCCGCGCCGTCGCCGGCGAAGAACTCGGCTGCCAAAGCGGCCACGATATCCCATTGTTCGGGATTGGTGTCCTGCGCCTCGTCGATCAGGATGTGGTCGATCCCGCCATCAAGCTTGAACAACACCCAGGGTGCTACCCCCGGTCGGCGCAGCAGATCGAGCGCCCGCGTCACCAGATCGTCGTAATCAAGCAACCCCTGCAGCCGCTTGCGTCTGGTGTAGGCGCACAACAGCGCATCGCCAAGGCGTACCAGCGCGACGGTCGCCTCGCCCAGCGCAACCGCGGCGCGGTCGCGCTGCAGTCGCAGAATGCGCTCGGCCTCGCGCTGCAAGGCCTCGACGATTTCAGGACCTCCGCCACGCTTTGCGGCGGCGCCCGTAATCAACACCTGCCGGATCGCGCCCTCCTCGGTGAGGAAGGCGCTGATGTAGTCGTCCAGAAACAGGCGGCGCTCACCGGGGCTGGCGCCCCAACGCGCGACCAGCCTGCCGCGCGCCCGGTCGCTGGGCGAGCCGGTCGCCAGAGCCGCCGCGGCGGCGCGCAGTGCCGCCTCGTCGCCGGCGCCGGAGGCGCAGAACGCCGCCGTGACATCATCGACGCTGATATCTGCTGGAATTTCCAGGCGGGCGCAGAGCCGGCGCCGCATCGCCGCCTCGCCATCGGCGAGCGCGGCGCACAACTTGCCGCGCTCGGCGACGAGCGCGGTCATCAGCGCGATAAAGCTATCCTCGGCGGCATAGCGGGCGACAACCGCCAGCGCCTCGGCAAAGGCCGGCGCGCTGCCGTCGCGCGCTGCGGCGATCACCGTTTCCGCCGCCTCGGCCAACGCCTCGCCTGCGCTACGCTCATCGATCACGGTAAATTCCGGCGCCACCCCCGCCTCCAGCGGAAAGCGTCGCAGCAGCGATTGGCAGAACGCGTGGATGGTCACGATCTTGGCGCCGCCCGGAACATCGAGAACTTTGGCGAAAAGCTGTCGGGCACGCGCCACATCGTGTTCATCGGGATCGATGCCGGTCAGCGCGACCAGCTCCTGCCGCAGCTGCCCCGGCGGCATCGTCGTCCAGGCGGCGAGCCGGGCATTTATGCGGTTCGCCATCTCCGCCGCCGCGGCGCGGGTAAACGTCAGGCACAGGAGACGCGCCGGATCGGAGCCGTGCAGCATCAGCGCGAGCAGCCGGTCGGTCAACACTTTGGTCTTGCCGGTGCCGGCCGAAGCCGCCACCCATACAGATTCTGCCGGACGCAGGGCGCGGCGTGGGGCCCTGCCAGCGTCTTCGACCCGGTTATCGACCAGGTTCACGCGCCCGCCTCGCTATCGGTCTCGTTCAGCCGCTCAAGGTGCTCGTAATCGGAATAGCTCGGCTTCCACTGCGGCACCGGCACCGGCAAATATGGCATCGCCGGATCGTCATAGCGGTCGATCATATCGCAGACCTGCGCGTACACCGTATCGACCAGTGCCATGGGATCGGCCGTTGCGACTCCCGTTATGGCGCCAGCCGGCTCGGTGCCGGACAGGCGCCAATATTCCATGGCACTGGTCAGCGCACCATTCGCCAGCCCCTCGAAATCGCCATGACGAGCGATCGCTGCTTCCAGCGGCAACTGCACCGCGACGCCTGCCTCGATATCCCTTTTTTTCGGGACTGTTCCGGTCTTGTAGTCAATCACGACCAGTTCACCGCTTTGCAGTCGGTCGATGCGGTCGGCAATGGCGGTGATCGTGAACGGACCACCGCGCGCCGGCAGCACCACTCGCCCCTTCAATTCGCTGTGGCTCTCCGCGATGTCGGGCCGCCGCATCGTCTCGGCCGCGACAAACCACTGCACGATCCGCTCAAAACGGGGCCACCAAAACGCCCAAACGCCCGGCCGGGTCAGATACGGCCCAAAGCACTCGCGCCCGATCGCGAGGAGTTCCGCGTGAGCGTCGCTCGGAAAATCATGTGGGTGACGGCGAACAAATCTCGCGAGCGCATCGTGCATCGTGATGCCGCGTTCGGCATAGCCGGGATCGGCATCCAGTTCGTTGAGCGCGCGCAGACGCAGGATGTGGCGGGCATAGATCGCATAGGGGTCCCGGATCAGCGTTTCGATCTGCGTCACCGAGAGCTGGCGCGGCCTTGCCTTGCGCGGCGGGCGCGGCATCGCCACCGGGGTCGGGATGCGGCGCGCCGGCTGGTCGTGCATCAGCGCCGCCGCCTCGATCTCGAGGTCGCCGGTCAACGCGCCGTCCAGTCCGACTGCGCGCAGAACCGTGTCGAGCCGCAACAGCCAGCGCGACGGCACGGTTGGCGCTCCCTCGCGCCGCGTCGCGCGGGTCAGCGCCACCTGAGGTGCCCCCAACGCTTGCGCGAAATCATGCGCAGCCATGCCGATCGTCCGTTCGGGCACCGCGATGCCGAATTCCTGGCGCATCTGCCGCGACATCCACGGATCGAACGCGGCCGGCCCCGGCCAGGTGCCCTCATTGAGGCCGCCAAGCACCAGCAGATCGGCCTGCTGCAAGCGCGCCTCAACAAGCCCCCAGATCGCTAACCGCGGATGGCTGCCAAACGGCGGCCGCACCACCGCGGCCGCCGCCAGTGCCTCGAACAGGGCCGGGTAATGCCGCCCGGGGAGCGCGGGAAAACAGGCGGCCGCATCGATCAATTCGTGGCAGAACCGCGCCGCTGCCTCGCCCGCCGCCTCGCGCCACAGCCGCGCCGTGCCGGTTTCGCCGTCGGTCGCGGCGAGATGCTCGGCGGCGGCGATATGCGCGGCAACAAGCTCGTCAAGCCGGATCTCGTCGCGCTGCAACCGTTCGGCCAGCGCGCCGAGGCAACGCTCCAGCCGATCGACAAAGGGCCGCAGCGATGCCTGCTTCTCGGTCAGCGCGGCGCGCAAACCGATGAAGCCCGGCGCCGGCCGGGGCCCGCGGATCGCGGTTTCGAGGCGGCGCGCCTCGTCGCGGAACCTCTCCGGTGGCAACCCACCGGCCGCCAGCGGGTGTTTCAGCGTCGCCAGGAGCGGCACCGGCGCCAGCGTGCTATCCGCCAGTTCGAGCACCAGCCGCAGAAATGCCCCGGGTGCCGTGCGATTGAGCGGCAGCCCGGCGGAGTCGTCGATATCGATGCCCCAGCGGCGCAGTTCCGCCGCTACCCGCCGGGCCAGTTCGCGATCCGGCGTGACCAGCGCGGCCGTCGCCTCGGGTTGTTCGAGCGCCCGCCGCAACAGCAGCGCGATCGTGATCGCCTCATCCTGCGGGCTGGCGCAGTCGTAACGAGTGAGGCCGTCGAGGGTTGCCGCCGGTTCGGGCGGCAGGTCGCGCCAGATATCGGTCATCGCTGCCGGCCGCATCGCCTCGGCCGCCAGATGCAACCGTCGCTGGCGCGGTTGTGTGGTCGCCGCAACGCGCTGTTCTGTGGTCGCCGCGCTGCGCGCAGGCCAATCGCGCACCTGCTCCGGCGGTATTTCCAGATCGGCCAGCAGTTTCGCGGTCAGGTGCTGTGGATGCGACGGCTCGTGCGCGATCTGCTCCCAGGCGGCGGCGTCGCAGGAGCGATCGAGCCCGGCCAGGACCACCCTGCCCTGCTCCATCCAGGCGACAGCCGAGACAAGATCGGTCAGCGCCGGGATGCCGCCAGTCAATCCGGCGGCGATCACCGGCCCGGCGGGCGGCGCTTTGCGCCATTGCTCGGCCTGGCGTCGCAACAGCCGGTTGCGGCGCTCCGCCGGGTCAAGCGCGCCCTCTACCTCCAGGATGTTCGGCCAATTCTGTGGCAGCAGTTTCAGGAAATTGAGCACGGTCTGCCAATGCGCGGCATGCTCGGCAGGCGCCAACGTGTCAAGCCGCGCGAAATCGGCGCCCTCGCTGGTCGCGGTATCAAGCAGCCGCGCCAGGGCTGCGGCCAGGGCCGCGGCCTGCCCCGGCAATAGCGGCGTCTCGTCATTACGTTCGCTCCACCGCAAGACCAGCCGGGTCAGCAGCAGGCGGCGCCGCAGATCGGGGATGGCCGGCGGGATCGCCAGCGTCGGGTCGTCGGCGGCCTCGGAGGCGATCGCGACCTCGTCGTCATCGAGATCGCCAACCGGGCGCAGCCGCGGCAACAGCAGCGGCGCGCCGGGATCGCCACCCTCGGCGGTCAGCCGCAGAAACGCCTCGCGCAGCGAGCGCGCGGCGCGCCGCGTCGGCAGCAGCACGGTCATTCGCGACAGCCGCAGCGGATCACCCTCCGCCATGTCGAGCAGGCCCGCCGCCAAGCTCGCCAGGAACGGCCGTTCCGGCGCGATGCTGAATATATGCGGCCGCCCGGGACGCGGCGGCGGATCGTTATCGTTCGACACGGTGCGACGCGAAGCGGGCGCGGGTGGCATCGAGGCCTTCCGGCGTGCCGACGTGATACCACTCGCCATCATGCACGATGGCGCAGAGCCGGCCCGCGGCTTCGGCCTGGTTATAGACGCGGTTCAGCGAAAACCGGCCGGGCGCCATCCCGTCAAAGGCGCGACGGTGCAGGAGCTGGATGCCGCTGAACAGAAACGGCGCGATCTCCCGCTCGCCGCGACGCCGCGGCAGCCCGAGCGGGTCGAGGAAAAAATCGCCTTGCCCCTCATATCCGACCGCTGCCGCGGTGCGCTGAAACAGCAACAGTGCATCCATCGTGTCGGGATCGAAACCGGCGGCGAGGCGCGCCAAAGCGTGCTCCTTGCCGTCGAGCCACAGCACGTCGCTATTAACCGCAAAGAACATCTCGCCGAGCCGCGGCAGCGCGTGCAAGACGCCACCCCCGGTTTCGAGCAGCTCCTCCTCGTGCGAAATCTCGATCGGCGGCGCGGCGCGCCGGGCGAGATGGGCGGCAACCATCTCGGCCTTGTAATGCGTGTTGACGACCACGCGCTCGACCCCGACCAGCGCCAGACGGTCGATCGCATGGTCGAGCAGAGTGCGGCCGGCAATCTCCATCAGCGGCTTGGGCGTGGCGTCGCTCAACGGCCGCATCCGGGTGCCGAGCCCGGCGGCCAGGACCATTCCGGTTTTCGGGAACGCGATCATGCCGCCGGAGCCCGCCGCAGGTCAGCCGGCAGGTGCCGGTCGAGCCAGTGGGCGATCGGCCGCAAGGCCGACTCGCGCCGGATGTCGTCCTCGAGCAGCCGCCACACGCGCGGGATATGACGCAGGTAGCCGGGTTTGCCGTCGCGTCGCCAGAGCCGGGTGAAGATGCCGATGATCTTGCAATTGCGCTGCGCCGCCAGAACGGCCGCTCCGCGCTTAAAGGCAGCACGGTCATGTGCGGGGAAAGCCCCGAGATAACGCTCGATCATCGCATCCCGCAATGCGGCCGGCACATCGCGGCGTGCATCTTCGAGCAGCGATACGAGGTCATAGGCCGGCGCGCCGCATACCGCATCCTGGAAGTCGAGCAACCCGCAACGCTGCACACCAGAGCGCTCCGGCAACAGCAGCAGATTATCGACGTGATAATCGCGCAGGACCAGGGTCGGCGGCGCCTCTGCCGCGTCTTCCAGAACATGATGCCAGCGCAGGAGGTAATCCTGCCGCGCTTCGGTAGAGAGCGGCGCCCCCGTCATACTGGGGACATACCAGTCGACCAGCAGTGCCGCTTCACCCACGAGGCGCTCGGAATCATACGTTGGCAGGTTCGGTGGCCCGGACTCGGCAACCGCGCGGTGAAGCGCGATCAGCGTTTCGATCGCCAATGAATACAGTGCAGTTTCATCGCCGCCATCCGCCAGCAAACGGGTGTAGACGTCATCGCCAAAATCCTCGATCAACAGAAACCCGCGAGCGCGATCCTGCGCGTAGATCCGCGGTGCGCTCAGCCCGAGCCCCCGCAACAATCCGGCAACAGTGAGATACGGCGCGACATCTTCGTGCGGCGGCGGCGCATCCATCAGCACCACCCGACGGGCGCCATCGACCAGCCTGTAGTAGCGCCGGAACGAGGCATCCGCTGCGAGAACTCTTGGGCGAACGCCGCGCCAGCCGCTTGTCGCCAGGAAATCGGCCAGCGCCGCGCGGCGCGCGTCCTCCCCTGCGTCAAGCATGGAACGCGAATTCCCGCAGACGCTCGTCCCAGTCTCCGCCAGCCGAAAGCACCGCCCGTCGCGCATTCGGCTCATCGCCGGGCGACAGCAATATCTCCAACCGGCGCGGCGGGATATGCGCGCCGAACCGTTCGGGCCATTCGACCAGTGAAATCGCGTTGTCAAAGGCCTCTTCGATGCCGAGTTCCCACGCCTCCTCCGGATCGCGGAGACGATAACCGTCGAAATGCCAGATCGGCGCCGCCTCGAATTCATAAACCTGCACCAGCGTAAAGGTCGGGCTCGGCACCTCTTCAGCCCGGCCGAGTGTCCGGATGAAGGCGCGCGCAAAGCTTGTCTTGCCGGCGCCAAGTTCGCCCCGCAACGCGATCACATCGCCGGCACGCGCCAGGAGCGCGAGCTGCGCGGCAAGCCTCTGGGTCGCTCGTTCATCGGGCAGATCGATGGATAGCATCACCACAGTTTGTATAATGCGCAGGCGACGCTCGCAATATCTGCGAGTTATGCGATCAGTCGGTCCAGCAGCCACGCCGGCAGATTGCCCCAGAGTGACGGATTGGGACCGCCGCCACGCTTGCTGGCATCGCAAGCGCACAGGATGCCAATGGCCGAGCCGTCGGCAGCGACGATCGGCGCGCCGGACATGCCGCCAACCAGGTCGCACGCCGCGTTCGTCAGCCATAATAGGGGGCCTGTCACCCGTACGTCGCAGCGGAACCAGGCGCCGTTCAGCGATGGCAGCCAGACCGGCAGCGCGCGGCCCTCGGGCCCTGCCCGCCCCAGCTGGAAGGCGGAAGCTGGCGCCAGGCTAGCGTGTTCCGCAATCTGAAGCGCCGCGATGTCGCCGACCCAATCGGCGAATACACACGCGGCGGCGGCGCGCTCATGAGGCGCGGCCAGGCTGGCGACAAGGCCATCATACCGCGGCCTCGCGTCGGCGATGGCGCCTGCGGCCACGTGCTCCCGAGGCAGGCAATGCGCTGCAGTAACAAGAACGCGCGCGCGTTCCGGACCGAGCGCAAACCCGAGCCCGCCACCAATCCGATACAGCGACTCACTCCATTGCGATCGGCTTTGCATCCATTTCTCGCCTTGGGGCTGGGTATTCCGCCGCAGCCGCTTTCGCCTTTAAAGGCGTGACGCGTGGCAAAGGCGTAACGCGTGGCTCGGCACCTGCAACAAAACCGCGTCAGAATACGCCGGAGCCGGAACATTCTTCACTCGTCGCGTTAGTCGCCGGGTGGCTGACGCCAATAACGCCCGCGAGAATTTCCTCGACCGACATGCCTGACCGTTCCACTGCCCATCACGTCAATACCATCGGCTTTGACACCGGGCCTGATGAAGCCGCTGACGATGCGCCGTGGCGCCACCGGCGCGAGCAAAGCGCGCGGCATCACACCGGGCGGAATGACCGCGATAGGCATAACCCCCCAGCTCATGACACCGCGGCGCAGAACGGCGCCAGCGACGACGGCGCCGGGAAAGACAACAGTCGCGATGACGATACGGAGGAGGCCAATCCTCACCGGAATGACGCTGGGACGGACGAGGCCAGGCGCGACGCGCCCAGCAAAGACGACTCCAACAAGAAAGAAGAGCACAAGACGCCGGGTCGCTGGCCGCTGATCATCCTCGCGATCGTCGTCGTCGCCGTCATTATTGGCGGGCTCTGGTACTATTTCAGCACGCGCGGCACGCAATCCACCGACGATGCCTATACCGATGGCGTGCCGATCATGATGGCGGCGAAGGTCGCGGGCTACATCACCGACCTGAATGTCACCGATAATGTGCGCGTCCATGCCGGCGACCTGCTGCTGAAGATCGATGCGCGCGACTTTATCGCGGCCCGCGATCAGGCCGCCGCGGCCTTGGCATTGGCGCAGGCACAACTCGATAATGCGCGTATCAATCTCGATATCGTCCGCATCACCTACCCGGCGCGCCTGGCCGCGGCCGAGGCGGCGCGCAACCAGGCGCAGGCCAATCTCACCCTGGCCGAACGTGAATATCGCCGCCAGCGCAGCGTCAACCCCCAGGCAACGACCCAGGAACAGATCGACACCGCCGCCACACAGGCGAAATCGAACGCCGCGAATGTCGCCAATAACCAGGCCCAGGTGACGATCGCCCGATTGGTACCGCAGAACGTCGAGCAGGCTCAAACCCAGGTCAAACAGCTTGAGGCCCAGGTCGCCCAGGCGCAGGCGCAGCTTGAGGCGGCACAGGTGAACCTCTCCTATAGCGAAATCCGGGCGCCGCAGGATGGCTGGATTACCAAGCGAAACATCGAACGCGGAACCTATGTTCAGGTCGGGCAGTCGCTGTTCTCGCTGGTGACGCCGGACATCTGGGTCACCGCCAATTTCAAGGAGAATGAGCTGACCGATATGCATCCCGGCCAGCAGGTCAGCATTCGGGTTGACGCGTACCCGAGCCTGAAACTGAGCGGACATGTCGACAGCATGCAGATGGGAAGCGGCTCGCGTTTCAGCGCGTTCCCGGCAGAGAACGCTACCGGGAACTGGGTCAAGATCGTGCAGCGCGTGCCGGTCAAGATCCGCATCGATCACGGTCTCGATCCCAACCAGGGGCTGCCGCTCGGTCTTTCCGTGGTGCCGACCGTGACGCTGAAATGAACCGGTCAGCATGAGCGACGCCGGCGACGCCGCTGATCCTGACCAGGATCACGTGAATTGGAAACCGCGGCACAATCCGTGGCTGATCGCGCTGACCGTGACGATGGTCGCGTTCATGGAGGTGCTCGACACCACCATCGTCAACGTCGCCTTGCCGCATATCGCGGGGGCGATGTCGGCGAGCCAGGACGAGGCGACGTGGACACTGACCTCGTATCTCATCGCCAATGGCATTGTATTGCCGATATCCGGGTTTCTCGGGCGGTTTTTCGGCCGCAAGAACTACTTCCTCGTCTGTATCGGGGCGTTCACTGCCAGCTCCTTTCTGTGCGGCACCTCTACCAGTCTCGGTGAGTTGATCTTTTTCCGTCTGTTGCAGGGGTTTTTCGGCGGCGGTCTGCAGCCGAACCAGCAATCGATCATCCTCGACACGTTTCCGCCGGCGCAGCGCAGCCGCGCCTTTGCGGTCACCGCCATGGCGACGGTGGTGGCGCCGGTGCTGGGCCCGACCCTGGGGGGCTGGATCACCGACAATTACACGTGGCGGTGGATATTCTTTATCAATCTGCCGATCGGCATCCTGACCTTCTTCGCGGTTCTGCATCTGGTCGAGGACCCGCCCTGGGCACGGCGCGGCGCCGAGCGGCCACACATCGATTTTACCGGCCTCGGTTTTATCGCGCTCGGCTTTGGTGCCCTGCAGCTCGTGCTCGATCGTGGCGAAGACGACGATTGGCTGTCGTCGCCATTGATCTGCATCTGTCTGGTGCTGGCGATTATCGGGCTGGTCGGGGCGGTTTACTGGTTGCTTTACGCGCGCCATCCGATCGTCAATCTGCGGGTTCTGAAAGACCGGAATTTTGCGATCGGGTCGCTGATGATCTTCATCATGGCGCTGATCCTCTATTCCAGCGCCGTGATGATCCCCCAGTTGACGCAGCGACAGCTCGGCTATACGGCGACCCTGGCCGGACTCGTTCTATCGCCGGGGGCGTTGGTCCTGGCCTTCCTAATTCCGCTCGTAGGGCGGCTTGTCATCCCGTATGTACAGGCACGTTTTGTGATTGCTTTCGGCTTCCTGTCGCTGGGTCTAGCCTTCCTGTACGCCCATGATCTAACGCCCGACCCCGATTTTCTGACCCTGACCTTGGTTCGCCTGACCCAGACGGTGGGGCTCGCTTTTCTGTTCGTCCCGATCAGTACCGCGGCCTACGTGACCCTGCCGCGCGAACAGAACGCCGACGCGGCGGCGCTCTACACGATGTTTCGCAATCTCGCCGGCTCGATCGGCATCTCGGTCGCAACCGCCCTCATCACTACGCGCAGCCAGGTGCGGCAGGCCTATCTGAGCGATCACCTCAGTGCGTTGGATCAGGGCTATAATCAGACGCTGGCGCAAGTCGAGCACAGTCTGATCGCGATGGGGGTGGCGCCGTCCTCCGTGACGCAGACCGCGCAAGCGTGGATTGAAACAACCCTGCTCAATCAATCGGCGGTGCTCGCCTATATTGACGTGTTCGGTTATTGCGCGATGCTGGCCTTTGCCGCCATTCCGTTCGCGCTGCTGTTTTCCGCGGCCAGGCCGAAGGGCGGTGCCTCGGCCGGAGCTCATTGACATGGCGCGCCGGTCTATGCGTCGCCTCAGGTTAGTGTCCGGCGGCATCGTCATGCTGCTCGCCGGCTGCACCGTGGGTCCGGACTTTACCAAGCCGGAGCAAAATGTGCCGGCGGGGTACAACAATGCCTCGAACGACACAGGCCCCGGCACCGCGACGATGCGGGCGGACCCCGATCCGCGATGGTGGCGCAATTTTGGCGACCCGGAGATGACCCGCCTCGTCGAACGCGCGACGGCGAGCAATCTCGATGTCCAACAGGCCGTGTTGCGCATCGCCGAGGCGCGCGCTCAGGTCACGGCAAGCGCGGCTGCGGGGCTTCCCAACATCATTGGCAACGGCAGCTACAAACGCGACCAGCTTGGCCTGAAAGGGCCGCTCCAGGAGCATGGCGGCTTCAACCTGGCCAACCAATTTCCGCAGGCGGGACCGATCCTCGACAGACTGACCCAGCCGATCGATCTGTACCAGGCGGCGGTGGATGCCTCATGGGAGGTTGACCTGTTCGGCAGGGTCCGCCGCTCGGTCGAGCAATCCGAGGCACAGACCGAAGCGCAGGTGGAAACCGCCAATGACGCGCTGGTCAGCCTCGAGGCCGAGGTGGCGTCAAACTACGCGCAGCTGCGCGGCGCCCAGGCGGAAACGGCGACCCTGCAGGAAAATCTGCGGACGGAGAACGGCGTCCTCGAGCTGACACGCGACCGCCGCGTCGCCGGCTTGTCGCCACAAGCCGATGTCGAGAGTGCCGTCGCCGCACGCGCCGGCACCCAGGCGCTGCTTCCGCAATACGAGCGGCAGACCGAACAAGCGATCAACCGGCTGAGTTATCTGATCGGCGAGCCCCCCGGCACGCTGCGCGCCGAGCTCGCAGCACCCGCCGCACTGCCGCCGCTGCCACCCGATGTGCCGATCGGCCTGCCCTCGACGCTGGTGCGCCGCCGCCCGGACATCCGAATTGCCGAAGCGCAATTGCACGCCGCGACGGCTGGAGTCGGTGTCGCGGTGGCAGAGCTGTTTCCGGACGTATCATTAACCGGCGAAGTCGGGCTGCGCTCCGACCGGGCGAAGTACCTCGCGCGCTGGTCGTCGCTGTTCTATTCTTTCGGCCCCTCGATCTCGATCCCGATTTTTGAGGGCGGCAAGTTGCGCGCCAACATCAAGATCGCTGAGGCGCAGCAGGCTGAAGCCGTCCTCGGTTACCGCAAGGCCGTGTTGAACGCGTTGCAGGAGGTCGAAAACGCGCTCGCCGCCTACCGGACCGACGAGCAGCAGCGCAAAGCCTTGGCCGATACCGTGGCTGCCAATCAACGAGCGCTCGATCTATCGCGCGACCGCTACCGCAACGGGCTGTCGAGCTTTATCGAAGTCCTCAACGCCGAGCATAACTGGGCCCAGAGCCGGCAGCAGCTGATCGCCGCGGCAATCAGCGAAACCGCCGATCTGGTCTCGCTTTATAAGGCGCTGGGCGGCGGCTGGGAGACCGTCACCCCGGCTGCGTCGCCACCGTCGCCTACCGCCTCGCTAAACGAGAAACCAGCCAAATAGAGGCTATCGTTGCTGTTCCGAGGCGACGTTTAAGTAGCGGAGGAAGGCGCGTTGTGACGCGCTGTCAGCCCTTCTTCAGCGCCGCGGCCTTGTGGACGGCATGAGCGCCGGTTTTCGCGCTCTCGACGACATATTGCGGATGCGCCGGATCGGGTTTTGCGACATGACCCATGATCTTAGTTTTGGTCGTCACCTTGCGCACGACCTCGCCCTCGGTAATCCCCTGCGAGGTGTTCCAATGCACCTTGTCGCCGGTCTTCAGCTTTGCCGCCATGTCTAGCCCTCCGTTAAAGGGGCCAACAGGCTCGCGGCTTCATGGTTCAGCGGCGGCGGCGCAGCTCGGTGATGTAGGTCGCGATGTCAGAAGCCTGCGCCGCGGTCAACGGCGGGTAGCTGTCGTCACCGCCAGGGTGCGTGCGCGATAGGTAATTGGCGAGCCAGCCGGCGGAGGCCTGCGGCTCTTTCGCGACATCGAAGAAGCTGGGGCCCGGCGGCTGCCGCCACGGCGCTGAGGGCTGGTTCAATCCCACGACGTGACAGCCGGCGCAGGCCTGCATCGCGAAAGCGCGCCCGGCGGCTGGATCGGCCTCGCCGGCGCGCCCGACCGATGCCACCAACACAGCGGCAACCCCCGCCAGCGCGCCGAGGCGCGCCGGCATCGGGCTATTCGGCCGCCTCGCTCGCGGGTTCAAGATCGGGCAGCATGCCGAGGGCGCGCTTGTAGATATCGAGCAGGCTTTCCTGCTCATCGAGATCGTCCTTGTCCATGCGGCGCAGCCGGATCAGCTGACGCATGATCTTGGTGTCGAAGCCGGTGCCCTTGGCCTCGGCATAGACCTCCTTGATGTCCTCCGCGAGCGTCTTCTTCTCTTCTTCGAGCCGTTCGATCCGCTCGATGAACGAGCGCAACCGCTCACCCGCTATTCCCCCGACATCGGGCATGCCACCTACCCCTGACTACGCCTGTATTGGCCGATCAACGCTGTGCTTCGTGACTCAATGCTTCGGGTGCGTCGCCGCAAAGGCGGCCTTCTGCTCGTGCGTTGCTTCCTTCTGGTGCTGCTTGCGCCATTCATCGTAGGGCATGCCGTAGACGATCTCGCGCGCTTGCGGATCGCTGAGCGGGACGCCCTTCTCCTCGGCCGCCGCGCGATACCATTTCGACAGGCAATTGCGGCAGAAACCGGCCAGGTTCATCAGGTCGATATTCTGCACGTCGGTACGCTCGCGCAGATGCGCCACGAGCGCGCGGAACGTCGCGGCCTCGAGTTCGGTGCGGGTGTTGTCGTCCATGACCATCTCCCTTTTTGCTGCGCTCTATGTAGCATCGCATCGGCTCCTCTTGAACCGCTTGCCTGCCCTGCCGCTGCCTGGGACGTGAAGGCATCGCGCCGGGCCGGGAGCGGCGGTACAATCGCGCCCCGCATCATTACAGGACGCTTTTCGCCATGCGGCGCTTTGTTTTCGGCCTGTTTACGGCGCTGGGCATCTTTACCGCGCTGGTGATCCTCGGCGCCGTGCTGGCCGTTGGATTTGGCGTCGCTGCCTTGCGCATGGCGGCGCACCCGGCGGGGCTGCCCAGCGACATCATCCTCAGCGCGGATTTCAGCCGCGGGTTTGCCGCCGGCAACGGACCGGACCCGCTCGCCACGCTGGTCGTTGGAAAGCGCGAGACATTGCGTGATTTTCTCGAGACGCTGGAGCGCGCCGGTGACGATTCGCGGGTTCACGGACTCTACGTCCATATTGGCGGCGACGATCTCGGACTGGCGACGGTGCAGGAACTGCGCGATGCGGTGCATGCCTTTCGCGATAAGGGCAAATTCGCGATCGTCTTTTCCGAAAGCTTTGGCGAGTTCGGCCCCGGTACGAGGCCCTACTATCTCGCCACCGCCTTTGACGAGATCTGGGTGCAACCACTGGGCTCGGTCGGGCTGATCGGCCTCCATGCCGAGGTGCCGTTCGCCCGCCAGGCACTCGACAAACTCGGTGTGCAGGCTCAGTTCGCGCATCGTGAGGAGTTCAAGACAGCCGCCAATACGCTGACCGAGACCACGATGACACCGGCACAACGAGAGGAAACCGAGGCACTGCTCAACGCGACCTCGTCGCAGATCGTCAAGGGTATCGCGATCGATCGCAACCTGTCCGAGAGCGATGTCACCGGCCTGATCGACAAAGGCCCGTTGCTCGCCGAAGAGGCGAAAAGCGCCAAGCTGATCGACCGCATCGGCTATCGCGACGAGGCGGTGGAGCAGGCCCGCAAGCGGGCCGGCTCCGGGGCTGAGTTTGTTGCCCCGACACGCTATCTCGGCAGCGCCGGCCGGCCCCATAATAGCGGCCCCAAGATCGCGCTGATCTATGCCAATGGCCTGATCACTCAGGAAGGCGCGTCGAGCAGCCTTGCGGGTTCCAATGAAGTCAGTGCCCGCGAATTGACGCGCGCCTTCCGCGATGCGTTTCGCGATTCCGACGTGCGCGCCATCCTGTTCCGCATCGACAGCCCGGGGGGCTCCGCAGTGGCTTCCGAGACCATCTGGCGCGAGGTGATGCGGGCGCGCGAGCGCGGCAAACCGGTTATCGTATCAATGGGCGATGTCGCGGGGTCGGGCGGCTATTACATCGCCGCTCCCGCCGACAAGATCGTCGCCGAACCCGCCACGCTGACCGGCTCAATCGGCGTTCTGGCCGGCAAGGTCGTGATCGGCGACCTGCTCGACAAGATCGGCATTACCGGCGAGGCGGTGCAGCGCGGCGCCAATTCCGGGATGTTCACCTCGTTCAAGGGTTTTACGCCGACCGAATGGAACCAGCTTGGCAAGTTTCTCGACGCTACCTATGCCGGGTTCAAGCAGCGCGTCGCCGACGGCCGCCATATGTCGGCCGAGCAGGTCGAGGCGGTGGCAAAGGGGCGTGTCTGGTCCGGTTCGGAAGCCAAAGAGCACGGCCTTGTCGACCAGCTCGGGGGCTATGAGACCGCGCTGCAACTGGCGCGGGAGGCGGCAAACCTGCCCCCGGACAAGCCTTTCCGCATCGTTGTCTTCCCGCGCCAGAAAAGCGCGATCGAGGCCGCGTACGATCGCCTCGCCAATCCCGATCGCAATACCGATACGCCGAGCGCGGCGATGCAGCTTGCTCAAGGAATGGGCAACCTGCTGTCGGCGGTAGCAACCCTGTCGGGAGACAACAGCATCCTTCGCATGCCGGCAATCGGCGACCTCCGGTAGGCTTAAAGGAGATTCATATGGCCGACACAAGAGCACCGGGCCGCCCGACCGTGCTCGGCCTCGCGGCCGAGTTGGCGGCGGGGCGGACTACCAGCCGCGCCCTGGTCGAAGCAGCCCTGGCGCGCATCGCCGACCTGGGCGGCGAAGGCGCGCGCACTTTTACCAAAGTCTATACCGCAACCGCTCGCGCCGCGGCCGATGGGCAAGACCAGCTCCGCGCCGCCGGTTATGTCGCCTCGCCGCTCGCCGGGTTGCCAGTTTCGATCAAGGATCTGTTCGATGTCGCGGGCGAGGTGACCCTTGCCGGATCGAAGGCGCTCGACGACCAGCCACCGGCGACATCGGACGCGCCCATCGTGGCGCGATTGCGCGCCGCCGGGGCGGTGCTGATCGGCCGCACCAACATGACCGAATTTGCCTTTTCCGGTATCGGAATCAATCCGCATTACGGTACCCCCGGCAACCCGTTCGATCGAAGCCGCGTGCCGGGCGGGTCATCATCCGGGGCTGCAGTGTCAGTGGCGGATGACAATGCCATCGTAGCGATCGGTACCGATACCGGCGGATCGGTGCGTATCCCGGCGGCGTTCTGCGGGCTCGCCGGGTTCAAGCCGACGCAGCCGCGCATCTCGCGTGACGGGGCGACCCCGCTCTCTACCACGCTCGATTCGATCGGGCCGCTCGCCAACAGCATCGCCTGCTGCGTCATCACCGATGCGGTCATGGCCGGCGAGGCGCCCGAACTGCCGCGACCCTTGCCCCTGTCGGGGCTGCGCTTCGCCGTGCCGCAATGCTACCTGATGGAGGACCTCGCGCCGGAGGTAGCTGGCGCCTTTGCCGCCGCCTGCACGAGACTGAGTGCCGCCGGAGCGCGGATCACGGATACCAAATTCCCTGAGATCGACGAAATGCCTGCGGTCAACGCGGCGGGCGGCTTCGCACCCATTGAGGCCTATGCCTGGCATCGCGAATTGATGGCTCGCCGCGGCAACGACTACGACCAACGCGTTCGCGCTCGCATCGAACGCGCAGCCCCGATGAGCGCGGTTGATTACATAAAGCTGATCGCGGCACGCGCCGACCTAATCCGGCGCGTTGGCCTGCGCACGGCGGAATTCGATGCGCTGCTTCTGCCGACAATCGCGGTTACCGCGCCGCTGATCGAGGCGTTTACCCGCGACGACGATTACCGGCACCTCAACGCTCATATTCTGCGCAATACTTCGGCCTTCAACTTTCTCGATCGCTGCGCCTCGACCGTGCCGATTCAGCCCACCGGCACGGCGCCGGTAGGCTTGATGATCGTCGGCGAGTACGCCGCCGACCGTCACACGCTGGCCGTCAGCGCCGCAATCGAGCGGGCCTTGGCATAGGAAGCTCCGCGCCCTGGTCTCGGCGATCTCCGCACTGGCGCTGCCCGCAATGCAGTCAGAGAAGCTCGCCCTGTCTCTCCCATGTTGCGACGATTGATGCAGCAAAACGATACCGCCCACTCCGGCCTTCGGCTCGGCGTGGATGCGAAACTGTGAATTGATGCGCCTCCTCAAGCACCTCTGGTCAAGGAAATGAACGATTTGTGATCAATTGATACGGAACAGGAGCAATGCGGCCTCGTTCTTGCTTCGTGTGCAGGGGTTGAATTTTCGACAGAGGTGCGATGATGCGACCACAAAAGAGCGGCATTGAAATCCGGATACTCGACGGCAGCGGACAGCGGTGCGCGGTGTTGTTGGACGGCCTCGTGCGCTATGTCGGTTCTGCCGAGCAATGCCGCCAACGTGCCGAAATCCTGATGCCGCGCGGCAGCGACCGCGATCGGCAGGACGAAATGCTGCTGCGCGCTGTGCACTGACAGCGGGTATGTGAGGCAGCAGTAAAGCAAGCAATTAAAAGCTTAATCAGGCCGCCGATCTCTGGAGCTGCGTCTCCCGGTCTGGCGGCGACTGCGGCGGCTCCATCCGATCCGCCGGCAGCGTTACCGTCGCCACAGTCCCAACATTCACCTGGCTTGCCAGTGCAAACTCGCCACCCATTGCGTCCACAAGGCGCTTAGTGAGCGGCAGCCCCAGACCGGTGCCTTCCTTGCTGTGCAGCATGCCGGTTTCGGCCTGTCCGAACACCTCCATGACGCGTTCCATGTCCGCTTCGGCAATACCGATCCCGGTGTCGCTAACCGAAATCTCGATATCGCCTCGCGCGTTGCGGCCGCCCTTGACCCAGACGCGCCCGCCTTCCGGTGTAAACTTTACGGCGTTGGACAGCAGATTTAAGAGCACCTGGTTGACCCTCTGCTCGTCACCACGGATGATGAAATCGGGGTCGATCACATGCGTCAGCTGAACGCCCTGTTTTCGCGCGCGGGGCTCCAGCATATGGACGCAGCTCTTGATCGCCTCGGTGAGATCGAACGCACGGTCGACCAATTGTAATCGGCCGGCCTCGATTTTGGTGAAATCGAGAAGGTCGTTGATCAGCCCAAGCAGATGCTTGCCGCTGGTGATGATGTCCTCGACATAGCCGCGATAGGGACCTGGCAGGGCACCAAAAGGCTCCATCAGCATTAGTTCGGAAAAGCCGATTACCGCGTTGAGCGGTGTCCGCAGTTCATGGCTCATGCCCGCGAGGAATTCCGATTTCGCCCGGCTCGCCGCCTCTGCCGCAACTTTCGCGCCGCGCAGCTGGTTTTCGCGCTCATCGCGCTCCTGTCCGGCGGCAATCAGCTTGCGGCGCAGCGTGTCAAGCGCGCGGGCGACCTGGCCGATCTCATTGCGGTGATGCGTTTCCGGCACAGCGATGTCCAGCTGCCCCTCGGCGATCAACGCGAGGGTGCCTTCGATACGCGACAGGGGATAGACAAACCGCCGCCCGAAGTGGAGGGCGCAGGCAGCCGCCGTAATCGTGACCAGCGCCGCCGCGATCAGCGCGAACCCCAGATTGATGATTGCCGCGTGGCGCGCCTGACTGATGTGCTCTTCCGCGATGGCGAACGCGGCGTCGCGCAGCTTCAAGATGCTTTGAAGTGTCGGGACGCCCCACGACCTGAAGCTGGCGACGTCGCCCGACCAGCCATTGCTCGGCGGGTTGGCTTCACGGATGCGGGCATAGACGGCGGCGTTGGCATCAAAATATTCGCGGTGCACTGCCGCCGCCGCGGCGTTCAGCCGGGGTTCATCCGTCAGGCTGATCATGGTGATCACGCGCGCCCAGTATACGTCTATCCTGGCATCTCCATCGGCGAGCGTACGCTCCATCTGAGTATCGACGGCACGACCGCCTGAGAGGATCTGGACGTACAGCGTCTGACGCCGGCCCGCGTAATCGCGAACCAACCCAACAACCCGGGAAATGCCCGCGAATTGTCCGATCTGCGGGTTGGCCCGGTCGGCGGCAAGTTCGATGCCGGCCTGCACATCCGTCACCTTTGCGGTGATCGCGAACATCTGCTCGGCATAGCTTGTCGCGAACCGCAGGTCGCGCGCCGCTTTCGGCCGCTGGATCTCGGTCAAGGCACGCGCCCGCAGTTCGTTCAATCGGTCGCGTAGCCGCAACAACTGGCCGTAATGCTTACCCGCGCCGTCATATTGTGACTGCGCGACGGACGCGAGGGTCCGGTCCAGCGCCTGATCGGTGTGCACCCGCAACTTACCCAACGAGCCAAATGTCGCGTCGGATGCCGGATTGTCGTTGAGCAAAGCCTCGTTATAGCCGCCGCGTTCAAGTGCCAATCGCTCGGACACGGTCAACGATGCCTGCAGTGCCTCGACCGCGGCCGCCGCCTGGTTGATCGCGTCTGCCTGCCGCCACTCCTGCACGACAATGGCCAGCGCGCCGAGGATGGCGAGTAAGCACGAAAAACCCATCCCAGCGAGAAACAGGGTCTTCAGGCGCATTTCCTGTTTCCGTCTACCGGGTTCTCCCTGGCCACTTTCCAACCCTTCGCGTGGTTCGCCCCGATCAAGCTACGCCCCGGAAACGGCAAAGCCGCCCGCTATCGTCCGGTACCGGTCATCGTCCCCTTGAAGGCCATGGATGAGTGACCTGTCGCTTCTCACGCAAAGCCTGGATCGTCGCCTGAAAAAAGACGCGCACCAAGTCCAAGACTGAAGATGCCTAAGTAGCCCCGGCTTGGGTTAACAGACCCTTACTTCAAAGATCCGCATAGGATTTTGTCCTCTGCGGCAGACTTCGCGCCGACCTGTAAGGTTCATTAATGCGATCTTCCAGGGACACTCGAAGGCCGCTGAGAGAGCTCTATCACTATTGTGCGGCCATTATCCGTCGCCGCCGGCCAGCAACATAGGTGGCGCCAAGCGGACCCGCGCGCTCCTCATGCAACGTGCCAGCGGTAATCTCACAAATCTCACCGGTATGAAAGACGTGCTCGCCAAATTCGCGGCGCATCGTCATCTGACCGGCAACGATCAAGATCTGTGCATCGAAGTCATGCGCGTGCATGGCATTGACCTCGTTGGCCGGCATAGCGCGTTCAACGATCTCGTCAAACCCCTGCTCGCGGACCCGCGCCTCGAATGCTGCTCGTTCCATTTAACTCTCCTACGTTCGATCAGCGTGATGCCTCGTTCCGGCGATCATGCCACGATTCAGATGATGGCGCCGCATTCCTTGATCATCATGCCACAGCCGCACGTAATTCTTGGGTTGATCAGAAACTGCAATGTCGGTTAGCAACTCGTTCGAGCAGAATTTTGGTGAGCGCGGAGCACAGGCATTGACCCTCATTCGATGGGCGCAAGCACTTTCTGTATTGCTGCTGACCGGCTGTGCCGCAGAACCACCCGCTGTCGTCATGCTCAATCCGGCACCGCGTGGTCCGCACGCCATCCAGGGAATCGACATCCCGACCGATGCCAGCGACGTTCTGGGTGAGCTGCAGGGCGGCAATCTCGATTTCGTCGCACGCTATTATCGCGATCCGGCGTCACGCTGGCCCACCCTCTCCGCCAGCGAGGCGCAGCGATTGTCGTCGCTCGGACTCAACATAGTCGCGGTTTGGGAATCGCACTCACACGATCCCCGTTATTTCACCTATTCGAGCGGCTATTACGACGCGATGTCGGCCTACCGTCAGGCCAGGAACATCGGTCAGCCGATAAGCAGTGCGATTTATTTTGCTGTCGACTTCGACGCGCGCGACGCCAGGCTGGAGCCGGTGACGCAATACTTCCGCGGCATCGATGCCGGCATGATCGCGGCCAGCGGCGGTCGACGCGATTATCGTGTCGGCGTCTACGGCTCGGGCACTGTGTGCGATACAGTAAAGCTCGCCGGACTTGCGCAATATGCATGGTTGTCAAACTCAACCGCGTGGGGCGGTTCGGTTGGGTATGAGCGGTGGAATATTCGCCAGGGCGGCAGGCTTGCCCGTCTGTCCTTCAATCATGACGGCAACGAGGCAACCAGCGACTACGGAGGCTTCCGAATCGCCGGTGCCGAGACAGCTCCGACAGCGACGATCGCCTCGTCCTTTCAGCAACCGACGGCGGTGTCGGCGCCCCTAACCGTCAACAACGCCGCTGTTCCGGCGGCGATGGCCGCTGTCGCGGCGCAGCCGCAACCTGATGCCGGCGAGAGCGCCGCGGCACCGGTACCTGCAGCATCAGGCCCCTCCCCTGACACTGTCGTGTCGGAAAGCACACCCGAACGGCCATCGCTGCTGGGCTCCTTCCTCTCCGCATTATAGCGCGCCATGCGGCCGTCGCCGATGGTATCGGCGCCGCCCCCGACATTGTTGCGGAGCCGCCGGACCGCATAATGGGTCGGCGGGACCATTTGCGTCCTGTCGGGCAACGCGGCATTTTGGGACAGCCTATAAAGCGGGAGGAGATCCTGAAGATGGCGACGGTAATCGAGCGCGCTCGCGTTATGGTGCGACCCAGCGGCAAGGCACTGGCGGCCGACATCGAAGGAGTTGATCTGGCGGGTCCTCTGGCCTCCGAGACCACCGCCGCAATCAGGCAGGCCTGGAGCGACCATCTGGTCCTGCGGTTCCGCGGCCAGAACCTGTCCGACGACGACCTGATGCGTGTCAGCCGGGAACTCGGTGACCTCGACTGGGCGCCGATCGCCGCCGCCAAGATCAAGGTGCCCGACGAGGACCGCTACATCGATGGCACCCCGGAAGGGCGGCAATATGTGATGGTTATCTCGAATGTCGTCGAGAACGGCGTGGCGATCGGCCAGCTCGGCGCATACGAGGCGATCTGGCATACCGATATGTCTTACATCGCCGAGCCGCCAATGGCCTCCGTTCTCTACTCCCTGGAAGTGCCGGCGAGCGGCGGCGACACCGGGTTCTGCAACATGTACCTGGCGCTCGAGACACTGCCGGCCGAATTGCGCCGGCAGATCGAGGGACGCGCGTGCCGCCATGATGCCAGCCGCAACAGTGCTGGCGAATTGCGCCGCGGCTTTGTCGATGCGCCCGATGCCAGCCAGACCGTCGGCGCCGAGCACCCGATCGTACGGACACACCCGGAAACCCGGCGCAAGGCGCTGTTCCTTGGACGACGCCGCAACGCGTACATACCTGGCCTCCCGCTCGCCGAAAGCGAGGCGCTGCTCGATGCCCTATGGGCCCATGCGACGAAGCCGGAATTCACCTGGTATCAGCAATGGAAGCTCGGCGATTTGATCCTCTGGGACAATCGCTGCGTCATGCACCGCCGCGATGCCTTCGACCCGAATGCGCGTCGCGTCATGCACCGTACACAGATCAAGGGTGACCGCCCGTACTAAGTGGCATCAGGCGGGATCGCCTGATGCAGGGGGTGTTGGGGAATGCGTCTCATCGTTGTTACCGCCGCGCTGGCTTTGCTGGTGCTGGCGGGGTGCGGGTCGACACCAAAGGATAGTGCGACACTGGTCCTTAACGATCCCTACTGGGACCGCGTCAATGTCGAAATCGTTATTACGCGGCGCGCCGATTGCGACAGCCGCGCTGACGGATTTGTCGAGACCAAGCAGCTCCTGCTGCGCAAGAATACAACCGAGCGAATCTATGCGCCGAACGGGGCCACGATCTGCTGGCGGCACGACCCCAACCCGAACAAGCCGGTCGCGGGTGCATGGTCGGATTGGACGAAGGCATTGATCGACCCCGGTGGCACCTTCGAGACCGAACTGTAATCAGCCGAGACGACGGCTCTGGCGCGCCGTGCCGCAACGTGCCCGCACATCAATCTTCAGCCATTTTTTCGGTTTAGAGAGCCGGCGCGCAGAACCTTGCACCGGGAATCGTGTCATGATTGGCCGCGTTATTGTCTCCGCTTTCCTGACCTTGGCGCTGTGCCCGGCGAGCGCCGACGCGCAATACGGGTCACCCGTTCCGCTGTATCCGGGAGCAATGCCGCGGACCTACGATCAGCAACCACTGCCACCCGCAGCGCCGGCGCCTGACCGCGCGCCATTCGCGGACGAGACGCCGCCGCGCTGGCCCCCCGCCTCTGCAACGTCGCCGGGTTTGGGGGCCGCTGGATCGCCGCTTGCGCCACCGCCCGCCGCGCCTTCCAGCATCGATGCCATGAGGTCGAGCGGTCCGGCACCGGATCGGGTTTTCTGCACCCAGCCAATATCCGTCCACGTCGCCGACCGCGACAGCGTGCCGGAACGTTACCGCCCCTTCGTTGGCATTTGGAGCGATGCTTCGTGGACACCGCAGCTGTGCGCCGCGCTGGTGGTCGAAAATGTCGCGGCGGACGGCACCGCTACTATCGTCTATGCCTTCGGCCCGATGGGGTCGGTGCCGCGTTCGTCGGGCGGCGTCTTGCACGGCACCGGCATCATTCGCGATGGCGAGCTGCGCTTTCAGAACTCCGATGGCAGCCAATACGCGTTTCGGCCACTCTACTCGGATCTTGGCGGAAAACTAACGACCCCGCAGGGACAGACTTACGGCGCCGTTTTCAAGAGAGCGCTGTAAGCCGGTCCACGCGTTATCGGCCGCTAGGTACGATTCTGCCCTAAACCGGCAGCTCGGCTCCGACCGGCAGGCGCCATAACACGCGGCGCTGCCCGGTATAGTCGTTGATCGCAAAGTGCTGGCAACAGCGGTTGTCCCAGATCGTGATCGTGCCCTTTTCCCAGCGGATGCGGGCGGTGAATTCGGGTCGCGTGCAATGCACCTGCAGCCAGTCGATCAGCGGCCGGCTCTCCTCGTCGGTCCATCCCTTGAAGCGTATTGTATGTCGGTTGTTGACATAGAGCGCCTTGCGCCCGGTGCCCGGATGCGTCCGCACGACGGGGTGTTCGGCGATATATTTCTCCGCTTCTTCGGTGCCCTTCATCTTCATGTACTTGTTTTCAGCACGCCCGCTGCGGCCGCCGTCGCGCCGCATGCCGGCGCTGTAGACACCGACCAGCCCATCGAGCATGCGCTTCATGCCGTCCGAGAGCGCCTCGTAGGCGAGGTATTGGTTAGCGACCATCGTGTCGCCGCCATACGCCGGCACTTCGCGCGCATAGAGCATCGTGCCTACCGGCGGTTTATCGAGATAGGTCGTGTCGGAGTGCCAGGCGCCGCCGACATTGTCCGCCATCTCCGGCTCCTTGCGCAGCTCGAAGATCTGTGGATAGCCGGGAATGCCCTCGACAAACGGATAGTCGGACGGCTCCGCGAAATAACGAGCATACCGCATGATGTCCTCGGGTCCCAGATCCTGGTCGCGCACATAGATCGCGCAGTGATCGAGAAACGCCTGATGTACCTCGGCGGCCTGCTGGTTACTGAGCGGCTCGCGCAGATCGACGCCGCCGATTTCGGCGCCTAATGCCCCGGCGATCGGCTTCACGGTTATCGTTTCGTAGGACATCCGTTCCCATCCCTTTTGGTCGCGAAGTGGCAGGCAGCGGGAGTTTCGCCATCAGCCCTAAGCGCGGGCAAAGCGCCTTTGGCGCTTCCGCACCAGATGCCTCCCACCTGAGCCACCACGATATCACCAGAGAAAATCTAATCGGACGTCCCGTCAATGCGGCACCCGCTCCTGGCAGCTATACCTGAGCGGCGTTGGTCCGGGTCTGGATGCCCCGGTCCTTGACCTCGACGAAGACGCGCGTGACCTCGGGGTATGCCGCTTTAATCTCGCGCTCGATACGGGAAACGGCTGCCTCGACATCGCCGGCGCTGCGGGCGTCATCGAAATCGAGGCTGAGTGCAGCCAATACCTCCTGCGGGCCGAAATGCATCGTCAGCACGTGATTGGTGCCCACGACCCCCGGGGTCGACTGGGCGATACGCTCTATTTCGGCGCGAACCTCCGGCTGTACCGCTTCGCCGGTGAGAAGACTCTGACTCTCATACGCTAAAAATGCCGCGGTGCCCGCCAGCACCAAGCCGATCCCAAGCGAGGCCGCACCATCGAGGCGTGGCATGTCGAGGATTTCGGCAAGCGAGATACCCGCCAGGGCAATGACCAAGCCGATAAGCGCCGCAGTATCCTCGAACAAGACCGTGAACACGGTCGGGTCCTTGCTGCGCCGCACCGCTTCCAGCCAGCCGCGCCGCCCGCGCTGCTGACGGAACTCGCGAGACGCGACGAGCCATGAACAGGATTCGAAAACCAACGAGGTACCCAGGACGATATAGTTGACCACTACGTGCGTTGCCGGCGTGGGGCGCAGCATCTTCTCGATCCCCTCATAGAACGCGACCAGCGCGCCCAATCCGAAGATCATCACCGCGACGACAAAGACCCAGAAATAGAGCTGCAAGCCATAGCCGAACGGATGCTCGGCGTCGGCCGGCCTGCCGGCCCGCCGCATGCCGAGAAGCAGGAGGAGTTCATTGCCTATATCGACGCTGGAGTGGATCGCCTCGCTGTACATGGCCGCACTGCCGGTGAAGATCGCCGCGCCGAATTTGCAGACCGCGATCGCGACATTGCCGGCGATAGCCGCCACGATCACTCGAAGCGAGCCCGAATGTCCTGCCATTAGCCGCCTTTGTCAGATCGCGCTCCCGCTGTTAATAAAAGGATTAGGCGCCCGGCGGTACAAGCGTCGAGGGTCGGGTATCTTGGGATCTGCTTGAAGCTTACTCGCGTTCGCGGCTCCTGGCGGGCGCGTGAAACAGCACCATTGTTGCGACGCCCGGCGCCGGGAACGAACATGCTGTGCGGCTACCTGTTTGGCGCGCCTCGTCCACTGTTGCCGCTGTTGCTGCGGCGCCCGGATTTCTATAGAACCCGCGGTATCGCTGCGACGGGGCGTGGCTCAGCCTGGTAGAGCGCCTGCTTTGGGAGCAGGATGTCGGAGGTTCGAATCCTCTCGCCCCGACCAGCGCGCCTTGACAAGCACGCCGACCAGCACGCCTCGACCAGTAAGAAGGTGCTGCCGAAGCAGGGAGCTGACGAGATCATGGCACTCGCGCGTATCTATCGACCGGCGAAGACGGCGATGCAGTCAGGCCGCGCCAAGACGCGCCGCTGGGTGCTGGAGTATGAACCCGCCACGCGCCGCGACCCCGATCCTTTGATGGGCTGGTCCAGCGCCCAGGACACGCTCAACGAGGTACAGCTGCGCTTTGACACTCTCGAAGAAGCGATGGGCTTTGCAACGAAACACGGGCTCGACTACACGCTGATCGAGCCGCAGGCGCGCACCCCCAAGGTCAAGAGCTATGCGGATAATTTTCGCTACGACCGGGTGCGTACCTGATCGAGGCCCCGTAGCTCAGCCGGATAGAGCACTCGCCTTCTAAGCGAGTGGTCGCAGGTTCGAATCCTGCCGGGGTCGCCACCTTTCCCTCCATCCGTTCGCAGCGGCCGGCGTGCGCTACGATGGCCGTCGGACCGAATCGGCCGATGATCGTTTTGACCCGCCACCCGCTCAGGCTGTCGGTTCACCGTGCAATTTGCGCAGCCTGATACGGGCGCGGCGAGTACGGACGCGGCCCAACACGCTGTACACGACGATGGTCGCGATGCCGACGATCCAGCCGAGAACGTTCAACGGCTGCTCGGCGTACACACCGAGAAAGAAGGCGACGGCGACGATCGCCACCGCAATGGACATCAGCCACCACGGGGCTTGCCGCTCGCGATCCCACTCCTGATCCCGTAATACGGGATTGGAATAGAATCGATTCGACTTACCCATTGTTCTCGCCATCGACAATCTCCGGTTTGGTGATCCCGCTTTGGCTCTACAGAGTCGCCCGATAGGGGCCTGCCGAGCTTGGCGATAACCAATTTAACCTTGATATTACTATTGGCCGAGCCACCGCGCCCACTGTCATGTGGCCTTGCCGTGACGAAATTTAGGGTTGCCCCCGACAGCCGACAAGATCGCCGACACGGATCGTTGAATGGGACGTTGTTGCGCGGTCGAACGGTGATGGTCTCGGTCTTGTTCGGCTTTGCGTGTGGTACTGTCGGGCGCCGGTTTACGGGGTCTCGGAGGGGGATAGCGCTGCTTACAAATTTCAGACTCGGGCCGAAAATCTGCTCGGTCGTGCTGTTGCTAACGCTCGTCGCCGCCGTGATCAGCTACGCCGCTGGCCAGGCCATGGAGACCTACAACCGGCGCGTGCACCAGATGCAGCACGTGACACACGCTGCGATCGTCGGCGAGCAGGTCAACGGCCTCATTCTCGCCGTGGTGATGGATTCGCGCGGCATCTACATGGCGCGCGATCACGCCGAAGCCGAGAAGTACGCACCCCTGATCATCAGGAATCTCGACCTCATTAAGCGGAAGATGCAGGAGTGGAATGAGTTCAGTGATCCGGCAGACGCCGAACTGATGAAAAAGGCGGATGCTCGGGCGGCTGAGTTCATCCAGTTCCGCACCGAGCTCGTGCGGCTGTCACGCGAGGCGACGGTGCAGGAGGCGCGAGCGTTTGGCGACAACGACCAGAATCGGAATAATCGGTCCGCCCTGAACCAGGAAATGGAGGCGCTGGCGGCGGTCGACGAGCGGCACATCCAGGATTTGGCGGAAGCCACCCAGCATTATTTCAACGAGAAGATCATTACGATGATCGCGCTTGGCGTTCTCGCGGTGGTTCTTGGTGGCGTCGCGATCGCGCTGGTTATCGGTTATGTGACGCGCCCGATCGCCCGGCTCACCGGCGCCATGACCGCGCTCGCCGGCGGCGACAAGAGCGTTACCGTGCCGGCTCGCGGGCGCGGTGACGAGATCGGTGACATGGCGCGGGCGCTCGAGGTGTTCCGCGAGCAGGCAATCGCCGCCCAGGCGCTGACCGAGCGCGTCAGCGAAAACATCCGTCGTGTCGCAATGGCCGCAACCCAGGCCAGCACCGCCGTCAGCCAGGTATCGGACGGCTCGAATGTGCAGCTGATGTCGCTGCGGCAGTCAGCGGCGGCACTTGACCAGAGCGCCCAGGCGATCGCCGAGGTGGCGCGTTCAACGCAGCTTGCCAGCGAGCAGGCAAAACAGGCCGCCAATCTGGTCGCAGACGGCATCGGGCAGATGACATCGATGGTCGATGTCGTGAACGCCATTGCGCAGAACAGCGCGCAGATCAGCCAGATCGCCAGCGCCATCACGCGCATTGCCAGCCAAACCAACATGCTGGCGCTGAACGCGGCCATCGAGGCGGCGCGCGCCGGCGAAAACGGCAAGGGGTTCGCCGTCGTCGCAGAAGAGGTTCGAAAACTCGCCGAGAGTTCGGGCGGGCTCGCCCGCGAGATCGCCGCGCTGGTGGAGCACGCCACCACCGCGGCCGAGCAGGGCGTCGAGATGGCGCGCCAGGTCAGTGACAACATGCATCAGGTGGCTAGCGGTGTGCAGCAGAGCGACCGCCTGATCGGCGCCATCGCGACGGCAATGGAAGAGCAGCAGACCAGCGTCAACGGCATCAACAGCAATGTCGGCGAGCTGACCCGTATCGGGCAGTCCAATGCGACCGCCGCTGAGCAGATCACCGCCACGATGCTCGATCTGTCGAAACTCGCGGAACGCTCGCGGGTCGACGTCGATGACTTCAAGAAGGTCGGGCTTTAGCTGCTCCGGATAAAGGATCAGTCAATCATCTTCTGCTTTTTTTGACCGGTGCGTGTTTATCGGTGCACCCGGCGCGATCGTATCAGTCGATCGCCTCAACAGTAGGACGAGCTTATGGAGGAAACGCTCCGCGATCTGGAGCTGGTCATGGCAGCCCATCGCGAAGCGCTGGCGCAGATGCGCGCGCAGCAGTCGCCGCGCCGTGCCGCCGCTCCCGTTGTGACATCCGATCCGCGTGCCCTGTTGATGCAAGCCCTGACGCAGGACATCGAGCGCGTGAGCGGCATCGAGATGACCGGGATGATGACGGCGAAATTGAACCGGGTGCTGAGTTCGGTGGCGCCATCGGAGCTCGAGGCCTGGGTATCGACCCTGCGACGCCTTCCACCCACTCACCCGGAATGGCTCAGCCTGATCGAAGCCCTGACCGTCCACGAAACCTTTTTTCACCGCGACCGGGCTCAGCTGGAGCTGTTAGCGAAGCTATTGCCCGAACTGGTCGCGGACATCGCCGGCGCGGGTCGACATAAATTGCGAATGTGGTCGGCCGGCTGCGCCACCGGCGAGGAGGCCTACACCCTGGCCATTCTTGCCCTGCTGGCTTTGCGCGACGCGGGCCATGCCGACGACACTACCGATGGCATCGTCTGTCATCGGCCATGGAGCATCGACGTGCTCGGGACGGACATTTCGCGGCTGGTGCTGACACAAGCAAAAGCTGCGGTCTATTCAACCGAAGGCCTGAGCTCGTTCCGCGATCTCCCCCCGATGCTGCAGCGCTTTTTCCCGGTCATGCCGCGGACGCGGGAAACCGGCGACATCGAAATCCGCGGCGTCGTCCCGGCGGTCAGGCAGCATGTCCGCTTCGAGCATTTCAACCTGATGTCGGGTGCGCCTCCCGAAACCGGCTTCGACGTGGTGCTGTGCCGGAATGTGCTGATCTACTTCACCGCCGAGGCGCGCTTCAAGGCGCAGCTCGGTCTGCGGCGAGCGCTGCGCCCCGGCGGGATCTTGTTATTGGGCCCGACGGATTCGTTGGCGGACGCCGACGCCTACGACCTGCGCTGGGGACCCGGCGCAATGGCATATGTGCTAAAATCAACTTCCCATGGATGAAGCTGGCCAGATAGCCTTGGGCGACTGGTCTGCCGGTGAGACCGGCTGGCTAGCTTTCAGCGTGGCCGAACAGCAATACGCACTCCCCTTCAGCGCTGTCGCCTCGATAAACCGGCCTCCGGCGCTGGCGCGGGTGCCGCACTCCTCGGAAGCCTTGGTCGGAGCGGGAAATCTGGATGGGCGGATCGTGCCGATCCTCGACGCACGCCGCCTCATCGGGCATGAAACGGCCGATCACTTCTATGACGGCACCGGCGATATCCTTCGCCTGCGGGTCGGCGAAGACAGTGTCGGCCTCTGGGTCGACAGCACCAACCGCGTCATCCGCACCGCGGCTGACGACCAGCCAAGCGACGACTCCGCCGCGCCGTTTGACGGCCTGGTCCTGCTCGACCCAGCCACTCTGCTGGGGCCCGGCTTGGCATCACTCGCGCCGCAGGCGCAGCCCAGCAGCGACGAGACACTCGACTTGGGATTAGCCGTAACCGCCCCCGTTGCGGAACCTCGCCCAGCCCCCGTCGCGACCGCTGCGCACGTCTGCGTGGAGATTGCCGGAAAGCTTTTCTCATTGCGTCAGGACACCGTGATCGAACTTGTCGATGAGATCGGCTGGACGCCGTTCCCGCGCGCCCCGGCGGGGCTTCTGGGGATCGGTGTGTTGCGAGGCGCCGCGTACCCGATCGTATCCTGGCCGGCATTTTTCGGCCTGACTGATTCCGTCGCACCAAGTGCCTTCGCGCTGGTCGAGGCGGCAGGTGCCCCGATGCTGCTCGCGCTCGATCGGCTGGTCGGGCTGCAAGGACCTGACGCGGCTGACGCAGCGCTCATCGACCTCGAGCGCAATCTGCCGCCAACGCTGCGTTCCCTCCTCAACGCCTTTCCGCGCCGGCGGCACGATGCAGGCAGCGCAACATCGGATAAAATCGGAAGCGGCTCGGCCTACCTCGCGTTCACGATGGCGAACCAGATGTTCGCGGCACCAATCCATGCGGTAGAGCGCGTCACCGAGTGGACTGTCCCGGTGCGTCTGCCACGCGCATCAACGTCAGCACGGGGCGTGGACATCGCTGGTATGATCGAGTTGCGCGGCCAGATCATCCCCGTCGCCGCACCGCTCCAGCAGCTCGGTCTAACCAATGGCGACGCGCAGGCAGAGGCCAGCATCTACGTCATCCTCCGCGGTGCGCACGGGCTGGGAGCGATCCCCGTGCAGCACGTCGCTGGCATCGTTACGCTGCGCGCCGACGAAATCGTGCCGCCGCCGGGAGGCGCTGGGCTAATAAGCGCTATCGGGATGCAGGTGGCAGGCGCATCGGTGCGGATCCTCGCGCCTGACCTGCTATGGCAGGCCGCGTGATGGCGCTTTCTCCAAAAACATTCGCCCCTGACGCCCTGCGGGTTATGGTGGTGGACGATCTCGGCTTTATGCGGATCGCCTTGCGCCAGATCATTGAGGCCAATGGCGACATGCACGTGGTCGGCGAAGCCCGCGATGGTGAGGAGGCCGTCGCGCTGGCGCGCGAATTGAAGCCTGACATCATTACGATGGATATCGAGATGCCGCGCATGGACGGCATCGAGGCGACCCGCCGGATCACGACGGAAGTGTCGCCGCGGACGATCGTGATCATGGTCAGCAGCCATACCCAGGACGGCGCGGCGGCGACCATTCGTGCCTTGCGGCAGGGCGCTTCCGATTTCGTGTCAAAGCAGTCGGCATTCTCCAACACCGATCTCGGCCATATCGATTCGGAATTACCGGGGAAGATCCGCACCCTCGCCAACAACCGGGGCGCGTCACCGCCCGTTCTGGCGCCCGAGGGCGCACGTACCGGGACACAGCGCTACCTCAATCTCGGCGAGACCGTCACGCGTCCGACACGCGGTGCCTGCCTGCCCGGCCGCGCGATCGATGTGGTTGTGATCGGTGTATCGACCGGTGGACCCGCTACACTGGCCACGCTGCTGCGAGCGATCGGCCCGATCCCGGTTCCGATCGTCGTCGCCCAGCACATGCCGCAATTCTTCACCGCGTGTCTCGCCCAGTCCTTGACCGAAGATACCGGACTGCGCGTCCGTGAAGGCGCGCACCGCCAACCGCTGCCTCCGGGCGAGGTAACAATCCTGCCCGGCGGACGAGACGCGGTGCTGGCGCCGCATGAGGGCAGCACTCTGGAGCTGCGGCTGACGCATGCGGACGGTGCTGTGCATCCGTCTGCCGACCTGCTGTTCGAATCCGCCGCGATGGTTGCCCGTCAACCGGTCGCGGTGATCCTGACCGGTATGGGCGATGACGGGACGCGAGGAGGCGGCCGCCTCGTCCACCGCAATCTACCCGTGCTGGTGCAGCGGCCCGATACCTGTGTTGTCGGCGGCATGCCGAGCGCAGCTATTGAGGCCGGTGTCGCCAGTGAATCGTTAACCCTGGACGAGATCGCATCGCGGCTGCGCCGCTGGGCCTCGCCTACCTACTCTCCTCGTAATCCCGAAGGGGCCACACCATGAGCAAAAAGCGCATCCTGGTCGTCGATGACTCATTCATCATGCGCACGATCATCAAGGACATCGTCGATAGCGACGAGGACCTCGAAGTGGTCGGCTTTGCCGAAAACGGAAAAGTCGGCCTGCAACGCGTCCGCGAATTGAAGCCGGACGCCATCCTGCTCGATCTGGAAATGCCGGAGATGTCTGGTATCGACATGCTCAAGCGCCTTGCCCTGATCGGCAAGACGATTGTGATCGTGGTGTCGTCGGTCGGGCAGACCGGGTCGCCGCAAGCCCTGGAGTCACGCCGGCTGGGTGCGATCGATGTCATCGCCAAGCCATCGGGTGCGATGAGCCTCGATCTCCAGGCAAAGAAAGGCCACGAGATTGTGCAGGCGCTGCGTCGCGCCCTGGCTTTGGACGCGAGCGAGCCGGCCTGACGCGCGACCTGCCGCCGCCCGCAACCCGATGGATGATTTTGCCGAGCAGCTGTGGAGCGAATTCGCCGCCGAAACCGACGAACATTTGCAGGCAATAGAGCCGATCCTGGCGCAGGCCGACGCCCAGAACGCGGCTGATGCCGATATAGCTCAACTGTTTCGCTCGTTTCATTCGATCAAGGGGCTGGCCCGGGCGATGGACGCCGTGGGCATGGAAGGCGTGGCGCATCAGGCCGAGAACCTGCTCGGGCTGGTGCGTGATGGTCGCACCGCATTGACGCCGCCGATGACCGATCTGCTGTTGCAATCGGTCGATGCCCTGAAGGCGATGCGCGATGGCGTGTGTCAGGCCCGTCAGGACGTACCGGCCGAACCTGGGTTGGTGAGTCGCCTAAACGCCGCCTTCACCGCAATCGGCGCCGAGGACCCAGCGGATACCCCAGCGGGCACCACGGTTTCCACCGCGCCGGCGGCCCCAGAGCCTTCGCCCGGCGCCGGTGACACGTCGCTGCACGAAGACGCGGAAATGCTCGCGATCTTTGTCGAGATGGTGAAAGCGCGCGGGCCTGAACTTTGTGCGGCGCTTGCCGAAGAGGCGGCGCAGCGCGACGTGGCGCTCGATGCCGCCGAAAGTCTCGGCCATGCCGCCGAGGTTATGAACTTCGATGCATTGGCGGAAACATTTGGCAGCCTGCGCGAAGTGCTGCAATCACGGTCGGGCGGCGGCAAGTTCGATGAACCGACCCGGCAGGACCTGCTGTCGCGTCTCGGCGATATCCGCCTGCAGATCGAGCTGGTGGGCGAGATCAGCGGGCACGATGCCGGCATCGCGGAGTTTTCCGCCGCCCTGGCGGAGCGGATCGGCGACGAACGCCTGCATCTGGTGGAAGCTGCACTCGAGCTCAATGAGCGCTTGCGCGAGCACCTGGCGGAACGCGAACAGCTGGCTGCCGAAGCCGATGCCGCCGCGATCACGCGATACGCGCGCATTATGCACAGCCTGTGCGTGTCGCTGTCGCTCGGCCGCACCGCCGAGATGCTGCTGCTGATCGAGGATCTCTACGGGCGTATCGCTGGTGGCGAGACCGCGTTGGGTGACGCCTTGGTCGACGCCGTGCGCGATTTTCTTCTGGTGATCGCCGAGCATGCGCAGACCGGCCGGATCGAGGATCTGACCGAAGCGCAGTCGATCAAGCTGACCACGCAGCTGCGTGCCTCGCTCGAAACCGGGGCGTTCCTGATCGCGCAACGCGACGGGGCGGGCCGCCTGGTCGCCGGCATCCATGTGCCGTCCGAGTTGCTCGTGGTCATGTCGGACGAGAATCTCGTCGAGCTGGAAAATCGGCTCGAGCACGAGAAGGTTGCGGCCTACGTCGTTCTCGTCCACCTCGAAGCCGATCCGGAAATCGGCCAGCGGTTGATCAGTTGGCTGACCACGGAAGCCCGTGCGATCACCAACCGTACAGTAGTGGCCGGCCATGAAAGCTGGTTTGAATTTCTGGTCTTGTCGCAGCTCGAACCCGCAGCGTTCGTCGCCGAGTTGCACCACCGTGATACGCAGGGCCATTGCGTTAAGCGGGTGCAGCGTCTGACAGCTGCATCCGAGGGTGAGGTTCTCGACCGGTCTGCCAGTTCCGCTGACGCGAGCCCGGCGCCAGGTGCGGCCGCGCAACCCGCCGCCGCGTCGAACCTGATCCGGGTACGCGGCGAAATTATCGATGCCTTTCTCGACGAGATTGGCGAGCTGCGGGTAGTCGTCGAGTCATTGACGCATCTGATCCGGGGCGTCGGCTCACGCAAGATGGTGACGCGGGCGCAGGCCTTCGTCGACCGCCTGCCACGTGATCTGCGTAACGAGTTCCTCGCCTCCTTCCAGGATTTTCGAGACCGCGACCGACGCCTTCTTGAGACCGAGGGGATGATTGCCGGGTTGCTGGGGCGGCTGCATCAAAGCGCCCTCGAACTACGCGTCGTCCCGATCGACGCGGTGTTCAATCGGTTGCCGAGGCTGGTCCGCGATCTGGCACAGCGGCAAGGGAAATCGGTGGAACTGGTGCTTGAAGGCCGCGATGTGCGGATCGACAAGAGCATGGTCGAGGCATTGGCCGACCCGCTTATCCACATGGTGCGAAACGCGATTGATCATGGGATCGAAGCACCGGGCGATCGCGAGGCGGCCGGCAAGCCCGCGCGGGCGCGGCTGACCCTGACAGCGGCGCAACGCGGATCGGAGATTCATATCGAGGTCACCGATGAGGGGCGCGGCCTTGATGTTAAGGCAATCCGGGCCAAGGCAGCCGCGCGCGGCCTGGCCTCGGAAGCGCAAATTGCCGCGATGCCGGATTCCCGCATATACCGCTTTATTTTCGCGGCGGGCCTGTCGACGTCGGCGCAGGTCACCGAGACGTCGGGCCGCGGTGTCGGGATGGATATCGTCCTCGCGACGGTGCGACGCCTCAATGGCGATATTACCGTCCGCTCCGAGCCTGGCCGGGGCGCCACCTTCACATTGATCCTTCCGGTCTCGGCGGCGCTGCAGACGGCGCTGGTGGTTCGGGTTGGCGAACAGAGCCTCGCCATTCCGGAACGCCACATCGCCGCTGTCGCCGAGATCGAATCCGAAGCGGTTGAGTTCATCGGCCGGCATCGTTCCTTCCGGCACCGCAATGCCATGCTGCCGCTCTTTGATCTCGGCGCATTGCTCGGCATGCCCGGCACTGCTTCGGGGCGCGGGGAGCTGGAACCTGTGGTTATCGCGACCAATACGCGGCGGATGATCGGGCTTGGCGTTGACGCGATCGAGCAGCGGCTGGAATTGTTCCTTAAGGATCTCGACCCGCGCCTGGCGCAGTTTCCCGGCGTCGGTGGCGCATCCGTCCTGGGCGATGGTCGGGTTGTTCTCGTGCTCGACGGTGACGAGTTGATCCAGCTCGCCGAGCAGGGTGTGGGTCACGCCGAACTAACGGCGCATTGAGTTGAGCCTGTATCTGCGAATATGCGTCGGAGATGGCCTGTTTCTGCTCGATATCGCGCACGTGATCGAAATTCGCCGCGCCCGATCTCTGCGCGGCGCGCCGGAGCGGATGGTCGATCTACGCCGGTTGTGCGGTGCACCAGTTCTCGCAGAGCCCAGTTGCATCGTGGTTCGCCAAGAGGACGGCCGTGCCGCGTTATTGCTGGCCGATCGCACGCAGGAGCTGATCGAATTATCCGATGACGAATTGAGCCCGCTGCCGCCGATCGGCGAGCTTGGGGAACTGATCGACGCTGTTACAGTTGCGGCAATCCAGGAGCGGCCGGCGCTGCGATTGCGTGGCGAACGCCTACTCGATGCCATCGCCGCGAAGGGAGCAAGCCTCGGGTGACCGCTTTATCAATCGCCGCACCGAACCACGGCTTCGACCTCAAGCAACTCACCGAGTTGCTTATGCGGCATCGCTTGGCGCGACTGCAGACGCATGGCGCACCCGGCGAACTGGTCGACACTCTGGTTGAGGCATTTGAAGCGAGTACCGCGATTTTCGCCCTGCGCGGCGCGATCGAAGGCGAAGCAGGCGTCCATCCCCCCCTGATCGCGGCAGCGCTGCGCGAGGCATTGGGGTGCAGTTCGTGCCGCATTGTGTTCGGGACGCAACCGCAACCGGTCTCCGACATGGCCCTTCACATCGCGATCCAATCCAATACGGGGATGATCGGGATTCTGGAGATTATCGGCTTCGAGAATCCAACCGCAGCAGCCCTGTCGTTGGCCGAGACCGCGGCGCATTTCATAGGTGCGGTGGCTTTGCATGGCGGTGTCGTGTGTCAGCGGGCCGACACTCCGCCGTTTCGGGTGACAGAATCGCCGTCGACGTCGGATATTTCCGGACGCGAACTGATCCTGACCAAGATACTTGCGGTGGCGACCGACGTCCTCGACGCCGATCGGGGCGCTATCTTTCTTTACGATGCACCGGCGGACGAGCTGGTTGCTCGTAACATTGAGGGGATTGGCAAACGGGAATTGCGGATCAATCCGCAATATGGGGTGGTCGGGGCGGCGTTCGGGCGCGGCGAGATCCTCAATGTGGCGGATGCCTATCGCGATGCCCGGTTTCACCCGGCCCTTGACGAGCGCATCGGGTACCGGACCCGCAACACGCTCTGCACCCCGATCTTCAGCGAGAGCGGACATCGGGTCGGCGTGGTGCAGATGCTCAACAAACGGCGGGGCAATTTCACGGCGGCCGATGAGCGTCGTCTCAAGGGGCTCGCCTCGCAAATGGGCGTGACGATCGACTATGCCTCGCTGTTCGAACAGACCTTGCAGCTGAAATCATATAACGAGCACATGCTGCGCAGCCTGAGTAACGGCGTGCTTACAATCGATCTGGCGCAGACGATCACTTTTATGAACCATGCGGCGGCTCATATCCTGGGCGTCGATGCCGAAACCGCGGTTGGCCGGGCGCTGGATGATGTTTTCGCCGGGCTGAATGGCTGGGTGGTTGCAGCAGTCGGTGAGGCCAACGCGTCGTCACGCGAACGGCAATTGCCCAACAGCGAGTTCTACATCGAGACAGAAGATTCGTGGGTATCGGCAAATGTCAGTCTGATCCCGCTGATCGACTCCAGCCGGCTGCCGCTCGGCACAATGATCGTGATGGAGGATCTCCAGCGCGAGAAGGAACTGCGCCGAACGATGTCGCGCTACCTGTCCAATGAGGTCATCGACCGGCTGATGCTGGACCCCAGCGCCGGACTGGGCGGCAGTTCTCACGATGTCACCATCCTGTTTTCGGATATTCGAGGGTTCACCTCGATGACGGAAAGACTTGGGGCCAGCGAGACGGTCTCGATGCTGAACGAATATTTCTCGTTCATGGAGGATGTCGTCACCAATCGCAGCGGCCTCATCGACAAATATATCGGTGACGCGATCATGGCGCTGTTCGGATCGCCGTTTCCGACGGAAGGCGACGCGGATAATGCGGTGCAGGCAGCCATCGACATGCACAAGGCGTTGGAACTGCTGAATCACCGCCGTGCGGCGGAGGGCGCCGCCGCGATCCGCATCGGCGTCGGCATCGGGACTGGGACGGTTATCACCGGCAATATTGGCTCGCCCAAACGCATGGATTTCACTGTCATCGGCGATGCCGTCAATCTGGCCTCGCGTGTCGAATACGCGACGAAGGTCTATGGCGCCGGCATTCTGGTGTGCGGCACGACATGGTCGCGGCTGGCCAAGCCGCCCCGCGCACGGCGCCTGGATGTGGTGCGGCTTCGCGGCCAGACGCATATGACCGAATTATGGGAGATCATTGAACACCGGCATGACCTCACTGAGGCCGGGCTGGCCTATTATGCTGAAGGGCTCAACGCTTTCTCCAATGGTCAGTGGGGCGTCGCCCTTGACAAGTTCGAGCATGCCAAGCTGGAAAGCCTCGAGGATCGCGCGGCCATCGCCATGGCCCGGCGATGCCGTGCCTACCGCTGGGCGCCGCCGGAGGAATGGGACGGCGCAGTGAACCTGGAGTAGCCCCGCCGCGTTGAGGGTGTGACATGCGGCCTCGGCGCGTTCTGTACCTGCTCGTTTTTCTCCTGGTCGCGGCCATCGGCGGTTTTGTCTGGTGGTCGCAATTTCCGCTGATCGACCGCATCGAGGTGCCCGATCCGGCCTCGTTCGAGCGTAATCTGGTCGATGCTGGCGCAAAGCTTGCGGCGATCGGCAACTGCCGCTCATGCCACACTGACCGCAACGGTCCCGAATTTGCCGGCGGCCGCGCGATCGCGACACCCTACGGCAAGATCTACAGCACCAATATCTCCCCGGCACCCGGGACGGGGCTTGGTCACTGGTCGGAGGCGGCCTTTGCGCGGGCTATGCGGCAAGGCATTGCGCGCAACGGCGCCCATCTCTACCCCGCATTTCCCTACGATCATTTCACGCGACTGACCGATAACGACCTGCGTGCGCTCTATGCCTTTCTGATGACGCGGCCGCCGGTCGAGAATTTTGTTCCAGCCAACGAACTTCCGTTTCCGCTCAATCAGCGCTGGGGTCTGGCGTTCTGGAATGCCCTGTTCCTGGATCGCCGGCCCGTGATGCCCGACCCATCGCAGAGCCCGGAATGGAACCGCGGCGCCTATCTGGTTGCCGGGCTTGGTCATTGCGGTGATTGCCATACCCCGCGCAATCTGCTCGGCGCCGAAGAACGCAGCCGTGCTTTGTCGGGCGGCGAGGCCGAAGGCTGGCCGGCGCCGTCGCTGGGCCCCGATTCCCCGGCGCCGGTGCCGTGGAACGCGGAGCATCTGTTTGCCTATCTGCGACACGGCTCGGACACCGAGCACGGTGCGCCGGCCGGCCCGATGCAGTCGGTGACCGATGCGATGTCGCATGCCGATGAGGTGGATGTGCGTGCGATCGCGACTTATGTCGCCAACCTGCAACCTGCAACCACAACGAACGACAAAGCCCCTCAGCGGCAGGCCACGGCAGCCAGTCAGAGCGCAGCACCGGGCCCGGGCGAGGAACTGGGAGCGACAATCGTCGCTGGTGCATGCGCCGGATGCCATGCACCGGGTCAGCCGATGG
The DNA here is from genome assembly GCA_019240125.1 of Alphaproteobacteria bacterium. Taxonomy (GTDB): domain Bacteria; phylum Pseudomonadota; class Alphaproteobacteria; order ATCC43930; family CGMCC-115725; genus DATARH01. Next base: position 101,501 of record JAFAYW010000129.1, read on the forward strand.
TGGCGCCGCACGGTCTGAATCTGGCGCTCAGTTCGGCCCTCCATCAGAGCGATCCGCGCGACGCGATCCTGATCGTGCTTGGCGGCCTTCATCCGAGTGCGGAACATAGCGGCCCGATGATGCCGGCCTTCTCCGGCACATTGACTGACGCGCAGGTTGCCGCCGCGCTGCAATATCTGCGGCGGCACTCTGGACAGGGGCCGGCCTGGGCCGATCTCGAGGACCGAGTGCGCGATGTGCACCATGCGATGACCGGGAGCGGGTCATGATCACGTTGACAGTCAACGGCACGGCCCATCAGCTCGACATCGACCCGGCGACCCCCCTGCTCTACGCGCTGCGCGGCGAATTGGGCCTGAACGGCGCCAAATTCGGGTGCGGGCTGGGCCAGTGCGGAGCGTGCACCGTGGTGGTCGATGGCGAGGCGACCTATTCGTGCCTGCTGCCGGTGATAGCCGTCCAAGGGCGACAGGTGCTGACGATCGAGGGGCTCGGCGGCATCGATAAGCCCAGCCCGCTGCAACAGGCCTTTATCGACGAGCAGGCGGCGCAGTGCGGCTACTGCATCGCTGGCATGATCATGCGAGCGCATGCGCTGATCCAGAAGACCTCGGCGCCGACCGAAGCACAGATTCGTGAGGGCATGGAACCCAACCTATGCCGGTGCGGCACCCACATGCGCATCGTTCGGGCGATACGGCGCGTGACTGCGGAGGCCCGCGAGGCGGCACTCGTTTCATTTCGCGAGACGCGGCGATGAGCATCACGCCCCCTCGCCCGTCGCGCCGTGCGTTTCTTAGCGGTGGTGGCGCCCTGATCGTCAGCTTTGCAAGTATCAACCCACTGGTGGCGCAGGGAACGACGGCATTGCCTGGCGCGGCACCGCTGCCCGGCAGCCTCGCCAAGACGTCGATGCTCGACTCGTGGATCCGCATCGATGCCGAAGGGGCGATCACGGTATTCACCGGCAAAGCCGAACTGGGCCAGGGGATCAAGACGGCGCTGCTGCAACTCGCAGCCGAGGAACTGGTCGTTGCGCCCAAGGCGTTGCGCCTGGTCACCGCCGATACCGCCCTGACACCGGACGAAGGCTACACGGCCGGCAGTCATTCAATGCAGGATAGCGGCACCGCGATCCGCAATGCCGCGGCGCAGGTGCGCGATCTTCTGATAGGTCTGGCAGCGGCGCAGTGGCAGGTGCCGACTGCCGGGCTGTTCGTCGAGGGCGGAGCGGTGATCGCGGCAGACGGCCGCTCGATCTCGTATGGCAAGCTGGTCGCGGATCAAAATCTCCACATCCAGGCCCAGCCGCAGCCGGTTCTGGTGCCGGTCGCCAAACAGCGGCTGATCGGCCTGTCTCTGCCGCGCATCGATATTCCGGCCAAGGTGACAGGCGGTGCCGCGTATGTGCAGGACATGCGCCTACCCGACATGGCGCACGGCCGTGTCCTGCTGCCGCCGTCTTACGGCGCGGTGTTGCGCTCGGTCGATATTAGCGGGGTCGAGCACCTGCCCGGGCTGCTCAAGGTCGTGCATGACGCCAATTATCTGGCGGTGATTGCCGAGCGCGAGTACCAGGCGGTCACCGCCATGCAAGCCCTCGCCGCGGCGGCGGTGTGGCACGAGAACGCCGACCTACCCGAGCCCCGCAATCTTTTCGAGACGCTGGCGCATTTGCCGGGTGAGACCGTGCCGGTGCTTAACGGCAGCGGGAAAATGCCGGAAGGGGCACAGATCATCGAAGCCGCTTATAGCCGGGCCTATCAGATGCATGGCTCCATCGGCCCCTCCTGCGCCGTAGCACAGCTCACGGACGGCGGGCTCAGCGTGTGGACACATACTCAAGGTGTGTTTCCGCTGCGTGCCGCGCTGGCACAGCTGACAGGTTTACCTCTCGACAAGGTTCGCTGCACCCACGTCGAAGGCTCGGGCTGCTACGGCCACAACGGTGCCGATGATGTCGCCGCTGATGCCGCCATCATGGCCTTCGCGCTGCCGGGTCGCCCGGTACGCGTGCAGTGGATGCGCGAACAGGAACACACCTGGGAGCCTTATGGCTCGGCAATGCTGACGCATGCCCGCGCCGCACTGAGCCCGGATCACAAGATCCTCGCCTGGGATTATTCGGTCGGAAGCTGCACACATTCGACGCGGCCGGGAGGCGCTGGCAATCTGGTGGCTGCCTGGCTACGCAGCAACCCGATCGCACAACCCGCTCCAAAGCCGTTGCCGCTGCCGGAAGGCGGCGGCCACCGCAACGCGGCACCGCTCTACAGCATTATGGACGCCCGCGTCGTCTATGACTTCATTCCGGATATGCCGTTGCGGGTCTCGGCGATGCGGGGCCTGGGCGCCTACATGAACATTTTCTCGATCGAGAGCTTCATGGATGAGCTGGCGCACGCAGCGGGCGCCGATCCCGTCGATTTCCGCGTGGACCATCTCGGCGACATCAGAGCAACCGATGTGATCGCCCGCGCCGCCGAGCGGTTCGGCTGGGCGGGCTATTTCCGAACGCCGGGCCGCGGGCGCGGCTTTGGGTTTGCGCGGTACAAGAACCTCGCGGCGTATCTGGCGGTCGCGGTCGAGGTCGAGGTCGATCGCGAGACCGGCCGCACGCGGCTGCGGCGTGCGGTTGCCGCCGTTGATAGCGGGGAAGTGGTCAATCCCGACGGCATCCGCAATCAGATCGAGGGCGGTATCCTGCAATCCGCGAGCTGGACGCTTTACGAAGGCGTACAGTTCGACCGCACCCGCATTACAAGCCGTGACTGGAGCAGCTATCCGATCATGCGGTTTTCGGCGGTACCTGACACGGTTGACGTGCATGTCATCAATCGCCCAGGCACTCCTTTTCTCGGCACCGGCGAAGCCGCTCAGGGACCGACCAGCGCGGCCATCGCCAACGCGATTTTCGATGCGGTCGGCATACGTCTGCGCGACATCCCGCTGACCGCGGCACGGGTCAAGGCGGCGATCGGAGTCTAGGTCGTGACGCGGCGGAGCCAGGCACAGCATTCCGCCATCGCGTCGGCGGCCCGATCGACGATGCCGACCCAAAACAGGAAGCCATGGTTCATACCGGGCCAGCGCGACATGTCAGTCGGCACGCCGGCCTGACGCAGTCGCTCGGCGTATAACTCGCCCTCGTCGCGCAACGGATCGTACTCGGCGGTTTGCACCAGAGCCGGCGGCAGGCCGCGCAGATCTGCCGCTCGCAGCGGCGACGCCAAAGGGTTGGCGGCATCACTCGCGCCGGCGAGGTAATGCCCCCAGAACCATTCCATCGTCGCGCGTGTCAGACCATAACCGTTGCCATTCTCGGCATAGGATGGGGTGCCGGGCGTGTGGTAGTCGGTCACCGGATAGATCAGCAGCTGGCCGCATAAGCGCGGGCCGCCCTCGTCGCGCAGCCGAAGCGCCGCGGCCGCCGCGAGATTCCCGCCGGCGCTGTCGCCGGCCACCACGGTTCGGGACGCATCAGCGCCCAATTCGGCGGCGTGTGCGATCGCCCAGAGTGTCGCTGCGACGCAATCATCGAGGCCCGCCGGAAATTTGTGCTCCGGGGCGAGCCGGTAATCGACCGACACCACGACGCACTCGGCGCCACCACACAGATTGCGGCACATGCCATCATGTGTATTGAGGCTGCACAGCACAAAACCGCTGCCATGATAGAACACGACCAACGGAGAGGGCCCTGCCGATTGCGGCGTGTAGATGCGCAGGCGCAATTTGCCGCCGGGACCCTCGATAGCGTGCTCGCGGACGGAACCGATCGCGGCGGCAGGCGCCATCAAGGGGACACGCGCTTCATAGAGCCGGCGCGCCTCCGCGACCGGCAATGTATGCGTTGCCGGCACGCCGGTTCCCTTATCGAGCAATGCCTGGATCTGCGGGTCGACCGGCATCTTCGTTTCTCCGGTAGGAACGAGGGGTTATGATCACAACACCGCTTTCGCCAGGCGCCAAGAGGTGATGCCCATGCCAAAAATCGAGTCATACGCTGCCAAGGGCGTTTACGACCCGCCGATCTATTCGCAGGGCGTGAAGGTAACGGGCGGCGAGACGATGCTGTTTATCGCCGGCCAGGTTGCCTACACCGCCGAGGGCGGCGCCGCGCATCCCGGGGATTTCAAAGCCCAGGCCCGCGCCGCCTTGCAGGCGTTGAAAGCGCAAGTCGAGGCCGGCGGCGGCACGATGGCCAATATCGTCAAGGTCAACACATACATGACCGACATGCGCTATCGCGCCGATTACGGTCCGATCCGCGAAGAATTCTTCGGCAGGAAAATGCCGGCGCACACGCTAGTGGCCGTGACCGCGCTGGCGTTGCCGGAACTGCTGATCGAGGTCGAGGCGATTGCGGTGCTGTAGCTTGGGATCGGAGAGCGCGACGTGGTTGGCAGGTGGAAGATAGAGGATTTCAAGCTCGGGCCGGATGGCGGTGTCGGAGAGTTGTTCGAAAGCCGATCCATCGCTCTCGAAAACCCGGATGGCTTGGAGCGGCTGCAGGAAAACCTGCGACAGCGAATGGCAGGTATCGTCCGTCTCGGACTGTCCATCGATGCGGTCCGTTTGGTTGATCCGGAGGGCAAGGAGGTCTACCGCTGGACCAAATGGGATCATCAGAACGCCCAGCTCTAGGTATCCGTCGCCTTGCCGCGCGCGGGCCGTGCCAGCAGGGATTGCGTTAGGCCGAGTGCACCGCTATATACCGCCGCTTCAATGGATGGCGGGCCGCGCCGTTTGGCGCCGTACGGGCATGCCTGGCCGTCCGCAACTCGTGACCAAGGATGGAAAATGCCCAAGCTTAAGACGAAGAGCGGCGCGAAGAAGCGGTTCAGCCGCACCGCGACCGGCAAGATCAAGATGAACGTCGCCCATAAGCGGCATCGGCTGATCAGCAAGCCCAAGCAGATGAAGCGCAAGGCCCGCGGCACGGTTACGCTGCAGCCCGGCGATCGGTCGCTGGTGCTGACCTATATGCCGTACCTGCGAGGCTAGAGCATGGCGCGCGTCAAGCGGGGCGTAACCACTCACGCCCGTCACAAGAAGGTCCTCGACCTTGCCAAGGGCTATCGTGGTCGTGGCAGCAAGGCGTATCGCATCGCGCTCGAAAAGGTCGAAAAGGGCCTGCGCTATGCCTATCGCGATCGGCGCAACAAGAAGCGCGATTTCCGCGGCTTGTGGATCCAGCGTATCAATGCCGGCGCCCGCGAACATGGGCTGACCTATTCGCAATTCATGCATGGTATCAAGCTCGGCGGCATCGATATTGACCGCAAGGTATTGTCAGACTTGGCGATCCACGAGCCCGATGCGTTCGCTGCGCTGGCGACAAGCGCGAAGGCGGCAATCGACCAAGCGCAGCCCGCCGCGGCATAGGCTGTGCTCAGTCTGCCCCTCACCCCGGCCCTCTCCCCGCTTGCGGGGAGAGGTATAATGGTTGTTAGGACGGCCTCAAACACCCCTCGCCCCGCGTGCGGGGAGAGTGAGGGGCCCACGGCGAAGCCGTGGGAGGGTGAGGGGCAATGCGTCCGATTTACGGGGCGTCAGTCCGGCTGAGGCCCCCGACAGAAGCAGTTTGACCAAAGGGGCCGCTGATCACGGCCCCTTTCGTTTTGAGGACGATATGGAAAATCCCGACCAACTGCGCGCTGATACGCTGCGCGATATCGGCGCGGCGGCGTCACCCGAGGCGCTGGAGAGTATCCGCATCGCCGTACTCGGCCGCCGCGGCAGCCTCAGCCTCGCGATGCGCGGCCTTGGCGAACTGAGCCCCGACGAGCGCCGCACCGCCGGCGCCGCGCTCAATACGGTGAAGGACGACATCACGGCGGCGCTCGCCGAGGCCGGCGAGCGGCTCGGCCGCGCGGCTCGCGATGCGCGCCTCGCGACCGAGCGCGCCGATGTGACATTGCCGGTTTCGATCGGCGCGCCGGGCGGTGCCGAACCCGGCCGTATCCACCCGATCAGCCAGACAATCGACGAGATCATCGCGATCTTTGGCGAAATGGGGTTCACGGTCGCCGAGGGGCCGCATATCGAGGACGATTTCCACAATTTCACCGCGCTCAACATTCCGCCCGAGCACCCGGCGCGGCAGGAGCACGACACCTTCTACCTGCCGCCGCGCGACGACGGCTCGCGGATGGTGTTGCGCACCCACACCTCGCCGGTGCAGATCCGCACGATGCTGGCGCAGAAGCCGCCGCTGCGGATCATTGTGCCGGGCCGCACCTTTCGCGCCGATCACGACGCGACGCATTCGCCAATGTTCCATCAGGTCGAGGGGCTGGTGATCGACCGCACGACGCATATGGGCCACCTCAAAGGCTGCCTGATCGAATTCTGTCGCGCGTTCTTCGATGTTGATGATCTGCCGGTGCGATTCCGGCCGAGCTACTTCCCGTTCACCGAGCCATCGGCCGAGGTCGATATCGGCTGCTCGCGCTCCGGTGGCGAGCTGAAAATCGGCGCCGGTGCGGACTGGCTCGAAATTCTTGGCAGCGGCATGGTCCACCCGCAGGTGCTGCGCAATTGCGGCATCGACCCCGCCGAGTACCAGGGCTTCGCCTTTGGCATGGGCATCGAGCGGGTTGCGATGCTGAAATACGGCATTCCCGACCTGCGCACGATGTACGACAGCGATCTGCGCTGGCTCAGACATTACGGGTTTGTGCCGCTCGATATCCCGTCACCGGTGCGGGGAGCGCTCTGATGAAAACGACGCTTTCATGGCTTAAGACGCATCTCGATACCCAGGCCTCGGCGAAGGAACTGGTCGAGCGGCTGATCATGCTCGGCCACGATGTCGAGGGCATCGAAGACCGTGCTTCGGCGCTTTCCGGCTTTGTCGTCGCGCGCATCGTCAAGGCCGAGCAGCACCCGAATGCCGACCGGCTGCGCGTTTGCGTCGTCGATGCGGGTAAAGGCGAGGTGCAGGTCGTGTGCGGCGCGCCAAACGCGCGCAGCGGGCTGGTCGGCGTGTTCGGGGCGGCTGGCGTGACCGTGCCGAAAACCGGCACCTTGCTTACCGAGAGCAAAATCCGCGGCGTCGACTCGCGCGGCATGATGATGTCGGCCTATGAGTTGGCGCTCAGCGAAGATCACGAGGGCATCATCGAGTTGCCGGCGGAGACGCCGATCGGCACGCGGTATGCCGATCTGCTGGGCCTCGACGATCCCGTCATCGACCTCAAGGTCACACCGAACCGGGCCGACTGTCTGGGCACGCGCGGTATCGCCCGTGATCTCGCCGCCGCTGGCCTCGGCGCGCTGAAGCCGCTCGACACGAGCCCGGTGCCGGGGCGCTTCCGCTCACCGATCGCAATCCATATCGAAGATGCGAAGGCCTGCCCCCTGTTTCTCGGCCGGCATATCCGCGAGGTGCGCAATGGGCCGAGTCCGCGCTGGCTGCGCGACCGCCTCGAAGCTATTGGATTGCGGCCAATCTCGACGTTGGTCGACATCACCAATTTCGTCACCTTCGATCTGAACCGACCTCTGCACGTGTTCGATGCCGGCAAGGTGTCCGGTGACCTGACGGTGCGGTTCGCCCGCCCCGGCGAGAAATTGCTGGCGCTCAACGGCCGTGAATACGTGCTCGACCCAGAGGTCACCGCGATCGCCGACGATGACGGCGTCCAGAGCCTCGGTGGCGTGATGGGCGGCGAACCGACCGGCTGCACGGAGTCCACGACCGAAGTGTTTGTCGAGGCGGCGCTGTTCGACCCGATCCGCACCGCCGCGACCGGACGCCGGCTCGAAATCATCAGCGATGCGCGCTACCGCTTCGAGCGCGGGATCGACCCGGAATTCACTGCGCCGGGTCTCGAAATCGCGACGCGGTTGATCCTCGAACTGTGCGGCGGTGAGGCCTCCGAGGTGGTGACGGCGGGTGCCGTGCCGGAATGGCGCCGCGAATATCTGCTGCGGCCGGAACGCATGTCGGCGTTGGGCGGGCTGCACGTGCCTCCGGATCAAAGCCGCCGCATCCTGGAGACTCTGGGCTGCACGATCACATCAGCCGCGGAACACGACGGCAGCCTGCGCGTGACGCCGCCCTCATGGCGCGGCGATATCATCGGCGAGGCTGACCTTGTCGAGGAAGTCTTGCGGGTCAAAGGCTATGACGGGATCGACCCGGTACCGTTGCCGCGCGACACAGTGATCTCCCGCCCGGCTATCGATGCCCGTCGACGTCGCCTCGAACTGGCACGACGCACTCTGGCCGAACGCGGCATGGTCGAGGCGGTGACCTTCTCGTTCCTGTCAACGAAATCGGCGGCGCTGTTCGGCGGCGGCAAGCCGGAATTACGGCTCGTCAATCCAATCAGCGCCGATCTCGACAATATGCGCCCCTCAGGTCTACCGACGCTGGTTGAGGCGGCGCGCCGCAATTCCGATCGCGGCCATCCAGATATTGCGCTGTATGAGGTTGGTCCCGCCTACCACGACGACTCGCCGAAAGGGCAGCAGAACGTTGCGGCGGGTTTGCGCGCGGGCCAGATCCGGCCACGCGACTGGCGTGATGTGGGCCGCGTCGCCGATCTTTATGACGCAAAATCCGATGCGCTGGCGGCGCTCGCAGCGGTCGGCGCCCCTGTTGACAACGTCCAAACCTCCGCCGACCCGCCGTCCTGGTTCCACCCCGGCCGCGCCGGCACCTTGCGGCTGGGCCCAGCCGTGCTGGCGCATTTCGGCGAGTTGCATCCGGATGTGCTCGACGCGTTCGACGTGAAAGGGCCGGTCGCGGCGTTCGAGGTATTTCTCGATGCGGTCCCCCTGCCCCGCGCTGGCCGCTCCCGTCCACCCCTGAAGCTGTCGGTGTTCCAGCCGGTCGAACGCGACTTTGCCTTTGTCGTTGACCGCGACCAGCCCGCCGAAACGTTGTTGCGGGCAGCCCGTGGCGCCGATCGCAAATTGATCGGCGCGGTGCGCCTGTTCGATGTCTATGAGGGTAAAGGACTGCCAGCGGGCAAGAAGTCGCTCGCCATTTCGGTAACATTGCTACCGCAAAACGCGACGCTGACCGAGGCTGATATCGAGGGCTTCTCAGGGCGGCTTGTGGCAGCGGTGGAAAAAGCTACCGGCGGAAGCCTGCGGGCATAGCGCTTGACCAAATTAGCTTCTGGTGGCCAGGGTTTGTTCCATGGCAACGGTGGGGCTGAATCGAGATCGAACTCGCTACATGCGATAACCGGATGCTAGCGTCTGCGCGCGCGATGGGTGTTCCTGTCGTCTCGCTGTATCGGGACATGGTGCACGAGGGCTGCGGCGACTTCAAAAGGTGCCGGATAAATTCGCCTGCGAGAAAAGCTCAAAGTTGGTCTTGCTATATTTCGATCGTGTTGGCTGGGACGAGCTCGTGGCGGTGGGTGCGGTTGCCATCGGTTCGGGTTTAGCCGAAGCGACCGCAAATTTCTTCGAGAACGCTTGCATCAACTTTTCGAGTGCATCGAGCTCTTCCTGTTCGGCGGTCAAAGCGCGTAACTCCTCGGCCTGACGCTTTATCAATGCTGCACGCCGCATCCGCAAATCGCGACGCGCTTGTTCCAGATCGCTGTGGCTTAATACAGTCTCCATATAACCAGCCCCTCTTATTACATCAGTGATGATAATGGAGTGGGCGCCTGATGCTAGAGATTAAGAAACTATTACCTCGGGATAAGTTTCAGCATCGTCTAAAATTTCTGAAGAATTCGAACCAGTTACACATTTTCTTTCTGACTTGGCTTTACGATCCGCCGTGCCGTCAGCGTCGCTGGGGCATCGGCCAGGGTCTTGGCGGGATAACGGCACAGATCGGCGACGGCGCAAACCGGACAATCCGGCTTTCGGGCTTTGCAAACATAGCGGCCGTGCAGGATCAGCCAGTGATGTGCGCCCTGTTTGTATTCGGTCGGCGTCATCTTCTCGAGCCCGAGTTCGACCGCCAGCGGGGTCTTACCCGGCGCGATCCCGGTCCGGTTGCCGACTCGGAAAATGTGTGTGTCGACCGCGATGGTGGCCTCACCAAAGGCGACATTCAGGACGACATTGGCCGTCTTACGGCCCACTCCGGGCAATTTCTCCAGAGCCTCGCGGTCGCGCGGCACCTCGCCGTCATATTGTTCGACGAGGATCTGCGACAGCGCGATCACATTGCGCGCCTTCGTGCGAAACAGGCCGATGGTTCGGATATACTCGGTCACCCGCGCTTCGCCGAGCAGCAGCATCTTGGCCGGCGTGTCGGCCGCGGCAAACAATGCGGGGGTGGCCTTGTTTACCCCGACATCGGTTGCCTGCGCCGATAGCACCACGGCCACCAGCAGCGTAAACGGGTTGATGAATTCGAGCTCGGTGGTCGGGATCGGCCGCGTCTCGGCCAATCGGCGGTAGAATTCCACGGCTTCGCGTTTGGTAAAGCGGCGCATCGCGGGAGTGTAGAACCAGCGATACACGCGCACAAATCGCGTCGGCGGGTTTTCTGGCGCGCGGTCCTCGCTTATCTTGGACGGCATGAGCGCGGGAACAGATATCTTCTTCGAGCGCGTCTTGCTGCCGCATCGCAGCCTGCCCCCGCGTGGCTTCAACATGCTGATGCTCTGCCTGGGATTGGTCAGCCTGGCAGTCGGTATCGGCTTTGTGACGATCGGTGCATGGCCGGTTTGCGGGTTTTTCGGGCTCGACGTGCTGGCGATCTACGTCGCCTTCAGGCTCAGCTATCGCAGTGCGCGCCAACGCGAAACACTGCGCCTCGTCGATGACGATTTCACGGTCGAACGCGTCAACATCTATGGCGAGCGGCGCGTCTGGCTGTTCCAGCCGTTCTGGTTGCGCGTCATCCTCGAAGAGCGGCCCGACGAATCAAACCGGCTGCTGGTCGCCTCGCACGGCAAGACGCTGGTCATCGCCGATTTCCTCGGCGCGCCGATGCGGCGCGAGTTGGCCGGCACTCTGCGTGGCGCGCTGGCCAGCTGGCGCGCCGCCCTCAACCCGGCTTGTGACGACCTATAGAGTCAGACCGCCGTCGACAATAATGGTTTGGCCAGTGATCATCGACCCGCTGGCGCACAAGAAGAACACGACTTCGGCGATGTCCTCGGGGGTGCAAGCGCGTTTGAGTGGTGTCCGCTCGATCGAAAGCGCCTTACGGTCGGCTGACCATTCCTTATTCCACGGGCTCTCGACAAAGCCGGGGGCAACGGCATTGACCCGGATATCCGGCGCCAGGGTGCGAGCAAGGCTGCGCGTCAGGTTGATCACGCCTGCTTTGCTGGTCGCATAAGGAATGCTGCTCCCGCTGCCTTGCACGCCGGCTATTGAGGCGGTGCTGCAGATCGCGCCACGCGCCTGTCGCAAGGCTGGGGCTGCCGCATGGGTACAACGAAACGGCCCGATCAGGTTGGTATTGAGGATCGTCTGCCAGAACGATTCGGTCAGCCGGTCGAGTTCGGCAAAGGGGATCGGCTCCGGCGTCGCCGGGGTACCCGCGTTGTTGAAGAGGTAATCGAGGCGTCCGAGCGCGTCGATGGCCCGCGCCGTCATGGTCTCCGCCTCAACCGGCTTCGCGACATTCCCGGGCGCGGCGATCACCTTGTAGCCAAGCGCTTTCAGCCGCTCGACCTGCTCCGTCCCCCGGTTGTCATCGGGAAGATGATTGAGCGCGATAGTCGCGCCATTGCGCGCAAACAACTCGACGGTGGCTAACCCGATGCCCGACGCCGCGCCGGTGACAAGCGCGGTCTTTCCGGTCAGATCGACACTGATCATGGCGGCGTTCTCCCTGGAGTTATGCCGCCAGACTAAGCCTGGAGCGCCGTTTATTCACCGGTAATTGGAAGATCTTACGGCGGTCAAAAGCGAGGCTCAGCCGAGGCGGGTCAGCCCTGGCCGGAAGAAGAGCGCGAGCTTGAGGCTCTCGGCGATGCGTTCGGCCCGTTTGCAAAACCGTGCGGCAGGTTCGCTGCGAAGATCTCGCCGGCCGTCTGGCGCCACAAGTCGAGCCAATGCGAAAAGAACGCCGGCTCAAGTGGCTGACGCATGTGAACCGCCATCGGATTGCCCTTATAGCGGCCCGAGGTCAGCATCACGGACGACCAGAAAGCGCAGAGGGTGCGGAGGTGCTCATCCCAGTCCGACACGGCTTGGTTGAACACTGGCCCAATCACCGTATCCTGCCGCACCTTTGCATAAAAGCGATCTACCAGAACGGCGATCGCGGGCTCAGTGATGTCATCAAACTGCGGCATACAGGACACATGTTCGCTTTCGTATGAGCCGGGCGCCAGCTGGCGAAGACCGGGTTAAATATGTCGACGGCTGATAGCTGATCGCATCAGTCAGCACCGTCGCGACGTGGCCCCTACAAAGGCCAATGGTCGGCCCGATTGCTCGACCTGCTGCCGAATGGCTTAGTTCAATTTTGATTTAAGTTGCTGCAACATCGCGGCGGCCTGATGGCGCGACATTCCATCGGGCGCATGAATGATGAATTGCTCGAGAGCAGCGCTGGCGGCACGCAGATTACCAAGTGCGGCATTCAGCATACCCGCCTCCTGCCACAGGCTCGGCATGGTCGGAGCCAGCAGCAGCATCGTCTCCACCACGCGTACCGCATGCTCACGACGCCCGCTCTGCAGCAGCCGCGACTTTATGTTGTTTTGCAGCCGCAACAGGACCTCCCGGTCCGGCACCGGCCCATAATGCTCGGGGGATAGCTCGACCTCCTGCCCGGCCATCGCCTTGAGCAGCTCCCGCAGGGTTGCCGCGTCACAGATCTTGCCGTTGTGAAACGGGTCGAGAATCAAGCGCTCGGGACCTTCTGCCAGCCGGATCAGAAAATGGCCGGGAAACCCCAGACCGACACTGTCCCAGCCCTGCGCGCGGGCGGTATGGAGGTAGAGAATACCCAGCGCCACGGGCAGCCCTTTGCGGCGATCAACAACCCGCATCAGGTTGGCGTTCTGCAGGTCGTCGTATGTCAGTTCGTCGCCGCTATAGCCATGCTTGAGCAGGATTATGTCATTAAGCGCCTGCGCTCTGGATGCGAGATCGCCAGATGCCTTGGTGTGGCGGCCGACGTCGCGAGCCAGTGATGCCAGATGCTGCTTGTAGCGAGCCAGCCCCACCCGCGGCCGCTCAAACGACGCCAACGCCAGCGCAGCTTCTGCGATGGGTAAGGTCGGCGCGTCGGCCGAACCCAACTCGCGAAGGTAGGCCGTGCATTGCTCCAGATCGAACGCGTCGGGCAGTTCGCTCATTGATCCTGCAAAATCAGACCCGCGAAGTTACAACTTCTCCACCTGTATAGGCGCCCGTGGAACCGCCATTGGCTGACCCGCTGGCGGTGCGTTGTCGGGCAGCGGTTGCGATGGGGCGGGTATCGCCGCCACCGGAGACCCTGACCGCAGCTCGACATACGATACTACCTTGCGGACACCCGGCACATAGCGCGCGATCTGAGTGGCGCGGTCAAGCTCGCCCTGCGAGCGCGCCGAGCCGATCAGGTAAACCGTCCCGTTCTCGGTATCGACCGTGTAGTTGACCGAGCGAACCGTCGGGTCAAGAACCATCTGCGAGCGCACCTGCGTATTGATCCATGCGTCGCGCGTGCCATCCCATAGCCCAGGGTCGGGCGCGACCACGATCTCGTTATAGACACTCCGCACATTCGGCGTGCGGCCCGCGATCCCGGCGGCGGCGATTTTCATCTGCTCGGTCGGCAGACGCCCGGTCAAGACCACGCGGCCGCCATAGACATTGGTGGTGACCCCTTTCTGCATTTCCGGGTTGGTCGATATCAACGCATTCTCGATATTGGTCTTTATCGTGAAGTCGTTAACGGTGCCGTCGACTCCACGCTCCTGCGCGGCGGCATAGCCCGCGCCCCCCGCCGCGCCGAGCCCGCCGACCAGCAGCAGACCGGCGCACCCCTGCAGCGCCAGCGGCATCGCTAACGCCGTCCCCAACAGCAAAATGCTGCGCATGCGTAACATGGCCCCCTCCTCGGAACCGTATCCCCCACCGGTATTGTCCGATTTTACCGGCGTGCGTCCAAGCCCAACCCAGCAACGGAGCGGCTCGACTGTTGGAGAGGGCGCCTTCTCGCACCGGCATCTCGTCGAAATCGGCGCAAATCAAGGAAAGCGGCTCAGGTGTCGAGCCGCCATGCATCAGGCAGGTGCAGCGGCAGACGGCCGGGAACGATCAGCATTGCGTCGAATCGCAATCCCAAATGCGCGAGATCGGGGCGCTGTAACA
>JAFAYW010000182.1 GCA_019240125.1 Alphaproteobacteria bacterium
CGACCGGCTTGGCTGCCTGAACCTGGGCCGGTGGGTAAGTGGGCCGCCGGAGCGACCCGTATCCGTCCGGCGCAGGCGGCCCACTTTTCCACCACGCCACCGCGCTCATGCTTGCCAACTTGCCGAATTAAGTGAGTTGATGACAACAGTATCAGTGTGGCACGGCGGCGAGGTCGAAGGCGGCTGCCATCAGCGCCTTGGTGTAAGGGTGCTCCGGCGCGGTCATGACCTTCTCGGTATCGCCCTGCTCGACGATCTGGCCATCTTTCATGACCATGATGTGATGCGCCAGGGCGCGCACGACCTTGAGATCGTGGCTGATGAACAGGTAGGCGAGGCCGTAGCGCGCCTGTAACTCGCGCAATAATTCGACGATCTGCGCCTGCACCGACATGTCGAGCGCCGAAGTCGGCTCGTCGAGCACGATAAAGCGCGGCTTCAACACCAGCGCGCGGGCGATCGCGATGCGCTGGCGCTGGCCGCCGGAAAACTCATGCGGGTAGCGGTCGGCCGCGCCGGGGTCGAGCCCGACTTCGGTCAGCGCCGTCTCGATCATCTCACGGCGCTCCTTCTCGCTGCCGCCGAGGCGATGCACCTGCAATCCCTCGCCGATGATCTGCGCGATCGACATGCGCGGCGACAGGCTCGAATAGGGGTCCTGGAAGACGACCTGCATCTCGCGCCGCAACGGCCGCAACTGCTTCTGCGCCGCGTGCGCGATGTCGTGCCCGGCGAAGGCTATGACGCCCTCGGACTCCTGCAGGCGCAACAGCGCGAGGCCAAGCGTTGTCTTGCCCGAGCCGCTTTCCCCGACCACCCCCAGTGTCGAGCCGGCCCGCACCGTCAGTGACACCCCATCGACCGCCTTGACGTAGCCCCTGACCCGGCGGAACAGCCCGGCGCGGATCGGGAACCACACCTTGACCCCCTCACCCGCGACGACCACCGGCGCCGCCGGATCGGCCGGCCCGACCCGACCTTTCGGCTCGGCACTGAGCAGTCGTCGCGTGTAGGGATGCTGCGGTTGGACGAAGATGTCGACGGTCGGGCCACGCTCGACGATCTCACCATGGGTCATCACGCAAGTGCGATCGGCCATGTGGCGCACGATCGACAGATCATGCGTGATCAGCAGCAATGCCATACCGAGCCGGTCGCGCAGATCGCGCATAAGTTTGAGAATTTGCGCCTGGATCGTCACATCGAGCGCGGTGGTCGGCTCGTCGGCGATCAGGATGTCGGGCTCATTGGCGATCGCCATCGCGATCATCACCCGCTGCCGCTGGCCGCCGGACAATTGGTGCGGGTAGGCGCCGAGGCGGCTCTCGGCGTCGCGCAACCCGACGAGCTGCAATAGTTCGAGGGTGCGGGCGCGAGCGGCGCGGCCGGTCATGTGCTTGTGGATCAGCAGTGTCTCGCCGATCTGCTTTTCCAGCGTGTGCAGCGGGTTGAGCGAGGTCATCGGCTCCTGAAAGACCATCGCGATGCGATTGCCGCGAACCGCCCGCAGCCGCGCCTGCGGCGCCCCGACCAATTCCTCGCCATCAAACCGGATGCTGCTGTCGCGTGAGTGCGATGCCGCTGGATAGGGCAGCAATTGTAGCACCGACAGCGCCGTCACCGACTTGCCCGAGCCGCTTTCGCCAACCAGCGCCAGTGTCTCGCCGCGATCGAGACTGAACGACACCGCTTTCACCGCCTCGACCGGCGGCGCCCCGCGCCACCCGCCAAAAGTGACCCCGAGCTTGTCGACCTCGAGCAGGCTCACCGCGTGCGCTCCTGGGGCGGGAGCGTAGGCTCAATTAAAGATTGCCGTCCCTGCGAAAGCAGGGACCCACCTATCCGGCGACTGAGTAGCTGCCTGGTGGGTCCCTGCCTTCGCAGGGACGAAAACCTAAAGAGAGGTGCCGAGGCGGTGCGGGTCACGGGGTGACCTTGCGAGGGTCGAAGGCGTCGCGCACGGCTTCGCCGATGAAGATCAGCAGGCTCAGCATCAGGGCGAGGACAACAAATGCGGTGATCCCCAGCCAGGGCGCCTGCAGGTTGGCCTTGCCCTGCGCCAGTAATTCGCCGAGCGATGCCGAGCCGGGGGGCAGGCCGAAACCGAGAAAATCGAGCGAGGTCAGCGTCGTGATCGAGCCGTTGAGGATGAACGGCAGGAAGGTAATCGTCGCCACCGTCGCGTTAGGCAAGACGTGGCGCCAGATGATCACCGCGTCAGTGACGCCGAGCGCCTTGGCGGCTCGGATATAGTCAAAATTGCGCGCGCGCAGGAATTCGGCGCGCACGACATCCACCAGGCTGGTCCACGAAAACAGCAGCATCAGCCCGAGCAGCCACCAGAAATTCGGTTCGACAAAGGTCGCCAGGATGATCAGCAGGTAGAGCACCGGCAGACCCGACCAGATCTCGATGAAGCGCTGCATCCCGAGATCGACAAAGCCGCCGAAGTAGCCCTGGACCGCCCCCGCCGCGACCCCGACGATCGACGACAACACGGTTAGCGCCAGGCCGAACAGCACCGAGATGCGGAAGCCGTAAATCAGGCGGGCCAGCACGTCGCGGCCCTGGTCGTCGGTACCGAGCCAGTTGACCCGCGAAGGCGCCGCCGGAAAGGGGCCCGGCGCGTAAGTGATGGTCTTGTAGCTGAACGGGATCAGCGGCCAGACCATCCAGCCTTTGGCGGCGATCAGCTTCTGCACCTCGCCATCGCTGTAGTCCGTCTCTGTCGGGAAATCGCCGCCAAAGGTCGTCTCGGGATAATCGCGCAGCACCGGCGAATAGTAGTGGCCATCGAAGCTGATCAGCAGTGGGCGGTCGTTGGCGATAAACTCGGCCAGCAGCGTCGTGCCGAACAGCACGAGGAAAATCCACAGCGACCAGAAACCGCGCCGGTTAGCCTTGAAGTTCTCGACACGCCTTCGGGTGATCGGCGTAACGCGGCGGCCGAGAAACCGATCCTCCACCACCGGCAAGATCTGCCCGGTGAACTGTGCGGCGGTGACAGCCGCCGTCGCGCTTTCGGCGCGCGCCGTTTCGGCCGTTCTCAGCTGCTCCGACTGCGAAACATCATCCATGCGTGTAGGAAACGCAGTCTCGTCCGGAAATGTCGATACGCCCCTGCCCCTCACCCTCCGACGCCTGCGGCGCGGGTCCCTCCCTCTCCCCACAAGCGGGGCGAGGGCCAACTTGTGCTCCCTCTCCCCGCTTGCGGGGAGAGGGTTGGGGTGAGGGGCCGAAGCGCACCGCGCTGGGTCGAGCGGCGATTACCCCGCCTTGCGCCGCAGCGGCGTCACATTGGAAGCGCCGTTCGTCCGCTTTTTGCCGAAATACTCGCCGGCCAGCACCTCGGCGATCTGCACCGCGTTGAGCGCCGCGCCCTTGCGCAGATTATCGGCGACAACCCACAAATTGAGGCCATGCTGCACGGTCGGATCGCGGCGGATGCGGCTGACATAGACGGCATCCTCGCCGGCCGACTCGGTCGGCGTCACATAGCCTTCGTCGGCGCGATGATCGAGCACGATAATCCCCGGCGCATCGCGCAGGGCGCCGCGCGCCCGCTCCTCGCTGATCGGGTGCTCGAACTCGACATTGACCGCCTCGGCATGACCGATAAAAACCGGCACGCGCACGCAGGTCGCGGTAACTGAGATATCGGGGTCGAGAATCTTGCGGGTCTCGACCGCCATTTTCCATTCTTCCTTGGTCTGGCCGTCATCCATGAAGACGTCGATATGCGGGATCACGTTGAACGCAATCTGCTTGGTCAATTGCTCGGGCTTGATCGGATCATTGACATAGATCGCGCGGGTCTGGGCGAACAGTTCGTCCATTGCGGCACGCCCGGCGCCTGACACCGACTGATACGTCGAGACAACGACGCGCTTGATGCGCGCCACATCGTGCAGCGGCTTCAGCGCGACAACCATCTGGATCGTCGAGCAGTTCGGGTTGGCGATGATGCCGCGCTTTGTATAGCCGGCAATAGCCTGCGGGTTCACCTCGGGCACGACCAGCGGCACATCCGGGTCCATGCGGAACTGCGAGGTGTTGTCGATCACCACGGCGCCGGCCTTGGCAGCGCGCGGCGCAAAAGCCGCCGACACCTTGCTGCCCGGCGACGACAGCACGATGTCGGTGCCCTTGAAGTCGAATGTGTCGAGGGCTTGCACATCGAGGATATCGTCCTCGCCGAACGACACCTGCTTGCCGATGGAAGCGGAGGAGGCCAGCGCGACCACCTCATCGACCGGAAACTCGCGTTCGTACAGGGTCGAGAGAATTTCCCGCCCGACATTGCCGGTGGCGCCGACCACCGCAACCTTGAAGCCCATCTTCGGAACCCCGGGAATCGAAAGTGTCGTAGGCTGCTGACTTACGCCGCCGCCCGGTGCATTACAACCCGCCGCTCGGCCGCAGTGCAGCAAAATTCAACCATGAGATTCAGGAGGAAGCGATGGCGATGGTGCCGCTGATCGACGAAAACGCCGCCAGCCCCACGGCTCGCGCCGTGTTCGACGACATCAAGGCGAGCCGCAATACCGACTACATCAACAATTTCTGGAAGGTGCTGGCAAACGACCCCAAGACTCTGCGGCGCACCTGGGAAAGCCTCAAGGAGGTCATGGCGCCGGGCGCGCTGGATGCCCGCACCAAGGAGCTGATCTATCTGGCGGTCAGCATCAGCAATGGCTGCGCCTACTGCACCGCCTCGCATGGCGTCGCGGCAAAGCGGCTCGGAATGACCCCAGAAATGTTCGGCGAATTGATCGCAGTCGTCGCGATGGCCAACGAAACCAACCGCCTGGCTGACGGCTACCGCGTCCCGGTCGACGAACGCTTCGAAACCCTGTTCTGAACAGCGCCAGCCCACAGGCCCGCACACGCAAACTCACCCCCTCCTCTGTTTGCGGGGAGGGTTGCGGTGGGGGTAATCAGGCGTCCGGACACATATGTGCTGGCCGCTTCAGCGACGCGGAGGCGGCGGCTTACCCCCTGCCCTCCCTGCATGCAGGGGAGGGAACTCGAGGCGCTGGCATCGCGCCGTCAGCTGCTCAGATGTGCCGTATCGTTCCATAATTTGATGACCGGTTCATCTTCGTTATGCTCAAAGGTGAGCGCGCTGAGACTTGTTGTGCTCAGCATCAGATAATGGCCGCCGGCCGCGCCAAAGCCGAGCCAGGTGCCGGCCAATGAGCGCAGGAAATGGCCGCTCGAGAAACACAGCACATCGCCGCCGACCCCGCGCAATTTGGCGATCAGCCGCTGAGCGCGCGCCGTCACCTGCTCGACCGACTCTCCGCCCGGCGCACCGTGCTTGAACAATTGCCAATCCGGTCGGTCCTTATGGATGTCATGCGTCTTGATGCCCTCGTAATCGCCGTAATTCCATTCGACGAGGTCAGGCACCACCTCGGCCACCGCGCCGAACCCGGCGAGCTCGCAGGTGCGCTTGGCGCGCTGCAGCGGGCTTGTAAACACCTTGGCGAATGTCATCCCCTTGAAGCGCGGCGCGAGCTTTTTCGCCAGCTCTTCGCCGTGCGGGGTCAAAGGCAGGTCGGTCAGCCCGGTATGCTGACCGGAGAGGCTCCACTCGGTCTCGCCATGCCGGGCGAGCCAAATCGTTGGATGCGGCATACATTGTTCCCCTGACGCGCGGCGCCAATCGCCAGAAACGCGAATAAAGATTTGTCGAATATTACAGAGGATAGCCTGATAACAGCGTATGAGCCAAACCGGCTCGCCACCAACGGCCTTTGGCCGGGTTTCAGAGGCTCCAGGGACATTGGCAACACTCGGAGGACAGCGTGGATAATCCGTTCGATCGCGGCGCCGAAAACCTCGGCAACATCACCGGTCTCGAACACGTCAATCTCGAAATCCCGGAACAGGGTCCGGCCAGCGATTTCTACCTCGTCGGGCTCGGCCTGACGCGCGACCCGTACATGTTCCCGGGCACCAACAACATGTGGGTCAATGTCGGCCGCACCAGCCAGTTTCACATGCCGACCGGCGACGCGCTGGTGTTGCGCGGCGCGATCGGGATCGTCATCCCCAGCCGGCCGGAGCTTTTGCAGCGCCTGGAGATGGTCAAGGACCGGCTGAAGGGGACGAAGTTCTCCTATAAGGAGCACAACGACTACGTCGAGGCGCATTGCCCCTGGGGCAACGAGATCCGCCTGCACGAGCCGGATGTCGAGCGCTTCGGCGCGATCAATCTCGGCATCCCCTATGTCGAGTTCGACGTACCGACGGGCACCGCGGCGGGCATCGCCAAATTCTACAAGGAAATTCTCGGCGCCAAGACCAAGGTCAAAACCAACGGCAATAAGGCCGCGCATATCGCGGTCGGGCTCAAGCAGGAGCTGATCTTCCGCGAAACCGACAAGGCATTGGCCGAATATGACGGCCACCATATCCAGGTCTATGTCGAGGATTTCGGCAAGCCGCACGACAAGCTCGCCAAGCACGACCTGATCACAGAGGAAAGCGACCGCTGCCAGTATCGCTTCGAGGACATCATCGACCTCGATACCGGCAAGGTGCTGTTCAAGATCGAGCACGAAATCCGCAGCGTCACGCACCCGCTGTATCTGCGACCGCTGGTCAACCGCAATCCGGCCCAGACCAACCGCACCTACTCTCTCGGCGGCGACAACTGGAACCCGACGCTGGTGCAGTCGCTCGGCGCCGGCAACCGCGTGCCCGATCCCCTCAAGGCCCCCAAGGCCTCGACCATCGCCAAGCGCCGCGCCGCCCGCATGGCTGACGCCGCGCGGTAGCGTCTGCAAAGAGGCTCACCTTCACCTATGATGGAGTCCTCGTAAGGCAAGTCGCATCCCCGGCGCAAAGCCGGAGTCCACCGCTCCGCAACGGAGTTGTTGGGTAAGTGGATGCCGGCTTTTGTGCCGGGAGTGCGACTTGGCTGCGACAGCCCAGCAGCGCTTCCGGTCCGGCCGGAGCGACAGGCCCTAGCCGTCTGGGTTCAGTACGTATTTGCGGCAATGTTCGAGATAGGCGGCCTCGTGGGTCGCCATCAGATCAACGATGCTCGACCATAGCCAGTGCGGCGCGTCGAGATTGGAGCCGCGATTGCGTTTGAGTTCGCTGTTCCAGGCCCGGCGCTGATCGCCGCGCATCTGGCGGGCGTGGCCCTTGCCGACCACCATCGCGAGATAGCGCGCCGCCTTCATCGCCTCGTCCTGGCTGATCTCGTCGATTTCCAGTTTCAGGTCCTGCGGCATCAACTCGCGAATGAACACGCCGCGGCCGAGGAATCGCTCCGGCATCATGCGCTCGCCCAGCGCCGGCGACAACGAGCAGGCGCCCTCGACAACCCGTACCGCATTGTCGCGCGGCATGCCTTCGGCCGCATAGCGTGGCGCCGCGGCCTGCACCGCCTCCTTGATGTCCATCAGGCAGTAGCGGCCTTTCTCGCGATACTTCTTGCCAATTCCCAGCAACACGGCAAAGCGCAGCCTTCCCAGCGAGCTGCATCCCTTGACCCAGTACGCGGCATCGACAACCTCGACCGAGGCACCGTCGGGCCGATGACGCAGCCCGGTGACCAACCTACGGGTTTCTTCGGTCGCGAAAATCCGTTCGATCTCGCTCCGTTCCTCGCTACTCAGCGGCCAGAATTTCCGGCCCAGCGGAATGGTCGGGCGCTCATCCTCGATGCGCTCGCGGGCCAGGTGCTTCCAGGTGCGATCCACGGCCTGACGCAGCGTGACCGTTATACATTCCGGCCGGTGCTCGGCGAATTCCGGATCGTCATGGCCGAGCGCCTCCTCGTAGCCGAGTATCATCTCCTCAACCATGCGCGCCGTGGTGACGCCGGGCAGATCGGAACCGCGCGCCGCTGTCGCTAACGACATGCCGAGCCGGATCAGATCATGCGAGGGGTTGCCGATCACGGTCTGGTCGAGATCGCGCACCTGCATGTTGATCCCACCATCCGCATCGGCGAGCGGCCCCAGATTGCCGATATGGCAATCGCCGCAGATCCACACGGGCGGGCCCTCTGGAATGCGGCGATCACCGGCCCGCTCCAGCCATTCATAGAATTTCAGCGTGTTGCCGCGCACATAGGCATGCGCCGAGCGCGCCATCTTTTCGTTCCGGAGGCGGCGAAGATGTTGGCCGCGATGCGGCGGCGTGATCGCGTGCGATGTTGCCATGAATGTACTGCTCCTGCGGGTTCGAACGACCGGTCATGCGGGGAGGCTTGCTGACCGGCTTGCTGTCACAAAACTGCAATCCAAGCGCATTAACAGCCGGCGCGGTGAAGCGATCCCGCGCCGCTGGCGAGGTCGCCCTGCCTCGGGCATGATACCGCGGCATAGTCAATGAGGGCGCAACGATGGCGGGCTTGCTTGACGGACGCATCGCGCTGGTCACCGGGGCCGGTTCCGGCATCGGCGAGGCCATCGCGATAGCGATGGCGCAGGCCGGCGCGCGCATCGTCTCGGTCGATATCAATGTCGGCGCGGCGGTGCGGGTTGCGAAGGCGGTGGCTGGCGACGCCGTCGGCATCGCCTGCGACGTGACCGACCGGGACGCCTGCGACGCACTGGCGGCGAGAGTACGCAACGAGATCGGGCCGATCGGGGTGCTGGTCAACAATGCCGGCATCATCCGACGCGCCAAGGTGACCGATGCCAGCACGCGGCGCTATTGGGACGAGACCCTCGCCGTCAATCTCGACGGCCCCTACAACATGATCACCGCGTTCCTCGACCAATTGCGGGAAACCAAGGGCGCGATCATCAATATCGGCTCAATCCAGTCTTTCGTCGCGTTGCCGAATTCGGCGGCCTACACGACCTCGAAAGGCGGCATCCGCATGCTGACGGCGCATCTGGCGATGGAACTCGGAGCGATGGGCATCCGGGTCAACGCGATCGGCCCCGGCTTCACCGCGACCCCGCTCAACGCCGATGCGCGACAGAACGCCGAATACATGGCTAATTTCACCGGCCGCGTTCCATTGGGCCGTATCGGCAGCCCCGAGGATATCGCCGGGCCGGCCGTGTTCCTGGCCTCCGACATGGCCTCCTACATCACCGGCGTCACGCTGCCGGTGGATGGCGGCTATCTCGTGCGCTAGACGGGAGGAAAACATGCAGACGGGCACCTACCGCTTTCCGCCGATGGAAAGCGTCGTCTATGGCCGGCCCTTCGCCGACGCGCTGAAGGAACAGGTCGAGCAGATCGGCGCCAATTCGGTGTTCGTCCTGGCCAGCGGCACCCTCAACCGCGAGACCGACATGGTGCAGCAATTGCGCGGCGTGCTCGGCAACCGGCTGGCCGGGGTGCACGCCAGGATCGGCTCGCACACGCCGCGTGTCGATGTCGTCGAGGCGGCGAACGCGGCGCGCGCCGCTGGCGCCGACCTGATCGTGACATTGGGCGGCGGCTCGGTCACCGACGCCGCCAAGATGGTCGCGTTCTGCATCGCCAACGGCGTCAGCGACGCGGCCCAGCTCGACAATTTTCGCGCCCGCATCAGCGCCGACGGCAAGACCGAGCGGCCGCCCTCGAAACCGCTCGAACTGCGGACAATCACGATCCCGACGACCTTGTCGGCCGGCGAGTACACCGCCTCGGCCGGCTGCACCGACAGCGCGCGCAACGTCAAGGAAAGCTACAGCCAGCCCTTGATGATGCCGCGCAGCGTCGTGCTCGACCCGGCCGCCAGTCTGCACACGCCGGAGTGGCTGTTTCTGTCGACCGGCATCCGCGCCGTCGATCACGCGGTCGAGGATATCTGCTCGCCGCAATGCCAGCCGCTATCGGAAGGCGCGTCGTTTTATGCGCTGCGCCTGCTTGGGCGTGGCCTCACCGGCACCAAGGCCGACCCGCTCGATCTTGAGGCGCGGCTCGATTGCCAGCTCGGCGCCTGGATGTCGATGATCGGCTCGCAGACCGGCGTGCCGAAGGGCGCCAGCCACGGCATCGGCCATGTGCTCGGCGGCACCGCGCATGTGCCGCACGGCTATACCTCGTGCGTGATGTTACCTCACGTACTGCGCTTCAACGAGCCGGTCAACGCGCCGCGCCAGAAGCTCGTCAGCGAAGCGCTGGGGCATCCCGACCGGCCGGCCGCCGACGTCGTGGCCGGATTGATCGCCGGTCTGGGATTGCCGGTGCGATTGCGCGATGTCGGGGTCAAGCCGGAACAGCTCGACCGTATCGCCGAGCTCTCGATGCACGATCGCTGGATCCACACAAACCCGCGCAAGATCGACGGCCCCCCGGTCATCCGCGAGTTGCTCGACGCGGCGTGGTAAAAGCGGCCGCGAGGTCGATGGCGAGCGCGGCGAGAAGCGCCAGCGCCGCCAGCCCGAACAGGACCGGGTAGCCGTTCGCGACACGCGCGAAGATAAACGAGAAACCATAGCCGGCTAGCGCCTGCCCGATCGCGAACGCGATGGTGCACCAGCGCCAGGCCGCCGCCTGCGTAAAGGCGTCCCCCGAGGCCAATTCGCGCACTCGGCCGAGGGTCAGCGCGACAATGCCCGGGACGGCGGCGCCGATGATGACGCTCGACAGCTGCAACGCGAGCGGCACGGTCGTTACGAGCGGCAGCGCCACCGCGATCGCCTGAACGACAAACGCCAATCGCAGGGCAGCGCGGAACCCGATATGGTCGCCGGCATATCCGCCCGCCAGCGGGCCGACCAGGGCGCCGATGCCAAACAGCACCCAGTAATGGCTACCCGCGTGCAACCCCTGCCCCAGCCCGCGCGCCACGAAATCGACCAGAAACACCATGTGCGGCACCAGCCCCACCGCATTCAGCGC
Organism: Alphaproteobacteria bacterium; assembly: GCA_019240125.1. Taxonomy (GTDB): domain Bacteria; phylum Pseudomonadota; class Alphaproteobacteria; order ATCC43930; family CGMCC-115725; genus DATARH01. Next base: position 10,810 of record JAFAYW010000182.1, read on the forward strand.
ATATTCCAGATAGAGCGCGCGCAGCGCCAGCGGCGGGCTGCCGTCGCGGGCGCCCCGCACGACGGTTAGGCCGGTGTGCGGCGGCACGACCGGCCATCCCCTCCAGGCCACCGCGGTCAGAACCAGCGCGAGGCAGCCCAGGCCGAGCCAGGTCTCGACGAGCCCCCAAGCAATCAACAACGGCACCAGCGTGCCGGAGGCCGCGATCCCGACGCCGACGCCGGTAAAAATCGCGCCGCCCGCCAATCCGCGTCGTGCGGGTGGAATACCCGCGATGACGCTTGGTGCCGCCACCGCCATCGCGATCGCGCCGGTGCAGCCCGACAGAAACCGCCACGCGAAGAACCACGCAAACCCAAGCGGCGCGGCGCAGGCGAGGAGACTGCCAGCGGTTAACAACATGGCGGCACGCAACGTCACCGCCGCCCCGAACCGCGCCGCAAGGCGACGCGCCCCGAGAGCCCCCGCCAGATACCCGGCGAGGTTGGCGGCACCGAGATACACCGCGCCGGCCGGGGTAAACCAGCCGGCCGCGATCAACGCGGGGATCAGCGGGGTGTAACCAAACCGCGCCAGCCCGATACCGACGAGATTGGCGCAATGCGCCGACAGCGTCGCGCGCCATGGGGGAGAGGTTTGCATCGCTACAGCCTGATCCATCGCACGATGCTAACCGCGAGCAGGCGCTGACGTTACGGCCCGGATCGAATTGCCGTCCTTCGCGTATGCGACGGGCGAGCCGGCCCGGCGCTCTCACGCTCAAGTGAGCTTGATGCTCAGCACGCCGCTGGCAAGATCGGCGGTTTCCCATCACAGTGCGGCGATGTTCAATCCGACGTCGAGGCGCCGTTCTGCCGCCGCGTATCGCTTTCTGCCGCTGGGGTTTCTTGTCATCGCAAGCGTGCTGTTTCTGGCGCTCGGCGGCCACCGCTACCTGACACTGGCGGCGCTCGCCGAACATCGCCAATGGCTTTGCGACCGCGTGGCGCGCGGCGGCATCGGCGCGGTCGTGCTATTCATCCTCGCCTATACGGCGCTGGTCGCGCTTTCCGTTCCAGGCTGCATCTTCATGACATTGACCAGCGGCTTCCTGTTCGGCCCCTGGCTCGGCGCGGTCTATGCGGTGATTGCCGGCACGGTCGGCGCAACAATCGTGTTCCTGGCGGCGCATACCGGTCTGGCGGGACTGACCGGCCTCGCCGGCCCGTGGGCACGCCGTATCGAGACCGGCTTTCGCCAGCATGGCTTGAACTATCTGCTGGTCCTGCGGCTGGTGCCGATTTTTCCGTTCTGGCTGGTCAACCTCGCGGCCGCCGCGTTCGGGTTGCCGCTATGGATCTATGTATTTGGAACATTGGTCGGGATCGCACCCGGCGCGTTCATTTTCGCCAGCATCGGCACCAGCATTGGCAAGCTGCTCGACGACGGACGCGGGATCGATTTCCAGACGCTGTTTCATCCCGATATTTTCCTGCCGCTGGCGGGTCTGGCCGCGCTGATCCTGGCGCCGGTGCTCTATAAAACATGGCGTGAACGATCCTCCGCGCGTCGTGAGACGGCTTGAACCCGATCTGTGTGTGATCGGCGGCGGTGCCGGCGGCCTCGCGGTTGCCGCCGGCGCCGTGCAGATGGGGGCCAGCGTCGTGCTGATCGAACGCGGCCGGATGGGCGGAGACTGCCTCAACTATGGCTGCGTTCCCTCCAAATCGCTGCTGGCAACGGCGAGACTTGCAGGCGGCTGCCGGCGCGGTACCGCGCTCGGACTGCGCCTCGCGCCGCCAGACATCGACTTCGCCGCGATCGCCGACAGCGTTATGCAGGTGGTCGCCGCTATCGCGCCCAATGATTCGGTCGAGCGTTTCGAGGGGCTCGGCGTCACCGTGCTGCGTGGCGACGCCCGGTTTATCGATGCGGCCACGGTCGCTGCCGCTGACGCGACCATCCGCGCCCGGCGATACGTCATTGCCACCGGATCGGAACCCTTCGTCCCGTCGATCCCGGGCCTCGACGGCGTCTCCTTCCTGACCAACGAAACCATCTTCGCCAATCGCGAGACGGTGCGACACCTGCTGGTGATCGGCGGCGGTCCGGTCGGAATCGAGCTGGCGTACGCTTATCGGGAACTGGGATGTGCCGTCACCGTCATCGACTCCGGCAGGCTGCTGCCGCGCGACGATCCCGAATTGGTCGCGATCCTGGCCGAGCGCCTCGAGGCGGAGGGCATCGTCCTGCATCCCGAAACCGCCATCGCGCGGGTCGGCACCGCGCCGGAGGGGATTGCGATTGAACTCGCCGATGGGCGGCGGATCGCGGGTTCGCACCTGCTCGTGGCCGCCGGTCGGCGCGCCAACCTGCACGCCCTCGACGTCGCCGCCGCCGGCATTGTGACAAACGCGGCTGGAATCGTTGTCGATGCCCGCCTGCGCACCACCAATCGCCGCATCTTCGCGATCGGCGACGTGAACGGCGGCCCGCAATTCACCCACGCCGCGTTGTATGAGGCGGGTATCGTGATTCGCAACGCGCTGTTCCGCTTGCCGGCGCATGCGGATTACGGCGCGTTGCCGTGGGTCACTTATACCGACCCGGAACTGGCGCAGGTCGGGCTGACCGAAGCCGCCGCGCGCGCCACTCGCGAAACGGTCCGCGTGTTGCGGTGGCCGTTTGCCGAGAATGACCGGGCGCATACCGAACGCGACACGAGCGGGCTGATAAAGGTTACAGTCGGCCGGCGCGGCCGCATTCTCGGCGCGTCGATCGTCGGCGCCGGCGCCGGCGATCTGATCCTGCCCTGGGCGCTGGCTGTGTCGCAGAAACTGAAGATAGGCGCGGTGGCAAATCTGATCGTCCCCTACCCCACGCGCGGCGAGGCCGGTAAACGCGCCGCCGGCAGCTATTACACCGCATCATTATTCGGGCCGCGAACCCGTCGGCTGGTGCGCCTCTTGGCGCGCCTCGGCTGAGCCGGCGATGCTGATACGCAGCCTGTCGGCCCGGCTTCTTGTGCTGACGATCTTCTTTGTGATGCTCGCGGAGGTGCTGATTTTTGTGCCATCGGTAGCGCGCTTTCGGCTGAGCTATCTCGAAGAGCATCTCGACGACGGTTACCTCGCCTCGCTCGCGGTGGCGGCAAGCCCGAGCCGGCGGGTTGACGACGCTTTGGCCAAGCTGTTGCTCAGCAATGCCGGCGCGCATGCGGTGATGCTGCATCGGCCCGATGGCATGGTTTACATGCTCGACAGCCCACAGGCGCCTCAGCCCGACGTCACCTTCAACCTGGGCGGCGGCAACGTCTGGCTCTGGATCGAGCGATCGTTCGAAACCCTGTTTAGCTCCGGCAATCGGGTGATGCGGGTGATCGGCCCAGCGATGGGAGAGCCGGGCGCCACCGTCGAAATCATGATCGACGAAGTACCGCTGCGCCATGCCATGTGGGCGTTTGGCGAGCGCATTCTCGAACTCTCGATCATCATCTCGCTCAGCACAGCGGCGCTGGTTTTTCTGACCTTGCAGTGGCTGCTGGTGCGGCCGTTGCGCCGCTTCACCGCCAGCATGATCGAGTTCCGCGACAACCCCGAGGACGCCTCGCGGCGCCTCGTACCGAGCGGACGGCGCGACGAGATCGGCCAGGCCGAGCAGGAACTGGCGGTATTGCAGGAAACCGTGCGGCAGGCGCTGGCGCAGCAGGGACGGCTTGCGGCGCTGGGCACCGCGGTCACGAAGATCAACCACGATCTGCGATCGATCCTCGCAACCGCACGGCTGGTGACGGATGGTCTGGCAGACAGCGCCGCACCCGAGGTGCGCCGGGTGGCGCCGCGGCTGGTCGAGGCGATCGACCGGGCGGTCGCGCTGTGCACGCGCACGCTCGATTTTTCCCGTGATGGCGCGCCGCCGTTCTCGCTCAGCTATTTCCCGCTGGCCCCCCTCATCGCGGAGATCGGCCCGGCGGTGGCTACCGGCGATGGCGACACATCGGTGGAAGCGATCGTGCCGCCGGATCTGATGGTCAGCACCGATCGCGACCAGCTCTACCGGGCACTGCTCAACCTCGTGCAGAACGCCGTGCAGGCCGGGGCATTGCACGTGCGGGTCACCGCGTCCGAGGCTGAGGAGTTGATCGCGATTGAGATAGCCGATGACGGGCCGGGCCTGCCGCCACGCGCCCGCGACAATCTGTTCAAGCCGTTTTTCGGATCGGCCCGCCCTGGAGGAACCGGGCTCGGCCTCGCCATCGCGCGCGAATTGATGCGGGCACGGGGCGGCGATCTGGTGCTGATCGAAACCAGCGGCGAGGGCACGGTGTTCCGCCTTACTCTGCCAGTCATGGCCGAGACCGGCCGCGCGCTCAGTCGAGCATCAGGGTAAGCGCCTTCAGGTAGGCGGTTTCCGGCAGGGCGGGGTGCACCGGATGGTCGGCGCTGGCGCCGGAACTGCGCAGGATGCGCCCGGCGCGGCCGGCATCGGCGAGGCCGTGCCGCACCGCCTCGGCAAACTCCGCGACACCGACATTGTGCGAGCACGAGGCTAGGAAGAGAAAACCGGCCGGCGCGGTCAATTGTGCCGCCATGCGCGCCAGTTTGCGATAGCCCCGCAGCGCCGCCGGAACATCGCGCTTGGCGCGGGCAAAGGGCGGCGGGTCGGCGATGACGACATCGTAGCGCTCGCCAGCCGCCGCCATCGCGGGGGCTTCGGCGAACACATTGCCGCCGCGAAATTCGCAGCTATCCGCGAGGTGGTTGCGCTCGGCCGCCTGGCGCGCCAGCGCCAGTGCGGGTTCGGAGCTGTCGATGCCGCGCACCGACGCGGCACCCGCCTGCGCCGCCGCCAGGGAAAACCCACCGGAATGGCAATACAGATCGAGCACCCGGGCCCCGCCCGCCAGCCCTGCGATAAAGGCGCGGTTGTCGCGCTGGTCGTAAAACCAGCCGGTCTTCTGGCCGCCGATGGGGTCGGCGAGAAAGGTAAGGCCATTTTCCTCGACCGCGATCGGCCCGGTCACCGACCCTCGTGCTAGCGAATTTTCGAGCGGCAGGCCTTCGAGCGTTCGCGCCGGGCTGTCGTTGCGCAACACAACAGCCGCCGGCGACAGCAATTCCGTCACCGCCTCGATGATGACCGGCAGCAAACCATCCATCCCGGCGGTGTTCGCCTGCATCACCAGCGTTTCGCCGAAGCGGTCGATGACCAGCCCAGGCAGGCCGTCTGCCTCGGCATGCACCAGGCGATAATAGGGAACGTCGTAGAGACGGTCGCGCAGATGCAGGGCGCGCTCGATGCGGCGCAAAAAGAACCGCTTGCCGATATCACGCCCGCTGTCGCGATCGAGCAGACGCGCGGCAATCAGCGTATGGGGATTGAATAAGGCGACGCCAAATGGCCGATCGTCGGACCGGTGCAACGTCACCAGTGAACCCGCCGGCACCGCCTTGGCCGCGGCGTCCATGACGATCTCGTTGGAATATACCCACGGGTGGCCGCCTTCGGCGCGGCGATGACCGCCGGGCTGCAGCTTGATGGTGGGTTGCGTGATCGCCGGTGGGGGCGGCGCGATAATGTCGGCAATGGTATCGGAGGGCATCGTCTCTATGTAGGCGTCATTCGCGCCACGCGAAGCACCTGCGGCCCCGCTGCATTTGCGTCTATGCGGCGGGTTTGTTACAACCCCGCGCGCATGATGCCGCGGAACCGGTGCCGCGGCGCATTGCATTTGGCGCGAGTCGATGAAAATCCTAACCTGCAACAGCAATCGCCCGCTTGCCGAGGCGATCTCGGCCTATTTGGGATTGCCGCTGGTACGCGCCAGCGTACGGCGCTTTTCCGACATGGAAGTGTTTGTCGAGATCCAGGAAAACGTCCGCGGCGAGGATGTTTTCGTCGTGCAGTCCACCTCCTATCCGGCAAACGACCACCTGATGGAATTGCTGGTCACGCTCGATGCGTTGCGGCGCGGTTCGGCCCGGCGCATGACGGCGGTCATCCCCTATTACGGCTACGCCCGGCAGGATCGCAAATCGGGCCCGCGCACTCCGATCTCCGCCAAGCTCGTCGCCAACCTGATCACCACGGCGGGGGCTGACCGGGTACTGACCCTCGACCTCCATGCCGGGCAGATCCAGGGCTTCTTCGACATTCCCACCGACAATCTCTATGCCGAGCCGGTGCTCGTGAAGGACATCCAGGAGAATCACGGCAAGGCCGATCTTGTCGTGGTGTCGCCGGATGTCGGCGGCGTCTATCGCGCGCGGCAGATCGCCCGCCGCCTCGACGCCGATCTGGCGATCATCGACAAGCGCCGCGAGCACGCCGGCGTGTCCGAGGTCATGAATATCATCGGCGACGTCGAAGGCCGCCGCGCCATCCTGGTCGACGATATCGCCGATAGCGCCGGCACCCTGTGCAACGCCGCCGCCGCTTTGACGGAGGCCGGCGCCGAGGGAGTTTACGCTTATGTCACCCACGGTGTCTTATCGGGCGGCGCCGTCGCGCGCGTCGCCGCCTCGCCGCTGAAGCGATTGACGCTGACCGATAGTATCGTCGCGACCGAAGCGGTGCGCCTGTCTCACAACGTCCGGCAATTGACGATCGCGCCGCTGATCGCGGAAGCCATCCTGCGGATCAGCGAAGAGCGTTCGGTATCGAGCCTGTTCGACTGAGTTTTCCCGGAATTCGGGGCAGCGCGCGGCGGCATGGCCGCCCGTTCCCCCGCATCGCTTGCGTTGAAGGAGTTTGGAAGCAATGCCTGAAATCATCAGCCTTACTGGAGAGGCGCGGGAGCGCGCCGGCAAGGGGGCGTCACGCGCGACTCGCCGCGCCGGCCGCATCCCGGCGATCATCTATGGCGACAATAAGGACCAGGTGATGGTCAGCCTGGACCCTCGCGAACTGTCCCGCGCGCTGCACCGGGCGGGATTCTTTGCGACGCTGGTCGATGTCAAGGTCGATGGCGCGACGCATCGTACGCTGCCGCGTGACGTGCAATACCATCCTGTGACGGATCAACCGCTGCATGTCGATTTCATGCGGGTCGGCGCCGGCGCTCAGGTGACCGTGAGCGTCCCGGTCCACTTTATCAACCACGAGCGCGCCGAAGGCCTTCGCCGGGGCGGCATCCTCAACATCGTGCGCCACGATATCGAGATGGTCTGCTCGGTCGACAGGATTCCGGAACAGCTGGTCGTCGACCTGAGCGGGCTCCAGATCGGCGACAGCGTGCACATCCACTCGGTCGAGATGCCGGAAGGCGCGCGGCCGGTGATTCACGAGCGCGACTTCACCATCGCCAGCATCGCCGCCTCCTCGGCGGTACGCGAGGAAGCCGCCGCCGCGGCGCAAAGCGCCGCCGTCGGGGAGCCGGAAGAGACCGCCTCCGCCTAGCGGGCGCCCGCCTCCGGCAGGCCGGGCGTCGAGATGCGCCTCATCGTTGGACTGGGCAATCCGGGCAGCAAATATGCCCGGAACCGGCACAATATTGGCTTCATGGCAATCGCGGCGCTGGCCCGGCGCTATGGCGCCGCCGCCCCCCGCAGCCGGTTCAAGGGCGAGATCGCCGAAGCCACGATCGCCGGCGAGCGCCGCTTTCTGCTGTTGCCGCAGACATTCATGAACCTGTCCGGAGAAGCGGTGCAGGCGGCGATGGCCTTCTACAAAATCCGCCCGGAAGAGATCGTCATCATCCACGACGAACTCGATCTGCGCCCGGGCAAGGTGCGGGTCAAGCGCGGCGGCGGTGCCGCCGGACACAACGGCCTGCGCTCGATCGACGCGCTGATCGGCCAGGATTACTGGCGCGTACGGCTCGGCATCGGCCACCCCGGCAGCAAGGAACTGGTGCTGCCCTATGTGCTGCAGAATTTTCCCACAGACGAGATGCGAGAATGGGTCGAGCCGATGCTCGACGCTGTCGCGGAGAGCTTTCCACTGCTGATCAGCGGCGCGCCTGACGCCTTCATGAGCGAGGTTGCACGCCTCTTCCCGGCTCCCGAGGCGATGGCCGGCAAGGAATAGAACGTATGGCCGGTCCGCTGCGCATCACAGTCGAGGTCGCGGGCGCCGACGCGGCGCTTGCGGTGTCGGATGTGCTGGATGACTGCGCCCGCGCCGTCGCCGCCTTCGAGACCCGCGAGGCCAGCGGCGATAATCCGGCGCTGTGGCGGGTCGAGGGGTATCCGGGCGCCCCGGTCCTCGATGCCGAATTGGAGGTGCGGCTGCGGCTGGCTGCCGCCAGCGCTGACGGCCGCGTCCTGGCCCTGCACGAAGAGCGGCTGGCCGAACGGGATTGGCTGGCGGAAAACCGCAGCGCCTTTCCGCCGCTGCGAATCGGCCGGTTCTTTATCCATGGCTCGCATTGGAAGGACCGTCCGCCGCCGGGCACGATCGCGATCGAAATCGACGCCGCGACGGCATTTGGCACCGGCGAGCACCCTTCCACGGGTGGCTGCCTGTTGGCGCTCGACCGGATGGCGCGCCGGCGCCGGTTCCGCCGCCCGCTCGATATCGGCACGGGCAGCGGGGTGCTGGCGCTCGCCGCCGCGCGCGTGGCGAATGCGCGCGTCTTAGCTAGCGATATCGATTGCGCCTCGGCGCGGGTCGCCGCACATCACGTCAGGCGCAACGGGATGGTCGGTGCCGTTCGCGTCGTCTGCGCGCCGGGCTATCGCGCCCGCATTGTGCGACGCAATAAATACGATCTTGTGTTTTCGAATATTCTGGCGCGGCCATTGGCGCTGTTGGCCCGCGATCTCGGTCGCGCGCTGGCGCCGGGCGGCACCGCCATTCTGGCGGGCCTGCTGCGGCGGCAGGAGGCGTTTGTGTTGGCGGCGCACCGGGCCCAGGGTCTCGCCCTCGAGCGCCGCCTGGTGATCGACGGCTGGTCGACCCTGATTATCCGGGCAGGTTCAACGGTCTCGGCGTCGCCTTAGATCGGCGGCAGCCACCGGACGCCGTTGGCGAGGCGCGACTGCGCCGGGCTGAGCCGAGGCTCGGCGGCGACAGGTGCCACCGCATCGCGGCCGGAAAGATCGTGAAAGCCCTCGACGACAGCCGGGATTTCGGAACGGTGAATGCCGATATCGGCCAGCGAGCGGTCATCGAGCGACATGAGTTCGTCATAGGCACGTTCCCGCTGCCGCCACCCCTGGATTGCCGAACGGGCGGCAACAATCAGATTCATGAGCGACATGGTTCAACTCCTTGCACCGAAATGGTGCATCGCACAAATGGGCGCGTAAAAGTTGAGACGCCACAGCAAACCTTGCAGCTCAGCCATGCATGGGTCAAATAGACTGACTTATATCCGGTCATAGCGGTTGCGCCGCAACATGGGCTCTCATTGTTGGCACGGCGTCATTCGACGGTTTCCTGTATGCTCTCGAGGCGCGGGGCGATGTGCGGGGCGAGGAGTAGGCGATGCGGGCGGAACCGGAAAACCTGTCGCGGCTGTTAAAGGAAGCCGGGTCGGCTCTGGATGCGGAATCCACGATAGCATTGGTCGCTGGCGTGCTCGCCGCACCGCCCGAGATTGGCGATTCATGGCATGCACTGGTCGCCGACCCGATCCCGCCGGCCCTCGCAGGGGCGCTTAGCGAACTGCACGCCCATCTCGCGGAAAATTATCGCGACGGCATGAGCAACGAGGATTTCAGGCGCCTGCCCCGCCATGCCCGCCTCGCGCTGCTGCGCGAGGAGATGCAGGCGCAGAAGATCGACGGTTTTATCGTGCCGCGCGCCGATGAGTATCAGGGCGAGTATGTGCCACCCGCCGGTCAGCGTCTCGCCTGGCTGACCGGCTTCACCGGCTCTGCGGGTGCCGCCGTTGTATTGCGCGACAAGGCGGCCTTATTTGTCGATGGCCGCTACACCTTGCAGGCTGCCGACCAGGCCGATACCGAATTGTTCGAGATCCGCCATCTGGTCGACGAGCCGGCGCCACAATGGCTGGCGGCGCATGCCGGCAAGGGCGGGGTGATCGGCTACGATCCGTGGCTGCACACCCCGCAGGATGTCGAGCGGTTGAAGGCCGGCGTCGAGCGGGCCGGTGCCACCCTCAAACCCGTCGCCAATCCGATCGACAAGGTCTGGCCGGGCCGCCCGCCAGCCCCTCTTGCCCCCGTCTGGCCGCATGACGAACGTTTCGCCGGCGAAAGCGCGACCACCAAGCGCACACGCATCGCCAAGCAGATCGCCGATGCCGGGGCCACAGCGGTGGTGCTGACCATGCCGGAATCGATCGCCTGGCTGCTCAACATCCGCGGCGGCGACGTACCGCACACCCCATTGCCGCTGTCACTCGCCGTGTTGCGGGCGGATGGCAGCGTCACCTTGTTTATCGATCGCCGCAAACTGACGCCCGGGCTCGACCGCCATCTCGGCAACGGGGTGACGATTGAGGCACCGGAGCGGTTCGGCCCAGCGCTCGACGAGCTCGCCAAGCAGGGCGGCCGCATCCAGGTCGATCCTGGCATGGCGGCGTCCTGGGTGTTCGACCGGCTCGGCGCCGCTGGAGCGCGCATCCTGCGCGCCGCCGACCCCTGCATGCTGCCGAAAGCCTGCAAGAACACCGCGGAGCTCGACGGCACCCGCGCCGCGCATCGCCGCGACGGCGCCGCCGTGACCCGCTTTCTCGCCTGGCTTGCGCGCGAGGCGCCAGGCGGCAAACTTTGCGAAATCCCGGCGAGCGACCGACTTGAGGAATTCCGCCGTGCCGGCGAGCATTTTCGTGATCTCAGCTTTCCGACGATCTCCGGCGCCGGCTCGAATGGCGCGATCGTGCACTACCGTGCCAGCCCCGAGAGCGAAAAGACGCTGGAGGCCGGCACGCTGTATCTGCTCGATTCCGGCGCGCAATATCTCGACGGCACCACCGACATCACCCGCACCATCGCGATCGGCGACCCCTCCGACGAAATGCGCGACCGCTTTACCCGCGTGCTGAAAGGACACATCGCGATCGCCACCGCGCGTTTCCCGAAAGGCACCACCGGCAGCCAGCTCGACACGCTGGCGCGCCACTCGCTGTGGCAGAAGGGGCTCGATTACGATCACGGCACCGGTCACGGCGTCGGCAGCTATCTCTCGGTGCATGAGGGGCCGCAGCGCATCTCAAAGGCGCCGAACGC
>JAFAYW010000198.1 GCA_019240125.1 Alphaproteobacteria bacterium
CCATGATGACGACGGGCCTCACAGCCCTATTGCGAGACGGTCAATCTGCCCGCGCCGTGGCCCGGACGGCCATCCGGGCCACGGCATCCCGCTCAACACGAGACAACCTCACCTTACACCAGCCGCAAGAGACAATTGCGAGGAGCGCAGCGACGAAGCAATCTCGATGCAGCGGGCCTCGCCGTCGCCTGCGGGGTTGCGCGGGGCGCATCCGTGCTATAAGGCGCACGCCCGTCCTGGAGCCCTTCCGTGCCGACCGTCTTTATCCTGAATGGCCCGAACCTCAACCTGCTTGGCGTGCGCGAGCCGGCTACGTACGGCTATGACACATTGGCCGATGTCGAGGAGCGCTGTCTGGAGCGTGCCAAGGCGCTCGATCTGACGATCGAATTCCGCCAGAGCAACCACGAGGGCCAGCTGGTCGACTGGATCCAGGAGGCCCGCGAGGCGGCCGATGGAATCATCCTCAATGCCGGCGCCTTTACCCATACCTCGGTGGCGATCTTCGACGCGTTGAGCGCCGCCGACCTGCCGATTATCGAGGTGCACTTGTCGAATATCTTCCGCCGCGAGCAATTCCGGCACCATTCCTATGTCAGCCTGGCGGCGCGCGGCGGCATTTTCGGGCTGGGGCCGCAGGGCTACGAGCTGGCGCTCGAGGCCCTGGCCAATCTGATCGAAATCGAGTCGAGCGAGGCGCCGCGGTGAAATTCGGCGCCCGCCGGCCGCCGCTGCAACCCGATCCCGAGGTCATCCGCGCACTGGCCGAGTTGCTGAACGAAACCGGCCTCACCGAGATCGAGTACGCAGTGGGCGACCATCGTATTCGTATCGCGCGGGTTGGTGGTGGCCGTCCCTCGGAATCCGTCACGATCGCCGTGCCGCCGCCGGTTTCGGTTGCCGCTCCGCCGCCCCAGCCGGAAGCGGCGCCGGCGCCGGTCAAGGATGTCATCCCGGCCGGCACCCTGACCGCACCGATCGTTGGCGTCGCCTACCTGTCGCCGCAGCCGGGCGCCGCGCCGTTTTTCCGGCTCGGCGATACAGTCAGCGAAGGCGACACGCTGCTGATCATCGAAGCGATGAAGGTGATGAACCAGATCCGGGCGCCGCGCACCGGCAGGCTGACGCGCATCTTTGTCGAAGACGCCGAACCCGTCGAATACGGCGCCCCCCTGATGCTGATCGAGTAGACCGCGGATCGCGCCGGGCATGTTTGAAAAGGTGTTGATTGCAAATCGGGGCGAGATTGCGTTGCGGATCAACCGCGCCTGTCACGACCTCGGCATCAAGACGGTGGCCGTGCATTCGACCGCCGATGCGCGCGCGATGAATGTGCGGCTGGCGGATGAGACCGTGTGCATCGGGCCGCCGCCGCCGCGTGCCAGCTATCTCAACATTCCGGCGATCCTGTCGGCGGCGGCGATCACCGGGGCTGACGCAATCCATCCCGGTCTCGGCTTTTTGTCGGAGAACGCCGAGTTCGCCAGGGCCGTCGAGGAGCACGGCTTTGTCTTTATCGGCCCGTCACCTGAGCATATCCGCGTCATGGGCGACAAGGTACGCGCCAAGGCTGAGGCGGTCCGGCTCGGCATCCCCGTAGTTCCGGGCTCGCCCGGGGCGCTGCGCGATGTTGCCTCGGCACAGGCGGCAGCGCACGAAATCGGCTACCCCGTATTGCTGAAGGCCTCAGCAGGGGGTGGCGGGCGCGGTATGAAGCTGGCGCACAATGATGCGGAGCTGGCGCAACTTCTGCCATTGGCGCAGTCCGAGGCGATGGCCGGGTTCGGCGATGATTCGGTTTATCTCGAACGCTATCTCGCCCGGCCCCGCCATATCGAGGTGCAGTTGCTAGGCGACGGCCAGGGAACGGTGGTGCATCTCGGCGAGCGCGACTGCTCGTTGCAGCGCTCGCACCAGAAGATCCTCGAGGAGACGCGCTCGCCGGCGCTCGATGACGCGATCCGCGAGCGCCTCACCTCAACCGCCGTCGGCGCGATGGAGAAGTTCGGCTACAGGAGCGCCGGGACCATCGAGTTCCTTTACCAGGACGGCGAGTTCTTCTTTATCGAGATGAACACGCGATTGCAGGTCGAGCACCCGATCAGCGAGATGATCAGCGGCGTCGATATGGTGCGCGAGCAATTGCGCATCGCCGCCGGCGAGCCGCTCGGTTTCGGCCAACGGGACATCGCCTTTAACGGCCACGCCATCGAATGCCGCATCAACGCCGAACGGCCCGATGATTTCCGCCCCTCCCCCGGCCGCATCAGCGAGTACCATGCGCCGGGCGGGCTCGGGGTACGGGTCGATAGCGCGCTCTACCAGGGCTATGAGGTGCCGCCCTATTACGACAGCCTGATCTCAAAACTCATCGTCTATGACACGACGCGCGAGCGGTGCCTCAGCCGCCTGCGGCGAGCGCTTGCCGAGTACGTCATCACCGGTATCGAAACCACGATCCCACTGCACCAGCGCATCGTCGAAAACGCCGATTTCCAGGCCGGGAAATACGACATCCACTGGCTTGAACGGTTCTTGGCCCAGCGCGGCTGATTCAGGCGGTCTCGCGGCGCAGCGGGTGGGCGTGATCGAGCGGGCCGTGGCCTTGCCCGATGCCAGGCGCCGAGGTAATCGCGCGAAGAACGTAGTCGCGCGCTCGTTCGATCGCGTCTTCGACCGCCAGGTCCTGCGCCAGACCCGCGGCGATCGCCGAGGCCAGCGTGCAGCCGGTGCCATGCGTATGCTGGCTGTCGATGCGCGGGCTTTGCCACTCGCGATGCCCGCTGTGGGTCGCCAGGATGTCGTGCACGGTGCTGCCCGCGAGGTGACCGCCTTTCAACAGCACGGCACGGCAGCCGAGGCGCAGCAACATGTCGGCCGCCTCATGCATCGCCGCGACACTGGCGATGCTCCGTCCGGTCAGGATTTCCGCCTCGGGCAAATTTGGCGTCAGCACCGCGGCGCGCACCGCCAGCCGCGACTTCAACGCATCGATGGCTTCGGACTCGATCAGCGCGGCGCCTCCCTTGGCAACCATGACCGGATCGATTACCAGCGGCACCTCCGATGCCGTCTCCGCGAGCACCGCCGCGACCGTCTCGATTACCCCGGCATCGTGCAGCATGCCCGTCTTGATCGCGTCGGCGCCGATATCGTCGAGCACCACCTCGATCTGCTGGCGGATGAAATCGGGGGGGATCGGCAAGACGCCAAACACGCCTCGGGTGTTCTGCGCGGTAAGGGCGGTGATCGCGGTCGCGGCAAAGCTGTCGAGCATCGTCACGGTCTTGATATCGGCCTGGATACCGGCGCCGCCTCCGGAATCCGAGCCGGCTATGATCAGAACACGGCCGCGCATTACTCCGCCGCCTGCACCATCGATTGCGGCGCCGTCTCGATTCCTTCCGTGCGGGCGGCCGTGAGGATGGCGTCGCAGATATCGCCGACGACCGCGGCCAGCAATGTTTCGTCCTCGCCCTGCGCCATGACCCGAATGACCGGCTCGGTGCCCGATTTGCGGATCACCAGACGGCCGCCCGGCCCCAGCCGCGCCTCGCCATCGGCAATCGCCCGCTGGACCTTTGTTGCTTCGAGCGGCAGACCATCGCCAAACCGCACATTGCGCAAGAGCTGTGGGATCGGCTCGAACACGCGACCGACTTCGCTCGCCCGTTTGCCGGTCTCGACGATCGCCGCCAGCACCTGCAAGGCTGCGATCAGCCCGTCGCCGGTCGTCGCGTAGTCGCTGAGGATGATGTGGCCAGATTGCTCACCGCCAAGATTGCATCCGAGCGCGCGCATCTTCTCGACGACATAGCGGTCGCCCACCGCCGTGCGGTGCATGCCGATACCCTGCCCCGCGAGATGCCGCTCCAGCCCCAGGTTGGACATGACCGTCGCTACCAGCGAATTCCCGGCGAGCCGCGAACCGCGTGCCAATGTCGTCGCGATCAGCCCCATCAGCTGATCGCCGTCGAGGATCACGCCATGCTCGTCGGCGACGATCAGCCGATCCGCGTCGCCATCAAGCGCGATGCCGATATCCGCACGGCGCGCCAGGACCTCGCGGCGCATCTGCTCTGGGTAGAGCGCGCCGCATTCGCGATTTATGTTCAGACCGTCGGGAGCGACCGCGATCGGGAACACCTCGGCGCCAAGTTCCCAGAATACTGTCGGCGCGACTTTGTAGGCGGCACCGTGCGCGCAATCGACCACCACCCGCAGCCCGTCAAGCCGCAACCCCTTGGGGAAGCTTTGCTTGACAAATTCGATATAGCGGCCGCCGGCATCGTCGAGCCGCTTGGCGCGACCGAGCTCGCCGGGGGCGGCACGGCGGCCTGGGCCTTTTTCCAGTAATTGCTCGATCCGGGTCTCGAGCTCATCCGACAATTTGTAGCCGTCTGGACCGAACAGCTTGATGCCGTTATCGGCGAACGGGTTGTGCGACGCCGACAATACGACGCCGATATCAGCGCGCAGGCTGCGGGTCAGCATCGCGATCGCCGGGGTCGGCAACGGACCCACCAGAACGACATCCATCCCCATTGTGATAAATCCGGCGGTCAAAGCCGGTTCGAGCATATAGCCCGACAGGCGGGTGTCCTTACCGATCACCACCATGTGCTTGTGGCTGCCGTTGTGAAACGACTCGCCGACCGCCATCGCGACCTTGAGCGCGGTCTCCGGCGTCATCGGCTCGATGTTGGCCGTGCCGCGAATACCGTCGGTGCCAAAAAACTTCCGGGTCATTCGCCCGTCTTCCCCTGGATACGCGCGCCCCAAACTATTGGCGCGCGGGTATTCTAGCAGAGACCCCGTCGCAAATCGTCCGCGGCGTCGAACCGCCGAAGGGGCCGGATGGATTAAGCCCTTACCCGCCAGGCCTCACAGCCACGATCGGTAAACTTCACGGGACCGCTGTTACCCCCCGCGCCATTGAGCGCGTTAATCAGACCGAGCCGGTTCTCCGGCGCGATCAGAAACATCAGGAACCCGCCGCCGCCAGCCCCGGAGATCTTGCTGGCCAGGGCGCCCTGCCGGGCCGCGATGTCGCACAAGCGTTCGACCTTGTCGGTCGACACGCCCGTCGCGGTCATCTTCTTGGCATCCCACGAAGCGCCGAGGATCGCCGCGGTTCCCCCGATATCGCCGAGCAATATCGAATCCTTGATGGCAAACGCACCCGCCTTGAGCCGGTGGAACGCCTCGATTACCGCTTCGTGCCCTTCCGAGACAAGGTCGATCTGCTGCCGGATGATGCCCGTCGCGTCGCGATTTCCCGCGACGTGACAAACAACCAGCGAAGCTTCCAGCTCGTTCCGCGCGTCGTCGGGGATGCGCAGCGGGTTCACAATCACCCTGCCGCCCGCCTGAAAGTCGATCAGATTGACGCCGCCGAATGCGGCGGCGTGCTGGTCCTGGCGGCCGCCTGGCAGGCCCAGTTCAGTACGCTCGATATGCACTGCGCGCTGCGCCGCTTCATACGCATCCCACGGATGGCCGAGATAGGCTTGCAGGGCGCCGATCAGCGCCACGGTGAGCGCCGAGGAGGCGCCGAGCCCCGACTCCGGCGGAACATCCACCGTCGTGGTGATGGTAACGGCGAGCGGACGGCCCTGATTGAGCTCGCGCACGACATATTCGTACACGCCCGCATGCAGAGGCAGGCATGACGACGGAAGCTGCGGCGCGGCAATCGGAAAGCCGTGGCTCTGATCCCGGTCATTGGACAGGAACAGCACTTGCCCATCATCCCGCGGACTGACGAAAGCATAGGCAAAGCGATCGATTGTGGCGTTTAACACAACACCGCCAAAACGGTCGCTGTAAGCAAGTAAATCGGTGCCTCCGCCAGCCAATCCGAGTCTCAGAGGAGCGCGTGCTCTAACCGTCCGTCGGCTGCTCGCCAAACCGCTCCCCCGATCCCATATTCCGGCTTTGCGAAATGCCGATGTTCACTGCATTTTATCCAATAGGTTGAAAAAACCATACGATCGTACGCTGTATAGGTGGGTTGCAGAAAAGGCACTTTATCTTCCGGCGATAAATTTCACGAAGCCGTGATAACGAAGCGCGGCTTTTGGCGCTAATGCGAGACATCGCAATCACGTTAGTATGTGTTAATGTGCGGCGATCTATTGAGGCGAGATGCCTCCGAACGCATGTTAGGCAGCACATTGAAGGCGCGAGCACCGCCCGGCTGGCCCTCGCGAGGAGATAAGTCCGATGCGCGTTTTGTTGGTTGAGGATGATGCTGCAACATCAGCCAGTATCGAGCTGATGCTGAAGAAGGAAGGGTTTGTCTGCGACACCACCGATATGGGCGAAGACGGTCTTGAGATCGGCAAGCTCTACGACTATGACATCATTATTCTCGACCTGATCCTGCCCGACATGGATGGGTACGAGGTATTGCGGCGGCTGCGGGCGGCGCGGGTACGCACCCCGATCCTGATCCTCTCAGGGCTCGGCGAGCTCGATCATAAGATCAAGGGCCTCGGCTTTGGCGCCGACGATTTCCTGACCAAGCCGTTCGACCGGCGCGAATTGATCGCCCGTCTGCAGGCAATCGTACGGCGCTCCAAGGGGCATTCGGAATCGACGATCAGGACGGGTAAGCTGCTGGTCAACCTCGACGCACACACCGTGTCGGTAGGCGACAGCCCGCTACACCTGACCGCCAAGGAATATGGCATCCTTGAGCTGCTCAGCCTGCGTAAGGGCACGACGCTGACCAAGGAGATGTTCCTCAACCATCTTTATGGCGGGATGGACGAGCCGGAATTGAAGATCATCGACGTGTTCGTCTGCAAATTGCGCAAGAAGCTGTCGACGGCGACCGGCGGCGACCACTACATCGAAACCGTATGGGGCCGCGGCTATGTGTTGCGCGACCCCGCCGAAGTCGCCGCTTAGCCTAGGAGCGTGTTGAGGGGCTGAGTTTCGCCCCTCCCCTTCACCCCCTCCCTCGGACCCGATGGCGGCGAGGGGATTATCTGTGCACCCTCACGTGCACCGTCACATTGGCATCGTGCCGCCCATCGTGGTGCGGTGCATCAGCCGGCGCTGCGGCATGTCATAATCCTGGATCGCGCGGTGCTGCACCGTGCAATTGTCCCACAGCAGCAGGTCACCGACGCGCCACTGGTGCCGATAGATGAAAGCCGGCTTTACGATGTGGTCGGCGAGCGCACTGATCAGCCCTTCCGCCTCCTCGTCATCGACCCCCTCGATGCCGGTACAATCGTCGCGCATCACATAGAGGCATTTGCGCCCGGTTTTTGGGTGGGTCCGCACGATGGGATGGCGCACCGGCGGATTGCGATCGATCTCGTCCTGGGTCGGCGTCAGCGCCCGCTTGCGGCCGCGAAAATCGAACACCGCCATTCGCCCTTCGAGATGTTGCTGCATGGCGTCAGGCAACGCATCCCACGCCGTCGCGGCACTCGCGAACTCGGTATCGCCAAGCGGCAGCCCGTGCAGTGTCGGAATCTCCTGCGCATAGAGCATCGTGCCGCGCGGCGGCCGGGCCGTGTAGCACATATCGGAGTGCCAGTTCTCGCCGGCTCTGCGGATGCCGAGGGGCCGGCCATCCTCGGTGATATTCGACACGACCACGATCTCGGGAGCCCCCGGCACACTCCAGCGCTCGCCGAAGATGTTGAAGTCGATCTCGCCAAACCGGCGGGTAAACGCAACCTGCTCCCGGGGAGTGATGCGCTGATCGCGAAAGAAGATCACACCGTACTGGTTGAAAGCATGTTCGATTTCGGCGAACAGATTGTCGCCAAGCGGTTGCGACAGATCGATGCCGCGAATTTCCGCCGCCAGGGGCCGCCCCGGTCGGGATGATCTCCATTGTCATCAGCGTCCGTATCCCCAATCCGTTTTTGCGTGTTCGCCTCTTGCTGCGTTGCTCGCAGCGTGTTTACGGCACAGCCGCGAGGCGAAACCCATCGTGCCGATCCTCCACGACAATGCGCCAGCCGAGGCGATCCGCCAGCAATCCCGCGAAGTACCCACCGACGATACGCGATGTCAGCTCGGCGACGGGAGTGACCAGGGTGAGCGCATCGCGGATTTCGGGAGAGGGACCGATATTGGCACCGGTCGCCGCGATCTCCAGCCCAGGCTCCGCGACCGTCAGCGATAGCCTTCCGCCGCGCGGCAATGCCTCGGCGGCGAGCGGCAGCAGGGCACAGGCGAGCTTCTGCCAGGCCGGCTCGGCATCACGCAATTCCGCCGGGTAATGGCATTCGATGTTGCCGCCGGTAAAAAAATCGGCGGCGAGCTGATGCGGCGGCGTTCCGGTCATGCCGATGCCGCTGAAGCCATAGGCAAAGCGAAAGAATTGCAAGCGCCGGCTGGCCGTGCGGGCGCTGTCACCGACCAGCCCGATCGCCTCGCGCATAAAGCCGCCGTCTTCCTCCTCGAGCAACTCCACGCCGTTATTGATTGCGGCGACCGGCCCGATCAAATCGTGGCACAGCCGCGCCGCCATCAGTTCGACTACCCTCAACTCGATCGACTGCGATCTGGTGGTGCGCGCCATGCGCTCATGCTCGCATAAGCGCGGCGGCACGGTCGAGGTCTTCCGGCCGGTTTGCGTTGAAGAACGGATCGATCCCGTCGCTCGTCTCGAAGGTGACGGTGGCGAGGCGGTGACGCGCGGTCCACACATCGACCTTGCGGATATCCTCCTCGATCACCGCGCGGCGCAAATCCTCGCGCAATGCGACCGGCCACAATCCGATCACCGGATGCGACTGCCCTCCCGAGGCGGCGCAGGCGAGTTCCGCCGCCGCCTCGTCCATCCCGGCTTCCAGTCGCGCCACCAGGTCACGCGGCAGAAAGGGAGCATCGGTCGGCACGCTGGCGAGATAGTCGCAGTCCGGCCGATGGGTGGCCGCCCAGTCGAGCCCGGCGAGAATACCGGCGAGCGGCCCGGCGAAATCGGGCACGCTATCGGCAACAACCGGCAGCCCGAAGCCGGCAAAGCGCTCAGGATCGCCATTCGCGTTCAACACCAAAGCGGCGACCTGCGGGCGAATCCGTTCGATGACATGGGCAAGGAGGGGCCGGTCGCCGAGGCGCCGCAGCGACTTGTCCCCGCCGCCCATGCGTCGCGACAGGCCGCCCGCCAATAGAAGTCCGACGATCTTCACCTCACTCCTCCGCGGCGGCCTCTGCGTGCGCGGCGGATTTGCGTGCATGCCGACGCGGCTCGTCGGCGATCTGGTTGGGGTCGCTGTCGAACAGAATGCGGTTGGCGCCCGCCAACGCGACAAACCGGCGGCCCTTGGCGCGACCGATCAAGGTAAGCCCGGCCTGAACCGCCAACTCCACGCCCCAGGCGGTAAAGCCGGAACGCGACACCAGGATCGGAATACCCATTTGCACCGTCTTGATGACCATTTCCGAGGTTAGCCGGCCGGTCGTGTAAAAGACCTTGTCGAACGCCGGAACCCGGTTCAGGTACATGTAGCCGGCGATCTTATCGACCGCGTTGTGACGGCCGACATCCTCCATGTACAGCAGCGGCCGGTCCTTTTCGCACAAGACACAGCCATGGATGGCGCCGGCCGCGAGATAGAGGCTCGGCGCGGTGTTGATCTTGCGCGTCAGGCTGTAGAGCCATGAAGTCCGCAGAATCGCATCGGGATCGAGACGTACGTCCTCGAATTTTTCCATCAGATCGCCGAAGACCGTCCCCTGGGCGCAACCCGAGGTCAGCGTCTTGCGCTTTAACTTGTCCTCGAAATCGGTCTCGCGATCGGTCCGCACGACAACGGTATCAATATCGTCCTCGTACTCGACGGCAACGATATGGTCATCGTGACCCAGCATGTTCTGGTTCAACAGGTATCCGACGGCGAGATAATCGGGATGATCGCCGATCGTCATCATCGTAACGATCTCCCGGCCGTTTAAAAAAAGTGTCAGGGGCCGCTCGGTAACCACCGCTGTTTCAATGGCTTTTCCCTCCTGATCGACGCCGCGTACGCGTCGCGTCAAGCGGATGTCATCCGGATCGGGCCGGACCGTAAATTCTTTAAGCATGAAGCGATGATGGGACGCCGCACCGCCCGCCGCAAGTGCTTGATTCAGGCGGGCTCGGCGCGCAGTTGCTGGCGGAACCAGTCGATCGAGACGGGTTCGCCGCGCCGCTCGACATACCAGAAGGACCAGCCGTTGCAGGCCGGGGCGCCCTGCACCTGGGCGCCGACCGCGTGGATCGAACCGCGATGCTCGGCCGAGATGACGCTGCCGTCGGCGCGCACCCGCGCGCTGAAGCGCCGGCGCGCGTCAAACAACACCTCGCCGGGCCGCAACAGGCCGCGTTCGATCAATGTACCGAACGGCACCCGCGGCGCGTCGCGTTTGGAGACGAGCACGATGGCGTCGGCCGGGGCCGGGCGCTCGGTGGCGATGCGCTGCCGCGCCACCTGGAGATAACCGGGGTCGCGCTCGATGCCGATAAAGCGGCGACCGAGCCGCTTGGCGACGGCTCCAGTCGTGCCGGTGCCAAAAAACGGGTCGAGCACGATATCGCCCGGCTTGCTCGATGCCAGCAGGACGCGGTGCAGCAATGCCTCCGGCTTCTGCGTCGGATGCGCCTTCTTGCCGTCCTCGCCGCGCAGCCGCTCCGGGCCGCCGCACAGCGGGATCAGCCAGTCGCTGCGCATCTGCAAATCGTCGTTGAGCGCCTTCATCGCCTCGTAATTAAAGGTGTAGCGCGCCTCGCGGGCGCGGGCGCACCACAGCATCGTCTCGTGCGCGTTGGTAAAGCGGCGGCCACGAAAGTTCGGCATCGGGTTGGTCTTGCGCCAGATCACGTCGTTGAGGATCCAGTAGCCGAGATCCTGCACCGCCGCGCCGATGCGGAAGATGTTGTGATAGCTGCCGATCACCCATAGCGCCCCGGCCGGTTTCAGAACGCGCCGGCATTCCGCCAGCCATTGCCGGGTGAAGCGGTCGTACTCGGCGAAATCGCTGAACTTGTCCCAATCGTCCTCGACACCATCGACCCGGCTGTTGTCGGGGCGGTGCAGTTCGCCACTGAGCTGCAGGTTATAAGGCGGGTCGGCGAAGACGAGATCGATCGATGCATCGGGCAGCCGCGCCAGCGCCTCGAGGCAATCGCCCTCGATAATCACATCCGACGCGAGTGCCGTACCGTCCGCCATGCCGCGAAGAGTGAGCGCGGCGGCGGAATCCGTCAATTCTGGGCGTGAATTTCTACCGTCGGTACGCCGATCCCGCCGCTTTCCAGCAGCGCCAGCAGGTCATCGGGCGCTGAAACCGCCATCCGCACCGGCGCGAACGAGCGGCGATGATGCGGCGTCACCCCCAGCGCACGAATCGCATGACCATGTTCGGCCGTCGAATAGCCGACATTGGTCTCCCAGCCATAGCCGGGATAACGCCCGGCGAGCACGTGCATGATGCGGTCGCGAGTGACCTTGGCGATCACCGAGGCGGCAGCGATCGAAAAGCTCAGTGCGTCGCCCTTGATCACGGTTTTGATCTTGCACGACAGCGGCGGCGGCATGTTGCCGTCGACCAGGGCGATGTCGGGTGTAATGCCGAGCGCCTCGACGGCACGGCGCATCGCCTGCAGGCTGGCGCGCAGGATGTTGATGCGGTCGATCTCGCCAACGCTGGCGGCGCCGACACCGATGCGGGCGCAGCGCGGCAAGGCGGCAAAGCAGGCCTCACGCGCGTCGCGGCTCAGCGCCTTTGAATCGTCGAGCACCCGGCGCAACTCGCCGCGAAACCGCTGGCGGTCGATCACCACCGCCGCCGCGACCACGGGCCCCGCCAGCGGTCCCCGCCCAGCCTCATCGACACCGCACACGATCCCCTCGCAGCGACGTTCAATCGCAAAATCTGGCATCGGCACCTACCCCCATGCGCTTGTGCCACGGCGGCCTTGCAGCCACAAGCGCTATGATCGGCGCCCCTAATCTCGTTGCGCTCGCCCGAAGGGCCAGGTCACCACCTCGCCGGCGAACAAAGCCCACCACACAATGACCGGTTGGAGCGCAAGGCGGGGGATGTGATACCACCAGCCCAGCGGGTGTCCGCCGGCGGGTACCCCGTCAACGAAGTGCTTGATGTTCGCAGGGAATACGCAGATCGCGTAGAGCGCCAGCCCAATCCCCGCCGCATATCGCAACCGCCGGGTCAGCAGGCCGATCGCACCGGCGATCTCACACAAACCGGTGGCGAAAATGACCTGCCGCGTAAACGGCACCCAATCCGGCGTGATAAGCAGGAACGGCTCCGGCATGCAGACGTGCAGGATGCCCGCGGTCAGATACACGACGGCCAGGACGCCACGAGCGATGCCGCGCGCTCTGACAAGGCCGGGACGAGCCGCGCGGCTCCAGTTTTGGCGCTCAACTCTCAAGCCGGCAATCTGCACGCATAAACGGTGCCGGGGAAGTGGCGAGGCATGGCGGCGATGCTGGCCTTATCACAATGCCTGCCGAGCCTGAGGCGCGCGCGCACGGGCTGACAAACACTCCAGGGGCAATTCAGACGCCCACAAGGCCGCAATCTGCGGTTGCTCCTAGCGAGGCGCCGCCCCAAAACTGAAGAAGACTGGTGGGCGCCCGCCGGCCGATCCGGAATTTTCACCTCTCCGCCGACACGTGCACTGGCGGGGAGGGTTTGCGGAACGCGCCTCCAGATGGAGGCGCGACACGACCCCTATTATCGATCAAGCCTTCTTCAGGGTGCGGTCCCACATGGCGAACATCTTTTCCCAGGTCTCTTCGGCAGCCAGCGTGCTGTAGATCGGACGTTCGGGAAAGGCGAACCCATGCTCGGTACCCGGGAAGGTCTTGATTTCATACTTAATATTCGTCTTAGACAGCAACTTGTCGAGATCGCCCGGGATGTTAGGCGGCACGCTGCGGTCGGTTTCGGCGAAGGCGTAGTAGAGCTCGCCCTTGATGCGGTCGAGGAAGAGATGGGGTGAGTCTTCCTTGTCGGTGATGATGCCGACACCATAAAGCGAGGCCGCCGAGGCAATGCGGTGCGGGAAGAAAGCCGCCGCGTTGGTGATGTGCATGCCGCTCATGCAATAGCCGACGCAGCCCAGCGGGCCCGGCTTGCACTTGTCCTGGCCATCCATCCAGCCGATCCACCCGCCGGTATCATCCATCACCATCGCGTTCGTCAGGCTGTTCATCGCGCCGCGGATGCATTGAAACATCGCATCATCGCGGCGATGCACGTCAAACCGCAGATGGCCGAGGCGGTAATACATGTCGGGCAGCAGGCAGAAATAGCCCTGCCGCGCGATCCGCCGCGCCATGTTGCGCAGTTCTTCGCGGATGCCGGGTGCGTCCATGTAGAAGATGATGCCGGGGTAAGGTCCAGGACCATCGGGACACACGGCGAATGACGGGCACTTGCCGTATTTCGTCGTGACGATGACGTCTTGTTCGAACATCGGGAACCTCCGCCTTCGGGCTGAATGACGCGCGAAGGTGGCGCGATCGCCACGCGATGTCACGTGGTTTCAGGTGCCCCCGCGGCGTCCCCCCGCCGCTTCAGCGGCGATGCAACAAGGCGGTGATGCTGGCGGCGGTATAGGGCTTCTGCGCGATCAAGGCACCCGCATGTTCGGGCGGCAGGTTCAGCTGGTCGCCGTACCCGGTCGCGAAGATATAGGGCACCCCCGCGGCGCGCAGCCGGTCGGCGATCGGCAGGCTGGTTTCATGGCCGAGGTTGACATCGAGCAGAGCGAAATCGGGCGGCTCGCGCTCAATCGCTTCGAGCGCCTGTGCGATCGTCGCCGCCGCGACGACATTGTCCGCGCCAAGGCGCAGGAGGATGTCCTCCGCGTCCATCGTTATGATCAGATTGTCCTCGACCAGCAGCACCGTGCCCTTGAGCAACGCGTCATTCACGCCGGCCGTCGTGTCGAGCGCCATATGGGGCGGCGTCGCGGCGACGCCCGGCTCAACGAGCCGGATATGCCGGGACGGGATCACGAAACGCGCCTCGAGCCCGGTTGTACGGTAATGCAGCTCGGCGGTCCCACCAAGGTCATAGGGGATCGAGCGTTCGATGATCGTCGTACCAAAACCCTGGCGCGTCGGCGGCTTGACCGCCGGGCCGCCGCGCTCAACCCAGTCGATCACGAGGCTGCCGATCCCGTCGAGCGACCAGGAGACCCGCACTCCGCCACTGTCGGAGAGGGCGCCGTATTTCGCCGAGTTGGTCATCAACTCGTGGACAACGAGGGCCATCGTCGAATAGGCCGCCGGTTCGAGCAGGATTGGCTCGCCGTCGATCCGTACCCGCCCGGCGTTGCCGGCGAGATAGGCCGCGGCCTCCGTCTCGATCATCGGCCGCAGCCGCGCCGGCCCCCAGTTATCCTGGGTGATCTGGTCATGCGCGCGGGCCAGCGCCTCGATTCGTCCCTCGAGCAGCTCGATGTAATCGGTGGAGCTTTTGCGCGGCCCGCGGGTCTGACGCACGAGACCGCGGATCAGCGCCAGGATGTTGCGCACCCGGTGGTTCAATTCTGCGATCAGCAGTTCCTGGCGCTCGGCAGCCCGGCGCCGCTCGGCCTCGGCGGCATCGGACAAGCGCAGGACAACCTCGATCAGTGAAGCGCGCAAGGTCTCGGCGACTCGAACCTCGGCATCGCTAAACGGTTCGCAGCGGCCCCGCACCTCCTGACCCCACTCGGCGAAACTTTCGCGCGGGGTCAAGCGCGCGCCGTTGGGACCGTAGGTCGCCGGTTTACCCGGATCGCCAGCCCAGGTGACCGTACGGATTTTTTCCTGGCGGAACAGCAGCACATAGTCGCGTGGCGAGCGTGAAATCGGGATCGCCAGGAGACCAGCGGCAACCGCGGCGAATTTTTCCGCGCCCGGGACGAAGCGCGCCAGCTGATCGGTCGCGAATATCCGACCGCTGGCCATGGCGTTCAGACGACGGACGATCTGCGGCACATCCTCGGCCGGCGGCGCCAGACCGCCGCGCGCGACCTTGCCGTCCATCCAGATCGCGACGCCGTTGCAGGGGATGATGCTGCGCAGTGTGTCGCCGACCCAGTCCGGGTCGTCGAGCAGCCCGACATTGCTTGCCACCGCGGCCAGCAGGCGGTCGTTGGCGCCGCGCGCCGCCGTCTCGTAGGTGGCCGCCTCGCGGCGCGAGCGACTTTCCAGTTTCAGCGCGAACATCTGGCCGAACAGCTCGGCGAGGGTGCGGCTGCTGAAGGGCGGGCAGTTTGGCGAATAATGGTGGCAGGCGAACAGGCCCCACAATTTGCCATCGACGATGATCGATATCGATAGCGATGCACCGACCCCCATGTTCTTCAGATATTCGATGTGGATCGGCGATACCGAACGCAGTACCGACAGCGACAGGTCGAGCGAGGCGCCATTCTCGTCGCGCGGCGGGATGATCGGCACCGGCGGCGCGCCGATATCGGCGATGACCCGGAACGGGGTTCGCAGATAGAGCTCGCGAGCCTGCTGCGGGATGTCCGACGCCGGATAGTGCAGGCCGAGAAAGCTGCCGATCCCGGAGCGCGCCGCTTCCGCCACGACTTCGCCCGAACCATCGCGGTCAAACCGGTAAACCATGACGCGGTCAAAGCCGGTGAGGCGGCGGACCTGCCGTGCGCCCACCCGAAAATAGGATCGCAGATCAGGTGCAGCGTCGAGCCGTGCCATGGCCGAGCGCATCTGGCTCGCGGCGTCAGGGTGGTCTCCCGGTGCGCTCGGTTCGGCCTCGATGACAATATGGCTGCCCGACATGTGGATGGCGCAGTCGAACAGCCGGTCCGGCGTATTGGCCAGCAATGGCAGGCCAAAGATGCGCTCGATCGCGTCATCGCCCTGCAGCAGCATCATGCGGTTGCGCAGGTCGTGCAGCGGCAACTCGTCCAACACCTCATGGATCGGTAGACCGATCAGATCGTCGGCACTACGGCCAACATAGATGTCGACATTGGCGGAGGCGCGCGCCACCAGCCAATCGGCCGTCACAACCAGCAGAAACCCGATCGGCTGGATGGCGCCAAGCAGATGAATTGGCTCACGATCGCAATTCGTGAGATCGACTTCAAAGCCGCGGTCGCTCAAGCCACCCGCCTCGATTGCGGGGCGCCGCGCGGCGCAGGCTGCGAAAACAAGCCACCCGGTGACAAAGCCAAGTCAAATCGCCCCGGCAAGTCGGTCCGACATCTTGGAACGGGAACGCCCATAACGCACCGGGCAACGTGTGTATTGAACGAAGGGTTCCTACCTTAGCCGCCTTTCGAACGATTAGACACCACTCGGTCGGGTGACGTTGACGCTTTGGCGACCCTCCATCCGCCGCAGCCAGGCTCCCAATGTGGGGTGTTCGGCCATGGGCGATTGCCCCTCCGGAACGCGCGCGAAATAAAACAGGATGGGGAACACCATCAGGTCGGCGAGCGTCACCTGCTCGTTCGCGATGAAACTCTGCTCGCCCATAAAACGCGCGAATTCGGCAAGGCAAAGCTTTGCCCGCGGCACGGCGGCCGCGATTGTGGCTTCATCGACGGGCAAGCCGAACCGTGGCGCAGCAAGGCGCGGGAACACGATATTAGCGGCAATGGCCGACCATGCATAAGCATCGACGATACCCATGATCTGGTTCATGCGCGCGAATTCATGCAGGTCGGTGGGCTGCAATGGGGTGGCCGCAAAGCCCTCGTCGATATAGCGCATGATTGCCTGGGTCTCGTACAGCGCAAACCCGTCATGCTCGAAAGCCGGCACCTTACCGAAGGGCTGGCGTGACAGTTGCGGCTCCTTCGCCTGTTCGCCGAAGGGAACATCGATCAAGTCGTGCGCGACGCCTTTTTCAGCAAGCGCCAGCCGCACACTCCACACATAGGTGCTGCCCGCCGGGCCATACACGATCGGCCGCGCCATCGTCATCTCCACTGGTTTCGGCTTGCGTTGTTGAAATTTGCGTTGCCCCGGACGCAAAGGCAACCACCACGCGAGCCGGGATGGCGGCGACCGCCGCGAAACAGCGACCTTTGAGCGGTTGCAGCGTACCGCTTGAAGGGTCTAAGACGCTGACAAGAGTTGGACGCGAGGAGGAACGACGTGGCGCGCGGAGCCGATCAACATAAGAATCCACAATCCGACATCCAAATCGCCCAGGCTGCGGAGATGCGGCCGATCGGTGACATCGCCGGCAAGCTCGGCATCCCCGAGGAGGCGATTTCGCCCTATGGCCGCTACAAGGCCAAGGTTTCGCTCGACTATGTGCGCTCGCTCGACGCCAAGCCGAACGGCAAGCTGATCCTGGTCACCGCCATCACTCCGACACCGGCCGGCGAAGGCAAGACCACGACAACCGTCGGGCTCGGCGACGCGCTCAACCATATTGGCAAGAAGGCGATCATCTGCCTGCGCGAGCCGAGCCTCGGACCGAGCTTTGGCATGAAGGGCGGCGCGGCCGGCGGCGGCTATGCCCAGGTCGTGCCGATGGAGGATATCAACCTCCACTTTACCGGCGATTTCCACGCGATCGGCGCCGCCAACAACCTGCTCGCCGCGATGACCGACAATCACGTCTATTGGGGCAACGAGCTCGGCATTGACTCCCGACGCGTCACCTGGCGCCGCGGCCTAGACATGAACGACCGGGCCTTGCGCCAGATCACCTCGTCACTGGGCGGGATCGCTAATGGTTTCCCGCGCGAAGACGGGTTTGACATCGTCGTCGCCTCCGAGGTCATGGCGATCTTCTGCCTGTCGAACGACCTCGAAGACCTCAAGCGGCGGCTCGGCAACATCATCGTGGCGCAGACCCGCGGGCGCGAGGCGGTGAAGGCCAGCCAGATCAAGGCGGCGGGCGCGATGGCCGTGCTGCTGAAGGACGCGGTGGCGCCCAATCTGGTGCAGACGCTGGAGAACAACCCGGCCTTTATCCATGGCGGCCCGTTCGCCAACATCGCGCATGGCTGCAACTCGGTAATCGCTACTAAGACCGCGCTGAAGCTGGCCGACTATGTGGTCACCGAAGCCGGATTCGGCGCCGATCTCGGGGCCGAGAAGTTCATGGACATCAAATGCCGTAAGGCGGGGCTGAAGCCCGATTGCGCCGTCGTGGTCGCGACGATCCGGGCGCTCAAGATGCATGGCGGCGTGCCGCGCGACGGGCTCAAGGAAGAGAATGTCGCGGCGGTCGAGAAGGGTTTCGCCAACCTGGCACGGCACCTGGAAAACCTGAAGCAGTTCGGTATCCCGGCGGTCGTCTCGGTCAACCGCTTCAGCGCCGACACGGAGGCCGAGAACAGCAAGCTGAAGGAACTCTGCGCGGCGCAGGGCGCGGAAGTAGTGATCGCCGATCATTGGGCGGATGGCGGCGCCGGCGCTGCTCCATTGGCGCAGGCGGTCGTCAAGGTCATCGATAAGGGCGAGGCCAAGTTCCAGTTTCTCTACCCGGACGAGATGCCGCTGCGCGACAAGATCAAGACGATCGCGCAAAAGATCTATCGGGCGCGCGACATCTCTTGCGAGGGCGCGGTGGAAAGCCGGCTGGCCGAATTGCAGAAGGGCGGGTTCGGCCATTTCCCGGTCTGCATTGCCAAGACGCAGTACAGCTTTTCGACTGACCCGAACGCCAAGGGCGCGCCGACCGATCACGTGCTGGGCGTGCGCGAGATACGCCTGTCGGCCGGGGCGGAGTTCATCGTCGCGGTGTGCGGCGAGATCATGACGATGCCGGGGCTGCCGCGCGTCCCCGCCGCCAACAACATCGATCTGACCGAAGACGGCCGCATTACCGGGCTGTTCTAGGCGGAACCGGTGCGGGCACCAGAGGACGCTTTGCCTCTGCGCCCAACCAGCGATGGCGTACGGCTGGCGGTGCGCCTGACACCGCGCGCCCGCGCCGACCGCGTCGACGGCATCCGCTACGCCGCCGACGGACGCGCCGCGGCGCTGTGCGTCGCGGTGACGGCGCCGCCGGCCGACAATCAGGCGAACGAGGCGTTGTTGCGCGTATTGTCGCGCGACTGGCGGATCGCGCGCCGCGATCTGGCGATTGCCGGCGGCCATAAGAGCCGCGACAAACTCGCCAGCATCGCCAGCATCGCCAGCATCGCCGGCGACCCGGCGGCGTTAATTGCGCAGCTGACCGCGGCACTCACCACCGCGGGTACCGTGGGTTAAAAGCGTGGCGGACACACAAACCACCAAGGCATGGCGCAAGACCGAGCGCGAGCGGCTGATCGACGCCCGCATGGCGGCGGCCCCGGCGATGCGCCGCATCTGGAGCGAGGCGATCGCCACCCGCCTGCGCGACGTGCTGGCCGCAGAGACCGGCATTCTCGGCGTGTACTGGCCGTTCCGCGCCGAATTCGACCCGCGCCCGCTGATCGACTGGGCGATCGCGACAGGGCGCGGCATCGCCTTGCCGGTGGTGGTCGACAAGAAGGGGCCGCTCGAATACCGCGCCTGGAAACCCGGCGAGCCGCTGGTCGACGGCGTGTGGAACATCCCGGTGCCGGAAAAGCGCGAGGTGGTGCTTCCGGCGGCGGTACTGGCGCCGGTCGTCGGTTTCGACCGGCAGTGCTACCGGCTCGGCTATGGCGGCGGCTATTTCGACCGAACTTTGGCCGCCCTCTCACCCCGCCCGCGCGCCATCGGCGTCGGCTTCGAACTACAGGCGATCGACACGATCCACCCGCAAGAATTCGACATCCCGATGAGCCTCATCGTCACCGAAGCAGCCACACACCGACGCTAGCCATCACTGTCGGCGGCGACGACGAGCCGCCGAGCACCCGGCCGCGCGGATACTGGATCGCCCGCCCCGCCGTCCCCTCATCCGCCTCGGCCTTAAACCCCCAAGTCAGCTGCTTGTGCTCGAGCAGTTTCATATAGCCGGCCGGGATATGGATAAACGGATGCCAATCCGTGCCCCCGCCTCAATCAGCAACACCCGCGTGCCGCTATCTTCGCTGAGCCGATTGGCCAAGACACACCCGGCCGACCCACCGCCGACAATCACGTAATCTGCTTGCATTATTCCTCGCACGCTATCGCTGACGCAGACAATCGACTCGGATGATACGGAACTTACCTTTGAAGGATTAAAGACCGAATCCGTCGAGAGTAGCTTCTGGCGCTTCCCGCAAATCGTGAGCGAGACGCCAACCTTCATCGTCGGGGAATTTGATATAGAGGTCGCGCCAAGCGTTCCGAGAAGTGCCATCAGCTATCTGATTCGCAAGCTCACTAGGGGTCAAAGACTTCCCATCGTAGATAATTAAATCATTCTGCACCCGAGCATAATAGTCCTTATTCTTATAGTGCATTCTGATTTCGGTATCGTGCGGTAAAAATAATCTTGATGTGCTGTGCTTCCACAAATACCCAACCGCGTCCTCGTCGGATTGCACAGGTTGGGCTTGGCGTGCCTGTTTTGCTGCCGAAAACTTGACCGCAAAATCTTGTGTGGCTGCGTCTCCTTTTGGATGACACCCTTTATGCACCAAAGCCGCATTGTTCATATCTGTGCTTCCGCCCTCGGAATGCTCTATGACGTGGTGTATCTCGGCTTCATTCCAGATGACTGGGGCATCGCAGACGGCGCATCGTTTATTGCTTCGAAAATAAAGTATCTCCCGTTCAACTTCACCGAATGAACGTTGAGGATCTTTCGGTTGCAACGGCGCAAGAAATTCAAACATCTTTTCCACGTAGAAAGCGTGCCGATGCGCAATCCGCTCACCGCGGTCGGAGTTCACTCGAGTCCATTGGCCATACCTTATCCAAAACTCGTCTGGATTTGCCGTGTCCTTATTTAGTTTTGCTGAAGCAAGCGCTTCAGAAAACCGATCAATCGCCTGGGGTAATTTTCCCTCCCAAGAATGGGTATAATCGCCCCACAGAGCGTCGACTAAGAGAATCAAGTGAATTGCGTCATGCGCCTTTAGTTTTGGCCTTTTTCGGCCTCGGAGTAGCTGGGTTACCTTATCTAGTATGGATATGAGGCGTTTGGCGGGTTGCGAGGTGCTATCAAAGTCTATGTGGCTAAAATAGAAATCATTGATGCCCTTTGCATTTATATCTGGGAAAGCACTGCGCCCTTGCTCCTGTTGGGTAAAGAACATCAACGCGATTTGAGCTGCAAATTGTCGGGCCTTTCCGCGATCAGTTCGAGGATTAAGCCCCATAAGCTCCTGGAAAAACAGGTGACCGGGATATCTAGCTAGCTCCGGTTTACCACCCAATCCGAGAACAAATTCCGTGAATTGTCCTGGCCACGCATCCCTGGTTTCTTGTGGATTCAGCGGTAGTCCGCTTTGTAGCCTCACAAACAAGTCGCGAATCTCGTTCGGGTC
>JAFAYW010000313.1 GCA_019240125.1 Alphaproteobacteria bacterium
CCGGCCGGATCGCGCGTCGCGATTGTCGGACCGACCGGCTCCGGCAAGTCGACGATGCTCGGCATGCTGCCACGCTTCTTCGACCCGCTCGCCGGCCGCGTCACGATCGACGGCCTCGATGTGCGCGACTACACGCTGGCTTCATTGCGCAACCAGATCTCGATGGTGTTGCAGCCACCGCTGATCTTCCCACTCTCGGTCGCCGACAATATCGCCTATGGCCGACCCGGTGCCGACCAGGACGCGATCGAGCACGCGGCCCGGCTGGCGCGTATCCACGACACGATCATGCGCCTGCCCGAGGGTTATCAGACGCAGCTCGGCGAAGGCGGCGTCGCCCTGTCGGAGGGCGAGAAGCAACGCATCACGATCGCTCGCGCGCTGCTGCGCGACGCCCCCATTCTGATTCTCGACGAGCCGACATCGGCGCTTGATGTCGAGACTGAGGCCTTGGTGATGGAGGCGATCAATACCTTGATGCAGGGCCGCACCACCCTGATCATCGCGCACCGGCTCTCCACCGTGCGCAACTGCGACAACATCCTGGTGTTGCGAGATGGCATCATTGTCGAGCAGGGCGGCTTTGATGAGCTGCTGCGGCACGGCGGCACCTTTGCCGACTATTACCGTACGCAATTCGCGCCCAAGCGAGAGCCGAGTAACCTGGTGTTCAGCGACTAATTTCGGCACGTGGCAAAAACGCAACATTTGCTGTTGCAATAACGCATCGAAATTTCGCGCCACGATTGAGAACTCGTCAGGCGGCTACCCGACCCCGGTGAGGGCGCGGCAGTAGTGTACCAATAACCTAAAATCGACCACCGAATACCGGCAGTCGTGTCTGCCGAATACTTGCTAATTCTAGACCCTGACATTCACCCTTGATTATTTATGTCGGGCCTGGGGGTGCGCCGCAGCCTTTGAGTACCAGCGGACGTGGCAAAATTTGGGCGATTTGCTGTTGCGCACCCATTCTCTCGACGTTAGGGTGAAAATCCATTTGGGGGATGCCGCACGCCGATCATGCGGGGCGGGGATCGAGACGGCAGAATGTTCGCGTTTCGGTTTCAAAGCATGCGGCGGCGGCATCATTCGAAATGCTGCGGCACGGCACGGCCGGCATGATTGCCGGCGGATCGGGTGCTTCAGCACGGGGGAGTTTGCGTGACCGACACTGTGCGCTGGGCAAGCCAGGATCTCGCCGAAATATCGACCCGACGTCGTGTCGGCGGCAGCACGCTGGCAATTGGTGTGGTCGCCGCTGCCGGGATCGGCGCCTCCGCCTTCCTCGGTATCGGCTGCCTGAAATATGAACGACTTGTAACAGCCGATCAGGTATCGTCGATCCACGTTGCACAGGCCAACGCCGATCTGCAGGATGAATTGTCAAAACTGCGCGACCGGCTCGGCGCCGCAGAGCAGGCGTTAAGTACCGCGCAAGGCCGCATCGCCAACCTGAACGACGAAACTCAGCACCAGCCGCAAAGCGCCGACCAGAGCAGCCCCTCAAAGGCGGATCGTCTCGCCCAACTGACGCGCTCGCTCGAAGACGCGCAGAAGGAACTGCACCTTGCCGAGGCTCAGCGGGTTACCCTGCTCGCCCGTCTCAGCAAGGCGGAGGCGGATGTCGCGGACGGCCAGCAGAAACAGCAGCAATGGCAGGCTGGCGCTGACCAGTGGCAAAAGAAGGTGCAACAGCTCACCAGCGACCGCGACAAGGCGCAGACCGAACGCGACCAGATGAAGACGCGCATCGAGCAGCTCGAGCAGAAATTGTCCGCGCGGCAGACTTCAAGGTCGGTGGCGCAGGCACAGGTCCCGGCGCTGCCACAGCCCGCGCAGACGCTGGCAATGCGGGCGCCCGCACCGCAAACCCCGGCAAGCCAAGCGGCAACCCAACCCCCCGTAGCGCAAGCCCAGGCGGAACAGCCTGCCTCAGCGCAAACCCCAGCCGTGCAGTTGCCGATGGCGCAATTGCCGACGGCCCAGACCCCATACGCCGCACGGTCGACACAGAGCCTTGCCAGCGCCGCCACGCAAGCGGCCTCGCTGGTCACGTCGGTCCCGCAGGCCGCCGCGCCGTCAACCGTCGCGGCGGGCGAGCCGGTTCGGCAGGAGGCGCCGCCAACCGTCGTGGCAATGGCGGCTCCGGCCGCCGCCCCCACGGTCCGAGCCATTACGGTGGCCGCGCCAGCCGGGTTGGCCCCGGCGATTGCCCCCGCCGTGGCAACGGCGCGTAGCAGCGGTGTCGCGCAGTTTGAGCGGGTGCTGGCCTCGGCCGGCGTCGACGTCGCGCATCTCTTCGCGCAATTCGGTGCGAATGAGGGTCAGGGTGGCCCCTTTATTCCCGCGCCGCGCGGTTCGGTCCCCAATGACACGCTGACCTCGGAAAAACTGGCCGCACTGTCGCGCCTGGTAAAGGTATTGCCGGTATCGGCCCCGCTGACGAACTATGAAATCAGCAGCCCCTTTGGCGTCCGCGGTGATCCGATGAACGAGCGGGCCTCCTATCATACCGGTGTCGATTTGCGCGCCCCCTACGACTCGCCGATCTATGCCACGGCGCCAGGTGTCGTCACCTTCTCCGGTTATCGCGATGATTACGGCCGGGTGGTCGAAATCGATCACGGGCACGGCATCTCGACCCGATACGCGCACATGCACCAGGCGGTCGTATCGGTAGGACAGCATGTGACGGCGCATCAGCAGATCGGCTATCTCGGCAGCAGCGGTCGTGCCACCGGGCCGCACTGCCATTACGAAGTGCTGGTCAATGGCGAGCCGCAGGACCCGCAGAAATTCATGAGCCTCGCGCGTCTCGTCCCGGTATCGGAGTAACCCGCCCACGCGGCGGCCGCTGCCGGCGCCAGCGCGCCGCGCCTCACGCAACCCAGGGCTGGCATTCGCGCCTTCGCCCTTTCCATCGAGCCGCATGCCATGCGATGACAGGACATGGCTGCGATAATGGGTATCAACAGCGGCGAGCCGGCTTTCGAAATCCCGGGGGTCCTCTGGCGGCGCAATCCCGCATTCAATGCGGTGCCGCTGGTTCTCGATTCGCCACATAGCGGCTCGCACTATCCGGATGAATTTGATTATCGCTGCCCGCTGCCTGTCCTGCGCCGCGCCGAGGATGCCTATGTCGACGAGCTGTACGAGGCGGCGCCTGGGCATGGCGCGACCCTGATCGGCGCGGTGTTTCCCCGCAGCTATATCGACGTCAACCGTGCTTCCGACGATCTCGACCCGTCGATCTTGAGCGGCAATCTGCCGCCCGGGCTCAACCCGCGGCCGGCGACGCGTGTCGGGCTTGTCAGGCGTCACGCACAGCCCGGTATCCCGATCTACGACCGCAAGCTGAGCCCAAGCGATGTGCTTAGCCGCATCGAGCGCTATCACGCGCCCTATCATCAGGTGCTGGAAGAAACCTGCGCCGAATTGCAAGCGGTGTTCGGTGCGGTGTGGCATATCAATTGTCACTCGATGCCGTCGCATGGTCGGTCGCGCGACGGCTGGTCCGACCATGGTGATTTCGTATTGGGCGATCGCGACGGCACCACCTGCGCCGGCGAGTTCACCGAGCACGTCGCCGGTTTTCTGCGCGGCCTCGGCTATGACGTGCGTATCAACGAGGGGTACAAAGGGGTCGAGATCGTGCGCCGCCATGGGCGGCCTCACCTCAACCGCCACAGCCTGCAGATCGAGGTCGACCGCGCCCTCTACATGGACCAGAAAACGCTGGAAAAGGTGGCCGGATTTGATCGTCTGCAGGCCGATCTGTCGAGCTTGATCGGGGCGGTCGCCAAATTTGTACGCGAGCGGATCGAGGTGCCGAGGTGAGCTTGCAGATCAGCAGCGTTCGGTCCGGCTTTGTCGGCGAGATCAGCGGCATCGATATCGCCCACCCGCTCGACGCGGCGACGATCGCGGCGTTGTGGCAGGCGATCGACCGCTATGCGGTGCTCGTGTTCCGGGGCCAGCGCCTCGACGATGAAAGCCAAATGGCGTTCGCCCAGCAATTCGGTGAGCTCGAGATCCCGCGCAGCGGCCAAGCCGACGTCAAGCGGCGGCTGCGGCCCGAGATATCCGACATCTCCAACCTCGACCCGGAAAATCATTTGCGTGGGCGGGACGATCCACGTCGCTTCGATCAGCTTGGCAACCGGTTGTGGCACACCGACGGATCGTTTCGTCGCGTTCCCGCATGTTTGTCGATGCTCTATGCGCACCGCGTGCCGGGTCCCAGCCCTGTCGGCAATGGCGAGACCGAGTTCGCCGATATGCGGGTCGCCTACGATACGCTGCCCAATGATACCAAGAGCGAAATTGCCGATCTGGTCGCCTTGCACGACATCGCCTGGTCGCGGGCGCAGCTTGGGTTCAGCCAGTTGCTGTTCGGCGAAAAGCAGGCGTTACCGCCGGTGCCGCAGCGTCTGGTGCGCATGCATCCCGGCTCCGGCCGCAAGACCCTCTACGTCGCCGCACATGCCTCGGAGATTGTCGGCTGGCCGCTGCCGGATGGCAGGCTGCTGTTGCGCGAGTTGATGGAACACGCGACGCGACAGGAGTTTGTCTATGGCCATGTCTGGCGCGAGGGCGATCTGGTGATCTGGGACAATCGCTGCACGATGCATCGCGGCCGGCATTTCGACGAGCGCCAGGTTCGCGACCTGCGGCGCGTCACCACGCGCGACACAGCCTCGACCCTGGAACAGGTGGCCTGAGGCTTCGCACAAGCCAAGCCCGCTTCAGGAGACTTCCGGCCCATAGGAGGTGACGGTGGCGAAGATACCGCGGACGTTGCAGCAGCACATCGACACGGCCTTCCCGGCGAATGTCTGTCTTGTCGGCTCGGTCTTGCCGGATGGCTTTGCCCAGATCACACCGCGGGGCGGCACGATGGTGTTTGATGACAATCATCTCGCCCTGTGGGAGCGCGGCAAGGGGTCGACCAGTGCCAACCTTAAAGACGGCACCAGGCTGACGGTGTATTTCCGCAAGCCAAGCCTGCGTGAGGAAGGGTTATTGCCAAAAGGCGGTATTGCCCGCTTTTACGGCCGCGCGACAATCCACAAATCCGGGCCGGTTTACGACAGGGTCTGGGAGAAGCTGGTACAGCCGGAAAAAGACCGCGACACGGGCAAGGCCGGCTACGCCGTGCTGATCGAGATCGAACGCGCCGAGGACCTCGACGGCGCGTCCCTGACAATCGACTGAGCCGACATGACCGCGCCAGTCATCGACCAGGTTGCGACCGACGAGAAATTGCCGGCGCGCGCCGATGTCGTGATCATCGGCGGCGGCATCATCGGCACCACCGCGGCACTGTTTCTGGCCCAGAAGGGCGTGTCGGTTGTTCTCTGCGAAAAGGGGCACCTCGCCGGCGAGCAATCCAGCCGCAATTGGGGCTGGTGCCGCAAGATGGCGCGCGACCCGCGCGAAATCCCCTTGGTAATCGACAGCCTGCGCCAGTGGGAGCGGATGAACGAGATGGTCGAGGCCGAGACCGGCTTTCGCACCTGCGGCATCATGTATCTCGGCGAGAGTACGGCCGATCTGGCGCGGCTCGAAGCCTGGCTGGAACACGCGCGCGAGTATCAGCTCGACACACGCATCGTCGGCGGCGACGAGGTCGCGCGTTTGCTGCCGGGCTCGGCAAAGCCATGGGCTGGGGCGCTGTACACCGCAAGCGACGGCAAGGCGGAGCCGCAAAAGGCGGTGCCGGCAATCGCTGCCGCGGCGCGGCGGCGGGGCGCGGTCATCGTGACCGGTTGCGCCGCCCGCGGCATCGATACGGCAGGCGGCAATGTCAGCGCGGTGGTTACCGAGAAGGGGCGCATCGAATGCAACGCCGCGGTGATCGCCGGCGGAGCATGGTCGCGGCTGTTCTGCGGCAATCTCGGTGTCGAGTTGCCGCAGCTCAAGGTGCTGGGATCGGTAATGCGGACGGCGCCGCTCTCGGGCGGGCCGGAGATTTCGGCTTCGGGTGGGCTCTTCGGCTACCGCAAGCGCCTCGACGGCGGCTACACGGTCGCGACCCTCGGGGTGCGTACGATCGACCTGGTGCCCGATAATTTCCGCCTGTTGCCGCAATATCTGCCGGCGGCGCGGCTGCACTGGAAGAAATTGCGGTTCCGCGTCGGCGGCCGCTTTACCGAGGAATTGCGCATGAAGCGACGCTGGGCGCTCGATGAAGAGACGCCGTTCGAGGCCGTGCGCATCCTGGACCCAGCGGGCGATCCCTATGTGCTGGAGCGCGCTCGCGCCAGCATTGCGGAGGCGTTTCCGGCGTTCCGCAATGTCGCGATTGCTGACAGTTGGGGCGGCATGATCGATGTCATGCCTGACGCGATCCCGGTCATCTCCGGCGTCGATAAGATCCCGGGCTTCTACATCGCGACCGGATTTTCCGGCCACGGCTTTGGCATCGGCCCCGGCGCGGGGCGGCTGATTGCGGACATGGTCACCGGAGCGCCGACTGCTGTCGACCCCACGCCATTCCGCCTGTCACGCTTTACCGACGGCTCGAACACGCGGCCTCATCCGCTCGCGAGCTGACGCAGACGATCGGTCGAGCGAACTCAGCCCGCCGAGAGCTTCTGGCGCAGCTGCGTCAAAAGTGCTGATACCTGGCCGCCATTGCGCTGGATCACCGAGGCAAACTCGTCGCGTTGCGTCACCTTCATGCTGACGCCGCCGACATAAACGTCCGTTATCTTCCACTGGCCGCCCAGGTTGATCAGGTACCAGTCCACTCCGACGGGCGCGCCGTTGGACCGAACGATCTCGCTGGTAACCACAGTGCCCTCGGCCGCGCTCCGCTCGCCGGTGACCCGGAACGGCTCGCCGCCATACTGGCCAAGCCGCGCGCTGTAGGCGCGGACGATGTATTCCTGGAACAACCCGAGAAACTCCTGCTGTTCCTGCGGCGTCGCCATTCGCCAGTACCGTCCGAGGACGAACTGCCCGATCCCCGGTACATCGAAATCGTTGTGAAACAATTCGCGGAACCGCACCAGCCGTTGCGATGGCGGCACGCTCGGCCCCAGCACCTGGATCGCCTGCTGCCCGAGCGACTGCACAAAGCCGCGGGAATCCTCAGCATGCCCCACAGCCGGCGACACAAGGAGAAAACCAGCGAACAGGGCAGCGGCTATCGTCGCGGGGCGTCGCATCATGATTAAACCTTTATCTCGGTGGACCTTGCGGCGGTACCGGCGGCGCGACCGAATAGGACATCGACGGTTCGCTGCTGCCGCTGTCGCCGCCACCAAACGGGCTGGGGTTCGGCAGGTTCGTCCCTTCGTGACGAATTTCGGCGGCTCGCCGCTGCTGGTAAAGCGAGCGAATCGTCGCGTAGTAATCCAGCGAAGTCTTCTGAATATCGTTCAGCGTTTCGATGTTGCGCGAACGCAGGTCGATACCCTCCGTGGCGGCGCGTGCGACCGTCGCCCAGAGATAATGGTAATTGCTGGCCACGATATTGCCGGGGTCGGCCGCGCCATCACCGATCTTACCGGCGAGATCCCGGACATTCGAGGGGCCTAGCACCGGAAGAATCAGGTACGGCCCGTCGGGAAAGCCCCAATTTGCCAGCGTCACCCCGAAATCGTTGGAGTGATAGGGAATGCCGATCGGCGTCGCGATATCGAACAGCCCGCCGACCCCGATCGTCGTGTTGAGCGCCAACCGCCCGAAAGTATTACCGGCGAGCTGCCCCTGTCCTTGCAGGACATCGTTAGCAAAGATTACGGGCTCGTTGAGGTTCTGCATGAAATCATGCACGGATTGCCGGACCGGCGGCGGTACGACTTGCCGATATCCCTCTGCCACCGGCACCAGCACATTTTCGTCGACCTTTTGGTTGAAGCCGAAGATGGAGCGGTTGGTGTTTTCCCAAGGATCGTTGGGGCCGCTGTCAATGGCAGCCTGCTGCGGGGCATTCGCGCCCGGGGCAACGCAGCCGGCGAGGGCAAGGGTGGCTAGAAGCACCCCGCCGCGGATAACGGGAAGCCGGCGAACACGCATAAACTGGCCTCGCATCAGATGGCCTGCCGGATACTGGCGCGGCGGATAATGACGAATAACGCGCAAGCTGGGCAAGCAATCCGTTGAACCAAAAGTAGCTTCGCCTCTGTGTGTCTTAGGCAACAGCGCCCGATGAGCATCCCCAGCAACCATTTCGACAGCGGCCTTGACGATATAAAGATATCTTTATATCTTTAGGCGTGATTGGCGAACGAACCACCTCACCGCCGCTCGATGATCTCCTCGCCGCGCTGCGGGCGGTCGCGGAGCCGACGCGGCTGCGTCTTCTGGTGCTGTGCGCCCGCGGCGAGCTCACCGTGTCAGAACTGGCGCAAATCCTGGGGCAAAGCCAGCCGCGCGTATCCCGGCATCTCAAACTGCTGTGCGAAGCCGGACTGCTCGATCGGTTTCGCGAGGGTAGCTGGGTATTC
Source organism: Alphaproteobacteria bacterium (assembly GCA_019240125.1). Classification (GTDB taxonomy): domain Bacteria; phylum Pseudomonadota; class Alphaproteobacteria; order ATCC43930; family CGMCC-115725; genus DATARH01. The sequence continues at coordinate 8,460 of JAFAYW010000313.1, forward strand.
TATCGCCTCAGCACGCACGGCCCGGCCGGGGCATTAAGCCGCCACCTTGTCGCGGCGTGTGGCGAGGCAGACGAGACGATTGCACTCGACCTGCAGCGACTCGCGTCGATCAAGCGGCAGCGCGCCGAAGCCGCCGCCGCCTATTTCCGCGACAATGCAGCGCGCTGGGATCATATCCGCTCACTTTATATTGATGAGCGCGAGGTCGAGACCGCTCTGACCGACATCATTGTCGGCGTCGCGCCGCGCGATCTGCTCGATATCGGCACAGGCACCGGCAGGATCATCGAAATTCTCGGGCCGCGCGTCGAGACCGCGCTGGGCATCGACCAGTCCCGCGAAATGCTCTCGGTTGCGCGGGTCAACCTGGAGCGCGCCGGGCTGGTCAACGGACTTGTGCGGCTGGGCGATATGTACCAACTGCCGTTGCAGGACGCCTCGTTCGACGCGGTCGTTATCCATCAGGTCTTGCATTACGCCGACCGGCCGGCGGTGGTGATCGCCGAAGCAGCCCGCGTCCTGCGCCCCGGCGGGCTTCTGGCGCTGGTCGATTTCGCGCCGCATCAGCTCGAATTTCTGCGCGACGAACATGCGCATCGCCGGCTCGGCTTTGCCGACGCCGATATCGAGGAGTGGTGCCGCGCCGCCGGGCTCGACCTTGCGCCGCCTTGCGCCCTGCCCGGCGACCCGCTGACCGTCATGGTCTGGACCGCGCGCCGCACACCGCCTTTGCGCGAACCCGGGACCGGGTTGCCGCTCGCCGCTACATCTTTGACCGAGGGAGCCCTGCCGGCATGACCCCGATTACTGCCCAAAGCACACCTGCCCGCACCGCCGGGCTGCTCGGCGCCGACCCGATAAGCGATTTCGATGCCGGTCCACCGCGCGTCTCGTTCGAGTTCTTCCCACCCAAAACAGCCGAGATGGATGAGCGGCTGTGGGCAGCGATCAAGCGTCTCGAACCGCTGCGGCCGCGCTTCGTGTCAGTAACTTATGGCGCTGGCGGCACAACGCGCGAGCGCACTCACGCCACGGTTCGCCGCATCCGCCAGGAGACCTCGCTGGAACCGGCGGCGCACCTCACCTGCGTTGCCGCGACACGCGAGGAGATCGACGAGGTGGCGCGGGAATACTGGGACGCTGGCGTGCGCCACATCGTGGCGTTGCGCGGCGACCCGCCGGGCGGGGCTGATGGTGCCTATGCGCCGCATCCCGGGGGCTATGCCTATGCCGCCGACCTGGTCGCAGGGTTGAAGCGGATCGGCGATTTCGAGATCAGCGTCGCGGCCTATCCCGAAACGCACCCGACCGCGCGCAGTCCCGGCCATGACCTGGACAATCTCAAGCAAAAGCTCGATGCCGGTGCCAACCGCGCGATCACGCAGTTCTTTTTCGATGTTGGCGTGTTCCTTCGGTTCCGCGACCGCGCTGCGGCGGCGGGCATCGCGGTGCCGATCGTGCCGGGTATCCTGCCGGTGACCAATTTCGCGCAGCTGAAGCGGATGTCGGGGGCCTGCGGCGCCTCGATCCCGGCCTCGATGGGGGCGCATTTCGAGGGGCTCGACGACGACCCGGAAACCCGCCGGTTGGTCGCCGCCTCGCTCGCCGCCGAGCAATGCCGCCTCCTGCATGCGAACGGCGTCCACGAATTCCATTTCTACACGCTGAACCGCGCCGACCTGACCGTCGCGATCTGCCACCTCCTCGGCGTCCGCACCCCCAAACAAGCGGCCGCCGCGTGACTCCGCGCTCCTCAATTGTCGTCCCTGCGAAAGCAGGGACCCATCGTTCGGCGGCACCAACTTGGTTTTAGTAGGTGTTGGTGACAGCGCGCTCCTTTCGATCGTGAGCAGGCGGATCTGTGGGTCCCTGCCTTCGCAGGGACGACAAAGTTGAAGATGACGACACAGTGAAGATGACCGTGAATAGGAAGAAATGACCCATCTTCTCGATTACCTCGCCGACCGCGTTCTGCTGTGCGATGGCGCTATGGGCACGCAGGTGCAGGGGCGCGATCTGCATACCGATCATGATTTCTGCGGTCATGAGAACTGCACCGAGATCCTGTGCGAGAGCCGCCCCGATCTGGTGCGCGAAATCCACCTGACCTATCTGCGCGCCGGCAGCGATGCGGTTCAAACCAATAGCTTTGGCGGGTCGCCGGTCACGCTCGGCGAGTTCGGCATCGCCGACAAGGCATTCGAACTCAACAAGCGCGCCGGTGAGTTGGCGCGCGAGGCGATCGAGCAGATGCCGGCCGATGGCCGCACCCGCTTTGTCTTTGGCTCGATCGGGCCGGGCACGCGGTTGCCGACCCTCGGCCATATCCCGTATCAGGATTTGGAAGACGCGCTCGCCCTGCAGTGCGACGGCCTCGTCGCCGGTGGGGTCGATGCGTTTCTGATCGAGACGTGCCAGGACCCGCTGCAGGTCAAGGCCGCGGTCAATGGCGCCAAGCGCGCCCGCCTCGCCGCGGGTAAGGACATCCCGATCATCGTGCAGGTCACGGTCGAAACCACCGGCACCCTGCTGGTCGGCGCCGATATCTCGGCGGCGGCGACGATCATCAACGCGCTCGACGTGCCGGTAATCGGCCTCAACTGCGCCACCGGGCCGCGCGAGATGGCCGAGCACGTCAAGGTGCTGAGCGATAGCTGGCCGGGCCATCTCTCGGTGCAGCCGAATGCCGGATTGCCCGAACTGGTCAACGGTCGAACGCAATACCCGCTGAGCCCCAAGGAACTGGCGCAGTGGCTCGAGCGCTTTGTGCTGGAAGACGGCGTCAACATCATCGGCGGCTGCTGCGGCACCGAGGGCGGCCATATCCAGGCGCTGGACGAGATGCTGCGCCGGATCGGCGGGGAGCGCGGGCGGCCGGTGCCGAAGCAGCGTAATTCCGTCTGGGTGCCGTCGGTCGCCTCGCTCTACACCCCGGTCGCGATGCGCCAGGAGAACGCGTATCTGTCGATCGGCGAGCGCTGCAACGCCAATGGCTCGCGCGCCTTCCGCCGCCTGCAGGAAGCCGGCAATTGGGATGGCTGCGTCGAGATGGGGCGCGAGCAGGTCAAGGAAGGCTCGCACACGCTCGATGTCTGCACCGCCTTTGTCGGGCGCGACGAGATCGCCGAGATGAGCGAGGTGGTCAGCCGCATGCGCGGGGCGATCAATGCGCCGCTGGTTATCGACTCGACCGAGTACCCGGTGCTTGAAGCCGCGATGAAGCTCTATGGCGGCAAGCCGATCATCAACTCGATCAATTTCGAGGATGGCGAGGAGCCGGCCGACAAGCGCCTGAAACTGGCGAAGCGTTTCGGCGCCGCGGTCATCGCGCTGACGATCGACGAAGAAGGCATGGCGAAGGATGTCGAAGGCAAGCTCCGCATTGCCAAGCGGCTGCATGATTTCGCCT
>JAFAYW010000328.1 GCA_019240125.1 Alphaproteobacteria bacterium
CGACGTACGCTCGATCTATGCGGCTCCGGTGCAGGCATTTTTAGCCCGAGCGCAAGAGCTTCAGCGACGACCTGTCAAACGGCTCAGTGTCTCGTCAACAGTCTTTCCGCGGTCTCTTCGATATCGGCCCAAGCCTCGGCGGAAAGCTGGTCACCATCAGATGCGGCCATCTCGGCTCGCTCGCGCAAATCGGTGACGGCCTTCGAGCCTCGCCTTACGATGTATTCATGACAAGACGCCGCTACCCTGAATAGACTAATGCCACGGACAAATGAGGCTTAACGACGCCGGTGACCAAACCACTTAGCGCAAGCGCTCAGTCGCCTATCTCACGGACGTGGGTGTGGAGGTGTGGGCGGCTTGGCTCATAGCCATGCGCATGATTGGCGGCCTCGGTTGCGACGGGCACGGTGACAAGGCGCCCGTAACGCACTCCGCGCTCGGCCATCACGTGCTCGGCGAAGTGACGGATTTCGCCCATTGCGCCGCGCAGCACCGCAACCTCTAGGCAGCTGTCATGGTCGAGGTGCACATGCATCGTCGCAAGCGACAGATCGTGGTGGTCGTGAAACGAGCGGGTCAGGCGCTTCGCAAGTTCGCGCGCTTCATGATCGTAGGCATAGACTAGCGCGGCAATGCCTTCCGAAGGCTCGCTCTCTTCCTCGTGCGCAATCATCCCGGCTCGCGTTAGGTCGCGGATCGCCTCCGAACGGTTTTGATAGCCGCGCTTTTCGATGACCCGATCGAGCGCGGCAAGCAGCTCATCGTTAATCGAGATTGTAATGCGTTGCATCTAAAACCTCTGGTTTAATATGATGTTTGAGAACGTTGTTCATACGAGGATACCCGGTGCGGCACGCACGCCCCCCAGTCGCGCGCCCCGTCCTGTGGGCTGCAGCGCCGATGGCGCTTGCAGTGATGCAGATCACTGCACTGGCCCAGACAATGCCAGCCCCGACTACGCCTGCACCATCGCAGGCGCTCCCGATGGTGCTTGAGCCGATCACGGTAACGGCTCCCGCCATTGCCACACTCGGCCATGCCGACACCGCCAGCGAGGGTGATGTCTCGCAACAGCAGATCGAGCAACAGCCGCGCTATCGCGTCGGCGAAATCTTGGAGGCGATGCCCGGGCTGATCATCACGCAGCACAGCGGCGAGGGTAAGGCCAATCAGTATTTCCTCCGCGGCTTTGATCTCGATCACGGCACTGATATCGCGATCAGCATCGATGACATGCCGGTCAATATGCGAACGCACGCGCATGGGCAGGGCTATTCCGATCTCAACTTCATCATCCCGGAGTTGATCGACGATCTGCATTACTCGAAGGGGCCGTATTTCGCGGCGCTCGGCGATTTCGATACGGCCGGCGCGGTGCAGATGAGCTATCTCGATGTGTTGCCGCACGATCTCGCCTCGGTCAGCGCCGGCACTCTGGGGGATTATCGCGGCTTTGCCGCAATGTCGCGGCCGTGGGGCGACGGCAACGTCTTAGCGGCAGCGGAATACGCCCATGCCGACGGGCCGTGGACCATTCCCGACAATTTCAACAAGGGCAACCTGCTGCTGCGCTATAGCCAGGGCACTGCCGATAACGGCTTCTCGGTGACCGGCGCCTACATGAACGACGCGTTTCATGCCACCAACCAGATCCCCCAGCGCGCGGTTCTGTCGGGGCAGATCAGCCAATGGGATGCGATCGACACAACCGATGGCGGCAACTCGGAGCGCTATAGCCTGTCCGCAAAATACGTCGCGACCGACGATGCGGGGCAGCTCAAGGCCAACATTTATGCGATCGGCTACCGGCTCAACCTATGGAACGACTTTGACTACTTCGTCACGTTCCCGCCGCCGATCGGCGATCAGTTCAAGCAATCCGACCGGCGCAAGATTTACGGCGCCAATGTCAGCTACGCGATGCCGGCGCATCCGTTCGGGCTCGACATGACCAACACCGTCGGCTTCCAGACACGCAACGACGACATCCATGTCGGCCTCGACGAGACCACCGCCGAGGTGACCCGTTTCAATGTGCGCGACGATCACGTGATCGAGTCTAGCGCCGGTTTCTATGTCGAGAATCGGACCAAATGGCTCGACAAACTGCGCACCGTCATGGGGGTGCGCGAAGACCTCTATTATGGGTCGGACACCAGTTCCCTTGCCGCTAATTCGGGCTCATTGGTGCGGCAGATCACCAGCCCCAAGGGCACTGTGGTGGTCGGGCCCTGGTATGACACCGAGTTCTATACGAGCGTCGGACAGGGATTTCACAGCAACGATTTTCGCGGTGCCGTCACGCGGGTCGATGCGCTTGCAACCGAGCTGAACCAGCAGCAAGGCGACAGCACAGTCGTCAACCAGGCGAGGACCCCGCTTTTGACCAAGGCGACCGGCTATGAGGTCGGCGTGCGTAGCGAGATTGTGCCGGGGCTGAAGACATCGGCGGATGTCTTCGTGCTCGATCTCGACAGCGAAGCGACCTTTGACGGTGACGAGGCTGGAACAGCGCCCGGCCGGCCCAGCCGCCGCGTCGGTTTCGAACTCGACGCCGATTACCGCGTGCTTCCGTGGATGGCGCTGAACGGCAGTTTTGCGTTCACGCGGGCGCGGTACACCAACATGGATGACGGCTCTGCCGATACCGAGCCGGGCCATCCCGGTAACTACATTCCCGGCGCCGCGAAAATGATCGCTTCCGCCAGCGCCCGGCTGGTCGATCTCGAGCCCTGGTCGGCGGAAATGCGCTTCCGTTTTTTCGGGCGTCGGCCGCTGATCGAAGACAACTCCGTCACCTCACGCCCTACCGCGCTGTTCGATGCGCAGGTCGGCTATAAGGTCACCGACCACCTGCAGGTGCGCCTCGACATCTTCAACCTGTTCAATTCGAACGCGCACCAGATCGACTACTACTACCCCTCGCAACTCGCTAACGAGGCTACCCCGGTCTACGACATCCATTACAAGCCTGTCGAACCGCTCTCCGCCCGGCTCAGCCTCAACGGCACATTCTAGACGTCCAGCTTGGCAACGGACCCTCGAGCGAACGCGCTGACAAACGCTGCGGCACTCAAGCCTGAGCCGCTGCGCACCGGTGATTATGCAAGTCTGTATGATATTTTTGGATAGACATCATACAACCCGTCTCTATCCTGGTGTGGGCAATCTGCGACACACCCGTAGAGCTGCGCCTGCATCTGCGCGACGACCGCATTGACGCATCTCCGATGCGGCCAGCGCTCAACTCCGGCCCACAGGCCAGGTGTGGTCAATGAATAGGTCTGCATGGGTCCCTCCCTGCTGCTGCAGGAGAAGGACGCGCGACTATGCCGAGCCCGACAACCTCGACCTACCGAAAGTTCCGGGCTTAGGGATGATGCTCGGCATAGTCTCCGGCTCGGGATAAACTCCCAATCTCCACCTAGACACGATCAAGGTGAAGACGCGCGATTTTCGGTAGTTCAATGCGAATTTTACCGGCCGCATCCTATCGCTGGCGCAAGCTCATTCATTGCTAAGCGACGATTCGTGGAAAGGGGCGGATTTGGGCGAGTTGGTCCGGGACCAGTTGCGCCTGGGCTCGCTCGATGAAACCCGCGTGGTGGCGGCTGGACCCGAGGTCCGCCTGCCAACTCAAATAGCGCTGCACGTTGCGCTCGTTCTGCATGAGCTCGGCACCAACGCCCGCAAATACGGCGCGCTGTCCGCGGCGCATGGCCATGTAGAGCTGCGATGGGCGGTTTCAGCGGAAGCGCTCTTGCTGCGATGGGTTGAGCGCGGCGGTCCAGCCGTATCGCTGCCTAAGAAAGCGGGCTTCGGTACGACTTTGATTGAGCAAAGCGTCAAGCCAGAGGGCGGGGTGGCGCACGTATCCTATGCCCCGGAGGGGTTGAATGGAATATTTCTTTCTCCCTCCCGCAATTGGAGGTCGTTGAGCATGGGCAATCGAGCCACGTCGTCAAAACGTCGGGGCCACTCCGCAAGGAACAGGCCCGCGATGAACTCCAGGGATTGCCAGGAGCGCGTATCCTGATCGTTGAGGACGAGCCGCTCGTGGCGCTGCTTTTGGCGGACGGGCTGGAGGATGCCGGCGCGACGATTATTGGCACAGCCGCTTCGGTTGACGAAGCA
>JAFAYW010000350.1 GCA_019240125.1 Alphaproteobacteria bacterium
CTACATCGAGGGCTGGTACAATCCGGCGCGGCTGCATTCCGGTCTGGGATACAGGTCGCCCGCAACCTACGAATCCGACATGCAGGCCGCCATGACCGACAACTAAATCGTTAACCGAAAACCGTCCACCAAAACGGGGCAATCTCAAACTGGTGGACGGCGACGCGCTGCGCTTTAAGGCCGAGGCCGCTTCGGCCCTGGCGCTGGGCGGATACCCGGTAATACGCGATAGCGCACGGCCTGGGACCCGACTCCTCGGCTAGAAAACCGGGATAGTATACCTCCGTTTACGGTTACGTTCTTGCCCTTTGTTGGATCACGATAAGGGTTGCCGCACAACCCCGGTCGCGGCGAGCTCAGTGTAAGTAAGCTTTCCTCCACCGCCCCTCCGGTGGCTCAATGAAGCAATCAAATCAACAGACTCCAATATCGAGCGCGCCAGAATCGAAGAAGAGGCACGCGGCTACTAGGACAGGACTCGCTTCGGCTTGCGTGGCACCGAGTTGCCGTCCCGGCGGTTTGGATTGCTCGACTGCCGGCAGGGTCAGCAGGTGGGCAGGTCGAGCAGGTCGCCGAGCTTATGTCTACTTGTGGCAATCCGCTGGTCAAAGCACTCGCCCATGTAACAGGTCGGAGCGACGCTCGAGTAGGGCGGACTAGCAAGCCTCATGATGATTTCTCCCCGAACGACTTGTGGTACGGCGTTGGTCCGCGTTGGTCCGCGTTGGTCCGCGTACCCCCCCATAGTTATATCGTGCCCCCCTACGAGCGTACCCCCGATTGGGGACACGACGGGCTGGTACGCGGACCAACGCGGACAAGCCTCACCTTATCGGTCTAACTCTGCATCAATCCAATCCCCTCGTAGACGCCCTTCCGCCCTTGGCTCAGGAGGTCGTCCTCTCTCACCCGTACTTTCTTCAGCCGGATTCCCGGCACCGCGGCCCGGAGGTCGCGGCCGAAACGCTGCTTGTCGCCCGACCACTCCCTTCCCTGGGAGGCGGACCAAATTTGCCATTCAAGGAACAGCACATCGAGGTCGACATTTCGCCCGGCCCCGATCACACAACGCTCCTTGACGAAGGTGCCGATTGGCGAACCGAGGTCGCATAGCTCCTCGACGACCTCGGCCGCGGATTGCGGTTGCAGAAAGTGTCCGCGGTCCCGTAGCCGGCGCCAGCCCGCGATAGACCAGTTGAGGATGCCGGGGAGCTCGGTAATCAGCTTCCGCGTCAGGCCCGGGTCCTCGCGGCCGTAGAAGCTCTCGGTCAGCACTAGGACGATGAACCGGGACGCCAAGGCGCCCGATGCGTCGTTCAGGCGAGGCAGTTCGTTCGAGAGGATCAGGAAGCGGGTGGCGAGCTGCCCGGTCCAACCGTCCTTGTACTTCCGGTCGATGGTGATCGCGTCCTCGCCCGATATCGACAGCAGTCGTTCGGCGATCGCAGCAGCGTCGGCCCGCCCGCCCAAACGAGCGTCGGAGACGATCGCGGCCCGCTTGCCGATCAGGGGCTGCAGGCCGAAGTTGCTCCCAAGCGCTGCCAGGGTCGGCGCCACCACATTGTCGGGGCCGAGCAGCTTGGTTAGGACGCGCGCGATCGTCCCCTTTCCGCTCCGCTTCGGCCCGACCAGGAGGAATATCTTTTGTAGTGACGTGTCGGCGGTCAGCAAATACCCGAACAGCTCCTGCAGAGCCGCGACGGAGTCCGGGTCCTCGGGCCACAGCTGACTCAGAAAAGCCAACCAGACTGACGGTTCCGGTGCCCCTTGCTCGAACCCGAACGGCAGCGCGTTCTGGGTGAAGAATTTCGGCGTGTGCGACAAGAGGGTGAGCGTCGGGAGGTGCAGTAGTCCATTCGCACACGCGATGATGTCCGCCGCGTCGACATCGCGACCCGGCTCAAGCCAAGTTGGCGGAGCGACCGCCAGGGGCAACAGGGCGGTCGCCCGCAGCGCGTCCTCGGCGTTGTTGACCATGGCGGCGTTCGGCCTGACCGGCACCACCTCGTGTTTATTCCGCATGGTGCAGCCCGCGAGGAAGCGATAGAGTTCGGCCCGCACTTCGTCGTCCTCCTTGACCGGATAGTGCGTTCCGGTCCAAGCGAAGAACTCGCCGCGTCGGTGGTGCAAGGTTGACGCGCCCTCGCGTTCGTACAGGCGGTAGCGAAACAACTTCGCGGTCTCGTACGGCGCGTGCGGGTCGATCAAGATCTCGCCAGAAGCGACGGCGCTTACCTTATCCCAAATCCGTTGAAGCTCCCGCCCGCCGTTGGTCTCTCCTTTTTCGCGGTACCATTCGCTAGTTTCGGGATCATCTCGGAGCGCCGAGCACATGCTAGCGAAGTCCGCCCCCGCGCGGTGCTGCTGTTGCCCCAAACGGAAGGCCTTCGCGGATCGGGAGCCATCGTTCGATGCCGGCTCGGAGTGAGGCGTTTCGCCTTTAATCGCGCGACCGGTCCTCACCAGCCACCGCACAATGTCAGCGTCGACGAGGCGCACTGCGATCGCGCGGTCGTCAACCAGTCGCTCGGTTACGGTGAAGTACCGAGCCCCGAGGTACAGTTCAATTGCTGGCGGGTGATTGTCACCGGTGGCCTCGACGACCCATTTTTGCCCGCCCTTGCCGAGTTCGGCCCGCAAGGCGTCTCGGTCAGCAAGGCGCAGCATGAAGAAGACCTTCAGCCCTGCGCCGCTTGGCGAGACCTCGGTGTAGCTGTCGAACTTGGTGACGATATCGCTGGCCCAGGACGCGAGGGCCCTGGTCTCGGGGTCTATACAGGTATCAATGTCGATCCCGGCCAATGCGCGATTTTGGCCAATATCAGCCAAGTTTATGCCGACCCCGCCTTGGCCAAGTGGTTTCGGCAGGCGCTCAGCGCACGCCCGCGCTCGCTCCCGCTTAAGCCAGGTAGTGGGGTCGTTCGGCCTTGCGCGCCGGCCCGGCTCCCGGTACGGGACCTTCTTCCCCTTCTCGGGCGCCGAGCCCGGCTCGGCTTGCCACGCGACCCACAGTGGCTGGTCAGCCAAATCGGCGAGCGTGATGGTTGCGCTCACGCCGTACCCTCGTTCGGCGATAGGCTCGCCGGGTCGATCGGCCGCATGGCTGTCCCCCGGATTGTCGAGAGCGAGCAACGAACCTCATCAAAGATCTCGGCTCGAGGTCGAATGGCGCACGAGGCGCATATTGGGGCGATTGCGGCCCGGCCCTCGTTCCGCTTTCGCCGGATTATCGCGAAAAGCGGTGGGGACACCGGTCCGGCGTGGGCATTATCGCAGGAAGCGCAGGGCATTGGCCGGGTCTTGCAAGCGACCATGAACCGGAATGCGGCGCGCGCCAGTATCGGATCACCCAGGAGGTACCACGGCTCCGCGACCACCAGGGAAAAAAGGCCTCCCTCCGGCCCGACGACCCAAGCGATCGGATCCATGGTGTCCGGCGCCCCACCTCGCGCCCGGGGCGGGGCAGGGCGCGCTCGGTGCCCCCGTCGGTGCCTACGGGTCGACATGGCGCGCCTCACCCGGGATCGGGCGTCGGCGCGCGTCGGCGTTTACCCGCCAGCTACGAGGCGGTATAAGAGCGGCGCGCGTGTGCCCACGCGGATAAAGCATGAGAGTGCCCCGGCAGCTCGACCCTGCCGGGGTTTCTCGTCTAGGATCGGCATCGTCGCCAACTAGGCAATGGCGCTCCGCCGAGCCCGAGTGGTGGCAGCTATCTATTCCCGACATAGTTTGTGACCTCGGTCTTGGCGCGAAGCCCGCCGCGGCTGTTCCCCGTGGTGTTGCCACGAGGCCGCCTATCAGCACGAGCTTTGGAAGAAGGATGGCGGGCCTAAGCCGCCTGCCCGAAGCTGCCGCTCGTTCGCAACTCGGCGTGACGTGAAGAAGCCCACTCGGCGAGGTCACTCAGCCAGTACATCCGGCGGCGACCGAGGCGCTTAGGCGTTGGAAAGTGAAAGCGCGGGTCGGCAGCGCGGCGCCGCATGAACATGTGACTGACGCCGCCGAGGAACTGTCGTGCCTCGACTTCGGGCACCAGCTTGTCCTTCATCCGGTCGGCGGGGCTCACCACGCGCCGGCAGTAATCGCATTCGCAGGAAGTATGGGGCATCTCGATGATTCTCGGGCCGTTTCTACCGCCCTCTTTATTATCTATCTGAACCGGTCTTAACATTCCTCCGACGTGGAACTAACGATGGTTTTAAACGGCGCTTAGTTCCCAAGCTATTGATTAGTCTCGTTCTTTTGCTTTCTAAGAGACCTTGTTTTTGGCTCGTGAAGAGCCCTTTTGTTGGCCCGCCCCGGCAGGGACAATCTTGCAAGGGTGTCGAGCGCGTTCTCGACGTGCGCAGGCGCTCGCCGTGGGTCTACGAGCGCCATAGCATCGTTAACGAACCGTCGCATTGACGCACGCTCTTGAAATTGACGCCCTCGGCAACGTTCCCATAGCTCTACTAACGGCTTCACGGCTTGTAGAAGATCGGGTGGTGTTACTGCCCTCCGTTGTTTTGGGCGCGATTGGATAACCCGGCTAACACGTTGCAATTTACCGGTAAGATCAGCAATGAACTCTCGAATGTCCTCATCGCCGTCCGAACCGAGCTCACGGAAGCCGTAGGCATCTCCGACCATTCCGAGAGCGTCCGCCGTTACGGAATGATTGGCCTCATCGATAAGGAGCGCGGCAAGTCGTTGATAGTTTACGCTGTCCTCCAGCAACTCAATTACTTGGTGAATAGGCTGTGTGAGCTTTAGCAGGGAGTCAGAATATAAGCCCGCATCTACCCAGGCAGCCCAATTATCGAATTTGTAATACGCGTTTCGGCTCTCTTCTAGCGCATCGGCGACTCCCTGTACCCGGTGTTCTCCCTCGATGTAGGTCGTCAATTCTTGATCGTGTCTGCTCGCGAACCGGAGCATCACATCGGCGATTGGGGAGTGGGGTATGGTATAAATGGGTCGATTGCGTGATTCGCTTTGATCGTGCACTACGAGCGGATGTCGCGGGTGCCCTGGCTCATCCATGTCAGGAGACCACATAGCAGCCTTTGGCTCAGCGGATTTTCGCTTGGCAGCGTGCCATTCGATCAAGCGTTTGATAATCAAGCGCTTGATCTGAAGACGCGTATGCTCGGAAGGGTTGTCCGGATCTCGTTCACATTGCAAGGCCACCGCCTCCGCCACTAAGTCCTTCGCCGCCGGATCATTACCGAGTTCAATGTGACTAAGCAGGTTGAGGAGGCCACCCTCGTTCAAAGGGTGAGCGCCCTTAGCCCGCGTACCGCCGGTGATCAGATATTGAAGGAGCGCCTGCCGGTCTTCCACCGTCATGCCCTCAACTCCATGTCCTTGATTCCGCACTCAGAGTAAACCAGTTCGGCGACACGGCGGCCCCACCGCATGAGAGCGTCGCGCTCCTCGGACCCGAATTCGTACCGCTGGTAGATGGCGGCGACTCCGCGGATCGTGCCGCTCTTGTGGTTGAGCACCCGGTCCGCCACATGCGGCGGGATGCCCATTTCCGCCATCAGGCTGACGGCGGTCCGTCTAAGATCGTGAAGGACGAACGGCCGGACCGACGTCCCGGCAACACGGGTCATGGCCGCGTCGAGCCGGCGCTTGGCGCGGCTAAGGCCGGAGATCGCGTTGCGGGGATTCGCGTGCGACCCGAAGATCAGCTCATCGGGGCCGTGTTTGGGCTGGCGTGCCTCGATGGAGCGAAGGATCTCGAGCGCCAGTTCGGAGAGCGCGACCACGTGTTCCCGGCCGTTTTTTGCCCGGTCGGCGGGAATGGTCCATGACGCTTTCCCGAGATCGACTTCTCGCCAGCGCATGCACCGGACCTCGTCACGACGTTGAGCGGTGAGCAGCAGCAGCCGGAACAGGTTGTCGAAGGGGGCCCCGATCTCTCCGGCGCCCCTCCAGAATAGCCGGACCTCGTCCTCGTTCAAATCGCGCTCTCGCGGCTTCTCCGTGGTCGGCCGCTTCGCCCCATAACAGGGTGACTCCGAGACGATCCCTCTCGCGATCGCCCAATTAAAGAAAGCCCGGATACTCTCAAAAACTCGGTTTGCCACGACGCGAGCGCCGCGCGCAACAAGCCCATCGATAAGGACAACGACGTCGGCCCGCCTGATGGAGTCGAGGGGGCGATCCCCCCAGGTACCCAGGACCTCACGCTCGAACATCGCCCGTTTGTCCCCGGCAGTGCGCGCCCGCAGGTTCGGCACGACGTGCAGGTCCATGTAGTTGTCGAAGGCTTCGCGGAACGTGATGCGGCGGGGCGGGTCAACCTTAACCGCGGGATCACTCCCCTCTTTGGCAGCTCTGAGCGCGGCCCGAGCCCGTTCGCGCGCAACGCCCAAGTCGATCAGCCGGGCGTTCCCGATCGTCAGCCGCCGCTGTCGGCGGCGCTCGGCGGCGCCGACCCGGTACATCACGAAATACGACCGCGCTCCGTTTGGCGTGATTCGGAGCCCGAAGCCAGGCAGCGCGAGGTCCCAGACCTCGATAAGTTTTTCGCCGGGCTTCGTCCGATTGACGACGATCTCGGTTAGGACCTTGCGTGCCAGAAAGCCCCTCCCGTGGTAACCGCATGGTAACGGACGACGCGTTAAACGTCGTTATAACCCATACCGAACGGTGTTTAACACCTCGAGAATACTTTTCATAAAATAAGCAACTTACCTAAAACATTCTAACCCGATGCCCGGCCTAAACCCGGGAAGACATCGGTTTCCTAAACCGGGGGTCACAGGTTCAAGTCCTGTCGGGGACGCCAATATTTTCGCCTCTTCCCGCGAAGAGTTGCCGCCTCACCCTGAACTCTAAAGGGTGAGGCGGCGCCTGTCGTCAGCTACCGGGCGGGAAGAACACGAGCGTGCGGACTTCGATGCTTTCGCGCGGTGGAGCGTCGGGTGTCAGCGGGTTCTCGAACGAGGTGTGAAACGACAGACGGGCGCGGCCGTCATTGGCGCTGTCATGGACGCGGATGAACAACACCTCGTCGGTCTGCATTTCCGAGAAGTAGTACCAGCGATGCTTCGCGTTGTACTCGACCCGCGAGGTTTCGCCGCGAACATGCTTGTACACCAGATCGCTGGCGATCAGGTCGGCGTCGGTGAAGGTGCGGGCATCGCACAGAGCCAGCGGTGAATCGAGCACCGGTCCACGGATCGGACGCCAGACATTGACGACGCCAAACCGGTGCTTCAGCAGCTCGTCGGCATCGGCGCCGAGATGGTCGCGCACCCGGCGCGGCGCCGAATTTACGGTGTGGTCGTTGTGAACCTGCCGCGACGGCTGGGCGAAATCGGGGTTCGAGCCATTGCGCACATTGTGGTCGAACACAACGACACGGCTGGCACCGAGCTTGTCGCGCAACAGCTGCTCGACTTCCGGGTAGTAGACGCTCTTGATCTCGTCCGGTGAGTAGAAGTTGCGCATCGCGGTCGGAGCTTTCACCAGCGCGAACCCGTTGCGGTCGAGCGTGAACTCGGACTCGCGGCCGCGTGCGTCCTCAATCGTCACCTCGTGCGGGTCGTCGATGCCGTTCCAGCGTGGCACACCCGGCGGCGGATCGGTGCGATAACGGGCCGGTTTTTCCGCGCCGCGCTTCAGATAAAACAGGGTGGAGGTCAAGGTCTGCGGTTCGAACGCAACATCAAGCGGCATGACTGGAACTCCTTCGATAATCCTCAGGGGAGAGAGAACGCCGTGCTTGCCTCCGGTTTGTGCCGTCCTGCCTCAGGCGGCTTCAGCCTCCACGCCAAGCGCGGAGAGCATTTCGCTCCTCAGAGCATCATATTGTCCAACAGATTTGCGTCTCGGATGCGGCATTGCAACCGGACGATCGAGGATGATGCGGCCGTGCTCCATGACCCATATCCGATCGGCCAGCGCCAGCGCCTCATCGACGTCGTGCGTAATCAGGAGAACGGTCGGAGCATAGCGTTCCAGCAGCCGGAACAACAGCGCGTGCATCCGCAAACGTGTCATCGCGTCAAGCGCGCCAAACGGCTCATCCGCGAGCAGCAGAGCGGGATGCCGCACCAGTGATCGCGCCAGCGCGGCACGCTGTTGTTCGCCACCGGAGAGCTGATTGGGCCATGCCTTCTCGCGACCATCGAGGCCGACATCGGCCAAAGCGGCCCGGCCGCGCTGATCCGCGTCGGGCGCGTGCAAGCCCAGGGTGATGTTCGGCAGGATCTGCAGCCAGGGCAGCAGCCGCGAGTCCTGAAACAGCACCGAGCGGTTGTCGGGGACCTCGATCTCGCCACTGCCCTCGACACCATCGTCCAGCCCGGCGATGGCGCGCAGCAGCGTCGTCTTTCCCGAGCCGCTCCTCCCGATCAGCGCGACGAACTCGCCCGCCGGCACGTCGAGCGAAATGCGTTCCAGCACATCGCGGCCGGAGAACCGCCGCGTGACATTGCCGAGATGGATGCTCATGCCCCGAGTACCCGTCGATAAACCAGGGCGCGGCGTTCGACCATTCGCACTGCCGTATCCGACGCAAGACCGAGAATCGCGTAAACCGCCAACCCCACGACCATGACGTCAGTCTGGCCGTAATCCCGCGCCCGGTTCATCAGATAGCCGATGCCGTTGGTCGTGTTGATCTGCTCGAGGACGACCAGCGCGGTCCAGCAGGTCGTCACCGCCAGCCGCAATCCGGTCAGGAAGCCGGGCAGCGCGCCCGGCAACACGACGCGATGAAGAAATTCGAGGCGGGTGAGACCGACAGAGCGGGCCAGCTCGACATAGCGCGCGTCGATGCTGCGCAATCCGGCATGGGTGTTTATGTAGACCGGGATGAAGACGCTGGTAGCGATCAGCGCCACTTTCATCGCGTCGCCAATGCCCAGCCAGATGATGCCCAGCGGGATCAACGCCAATGTCGGAATGGCACGCTTGATCTGTACCAGGCCGTCGATGGCGGCCTCGCCCACCACGCTTAGCCCTGCGATCAGCGCGAGAGCAACGCCGGTGACAGTTCCGATCAATAGCCCCAGATAGGCCCGCCCGGCCGAGGCCGCCAGATGATCGAGCAGCGTCCCGCTGCGCAGCATGTCGAAGCCAGTGACGACGGCCGTGGACGGCGCCGCCAATATCTTCGGTGACAACCAGCCGATCGCCGATGCGAACTGCCAGATGACCACGAGCACGATGGGGCCGAACAACAGGCCGCCGGCAGGGAGTTTGCGAGGTGCCAGCCGGGAATGCCGGCGTCCGGTCGTTGATCGATCTCCGATAATCGAACCGCGCAGCGGCCGCGGTGTCTGCGGCATCGCGACGGAGTCGTCCCGGTAGGTGTCGTCAATTGACATTGGCGGCGATCACATCGTCGAAGCGGAAATCGAACTCGTCACGTGCATCCAGCCGCTTTGGCAAATCACCGGCCTCATAGATGAGGTCGGCGATGGCCTGCTGCTTTTCGATGAGGCTGCGCAGCGATGGGAATGTCAGCTCGCCAAAAGCATCCTCGATTTTCTGGCCATCAGCCGCCGACAGTCGCTGCCGCCTGACGTAATACGCATCGATCCACTCACGCGGATGTGTTTTCGACCAGCGCCGCGCCGCGATCCAGCGGGTAACAAAATCGGCGATTGCCGCGGTTTTCGCCGAGTCATGGAGCGCCGTGTCGCTCGCGTACAAATACTCCGGGCCGCTCGGCACCCGCGCGGTCTCCGCCGGCGGCAGCGCGCTGGCGCCGCGATCGGCATAGTCCGCGAGGTATCGCGAGAAGTGCGGTTCGTTCAGCGCCGCGACATCGACCTGGCCGCTGCGGATGGCGTCGGGAAAATCGGCGGCGCGCAACGGTACCAGCGTGACATCCCTGCGCGTCAAACCGGCGAGCTTCAACGCACTCAGGACGAAAGGCTGGCGCGCGGTGCCTTCGCCATAGGCGATACTCCTGCCGCGCAGTTCCTCGAGATGAGTGAGCTTGAGGCCCGGGCGGACAGCGATGCCGTATGCCGGGCCGGATGACTGCACCGCGGCGACGATCAGGATGCGTTCACCCGCCGCCTGCGCCTGAACGGGCGGTGTATTGCCGACGGTCGCGATATCGAGCGCGCCCGCGCGGAAAGCCTCGAGGACGGCGGGACCGCCGAGAAAATTGGCGTAGGTCACCTTGCTCTGCAACGCCGTTGCCTGGCCGGACGCTGCCAGCAGCGTCTGCAGCACCTCGTTCTGGTCGCCGACGGCAAGCGAGGTGCTTGCGGGCACCGTGGCAGGCCATAATCGGCCAGCGGCGCGTGCGCCGATTGGCGCGACGGCGAGAAGGCCGCCCGTCAGTGCCAGCACCCGACGCCTGGTGGGACCCGCATTGCGTTGCGACTTGGATGAGAAGTTCACTGGTGCCTCGACTGACGCGGAGAATGGGGCCACACGGCTGATGCCGTCCGGTGACAATCGTTTTCCCCCACCCGGAAGGTGACCGTGCCCGCAGGCACGGCCGAGTTCAGGGAGGAAACGCAGGAGCATCCGCTCCGCGACTTGGGCACCGGAAGCGCTCTAGTACCGTAGCGCTGCATCCTCACGATGCGTGCGCTTTGAAAAGGAGTCGGTTGTACGGATCGTCAGTGGTTTAGCGGCTCGTCTCACACGATTAGTCTGGGGCGGTTCCGTACCACTGTCAAAAGCACGCTATTGCTTTGTCATGCGCGCACTTGGAGCAAAGTCACCGTGCTGCAGGCACGGCAGAGAACACCATTTTCAGCCCGCCAGCCCGTTTGCCGTGAATGTTGCAAACACAGGCTCGCGTCGTGCGGCCGGGGGTTGCTGCCGAGGTCTGACGCGATGGTCGCCGCCGGTTCCGTAATGGCAGTAGCGACGGAGTGACGTTCACTGCTGCTGCACAAGACGGATCGCTATGTCGACCGCATCGATGTCGCAGGCGAGGGCGAGCGTCACCACATCGGTTTCCAAGCGGTCGATACCCGAACGCGCCTGCGCCCCCCGATCCGCCATGGCAGGCGCGCGCGTTGATGGTTTCACCGGTCTTTTCTGTCCATTTCTCGCCAAAGACGCGGCTGTCGGCGGCGCAGAGCTTTGCGCGTCGGGTCGTAGGAGACGTTGAGCAGGCTCGATTCTGCCGAGGGCCGGCATGACGAATAATATCAGCGCGCCGCCAACGCGCTACCCGCGAGGCCGAGCCATCGTTCAAGCAGGCTCAGCGATCTTGCTCGGCGCCCGCGATCGCGCGGCGGCGGGGGCAGCGGCTCGTCCTCCTCGTCGGCATCGTAGAGGAAGACAAAGCCGCTCCACGGCTCGACCACCACCACTCGCGGCACCGCAGTGTTGGCATCATCGGGATGTCGTCGGTAATCGGCGACAAGCATGCTTCACCTCTGACGGCGGCGATGGCAGACGGCCGGTAACCGCGTTACGGCAGGTCGGGTTGCGGTGTGATCCGCAGATAGGGCTTCACCTTGCGGTAGCCCTTCGGAAACGCCTTGTCGGCTTCGGCGTCGCTGACAGCGGGGACGATGATGCAATCGTCGCCGTGCTGCCAGTTCACCGGCGTCGCGACCTTGTACTCGCTGGTCAATTGAAGCGAATCGATGACTCGCAGGATTTCGTCGAAATTGCGGCCGGTGCTGGCCGGATACGTGATCGTCAGTTTGATCTTCTTGTCCGGCCCGACGACATAGACTGACCGGACGGTCAGCGTGTCGCTCGCATTGGGGTGGATCATGCCATACAAATCCGACACCTTGCGGTCGGCGTCGGCGAGCAGCGGAAAGTTCAGCTTGGCGCCCTGTGTCTCCGCGATGTCACCAGACCAGGCGTGATGATCGCTCAGCGGGTCGACGCTGAGGCCGATGACTTTGACATTGCGTTTGTCGAACTGCGGCTTGAGTTTCGCAACGGCCCCAAGCTCCGTGGTGCAGACCGGCGTAAAATCCTTCGGATGGGAAAACAGGACTGCCCAACTGTCACCGATCCATTGATGGAAATGGACGGGACCTTCGGTAGATTCCTGGACAAAATCAGGCGCCGTATCGCCAATCCGTACAGTCATCGCTTAACTCCAGGTATAGGATGTTTGATCGATCTATGATGTTTGGTCCGGGCGGCACGCTATTGCTTCATCGGGCGCACAGCTTCTGTGGTCGGGCGTTCGATGTCGCGGCGGGCATCCTCAACGCGGCGGCACGAGGGGCGAATGCACCATCGAGCGCCAGGAACAAGAAACCGCGGCTGGACGACACCAGCAGTCCGGCGGCACCGCGCCCGCGTTTCAACAGCAAAGCTTTGTGACAACAACTCTCTCCCGATGTGCGAGGCGCTTCGGCACCGACGACAGACCGGTGCAGTGGCAGTGCAATCAGCAGCGACAGGCGCCTGTACAGATCCGGCCCGGCCGGCGAACATCCGAGAGCAGATCGGCGCGATCACACATCAGGGTCAGCCTCACGGAGGAGACTTCGCCCACGGACATTTCCGTGGCGCTTTAACTTTGGTACCGTGGTGCAAGCTGCCCTTCAAATTACCGCGGCGGCCTTGTTAGCCGTACATAAGATGAGTATTCCAGTTCAAATATGTCAATAGAACCGTTTTACCATTTACACTCGATAAAGAGAGCAATTTTCTCGATGAAATCAGGTATAGGTTGTACGTCAACGGTCAGTTGCAAAGGCAAAGCCCGAGCAGCTCGCGGCGATGCTGCGCAGCCATACGCACAATCATCACCCGGCCGGTGCCGAGCTGACCCGTGAAGTCGGTCTCTACATCCGCGACCTGAAAGATATATCGGTGATCAAACCGAGT
>JAFAYW010000046.1 GCA_019240125.1 Alphaproteobacteria bacterium
CGCGGACCCGCTGCTCGAGGCCGACATAGGAGAATAGCTCACCCGAGCGCCTGTCTGTGCCCCGCATCCAACCCTCTCGCCCACCTGTCAGGCGACGAATGAATCATGTTCGCGGTCGCTACGCCACCGACTTGTTCAACGGCCTGCTAGCAATGAAGCACGCGTAGCCGGCTTCGATCACGCGCTGGCCGAGCGCTGCCGCTTCTTCCGACGAGGGGCGTCCGGTGAGGCGCGGCCGTCGATCCGGATCTGTCATGTTGTGGCATTGTCCACATCGTTATCCGGGCGAGCCGTGTTATATCCCCTTTGACGACGAGCCGATCTCGACGGCGTTCTTGGCTTTTAACGCAAAGCTGGAGGCGCTCCACCATCAGACACTGGATCTCGCTTTCGGCCCGAGGTCACCAATCGTCTGATCCGCCGCCGTCGCTGCCGCCATCGTCCCAGCTGCCAGCATCATTGATGCCGAAATTATCGCCGCCCATGTCCTGGTTCGCGTCAAAACTGCCGGCATCTGGTTGATTGAAGTCCTGCCGGGATCCGCGATCGCCGTCGATCATATGGTCGATCAGCGTCTCGCCGGCCGCAAACCCCGCGCCCATCGCCGCTCCGGTCGCAAGACCGCTAAGAATTCCAGAACCAGTTCCTCCTGCAGCAGGTCCGCCCCAGGGGCTGCCCGGGCTAGGATAAGCGCCTGTGCCATAGGACGAGCCGTAGCTCGGCCCTTGCGAACCGACATAGTTGATCTGCTGACGTCTACGAAACAGGACGAAGAATGCCAAGGCCGCCACGCCGAGAACGATCCACCCGAACGGGAAATGTGATCGCTCCCGCTGATCGCTTGGGACCGCCTGCGCAGACGCCGATCGATTACCCAGCTGTTGCTTCAGTTCGGCGAGCGAGCTGGCGCTTACGAACTTCATTGATGGATCAAGACGCTGCGCCGTCTCAAGATCGAGGCGCGCTTCAGCATTGCGACCCTGATGGGCAAACAGCTCGGCTTCGACATAATGAGCCTTTGCGCTGTTTGGATGATCCTTCAGCACCTGGCCGATCATCCGCTGCGCCTGGTCGACATGCCCTGCGACTGCAGCGGCATGGATTTCGGCAACCGTCGGATCGGCAGCCCAGGCTGGGCCTGCCGCTATCATCAGGCCGATCGGCACCCATAGCTTAAGCGACAATCCGAACTTCATGCCATTCACTCCGACTTGCGCTATAAACGTCGGATCGCGCGGCCGGCCCGTCAAGATGATGGCCAAGATGTCATGGAAGCGCGTTGCGGGCGTATGAGCCGGATGCCATTGATCTTCATGATGCTCTCAGTGACGGTTTCCAGCGCCGCCGTCACGCAAGTTTGGGTTAGTCCGCAGACCACGGGTCTCCCTACATGCACCTCGGCCGATCAAGACCAATGTGTCGAAGCGGATAATCCCGGCAACCCTCTTGTTGGACCGACACGTGAAGCCCCGCGCGGCTCTGACGCCGCTTCTCAGGCAGCCGCCAAAGCTTTCATCCGGGCGACGAGCCCGGTAAGGAAAAGAATTCCGCAGGTCACGTCTATGCCGCCCCGTATCGAGGCGTCGTCGCCTGAGCCGAGCCTCGGCGTCGCTTTCACCATCACGCCCGCTGGGGCGCAGGTGATTGCGATCATGCCCGGTTCACCCGCGGCCGCAGTTGGGCTCAAGGCTGGGAGCATGGTTACGAGCGTCAACGGCGATTCCCTTGCCAGCATGTCGGCTGCTGCCGCCTCAACGCTGCTTAGGACGCGGGCCAATCTTATAACCTATGGAATGGCGGACGGCGGCTCCGTTACCTTGGCACGACCGTCATATTGAGGTGACAGCAGCACCGGAGCCTGGGTTTTTGCTCAGTGGCTCACATTTTCAATCAGCTGGTCCATCTCCCGACGCGCGGCAGTATCGCGATCAGCCAAAGAGGGTTCAGATCGCAGGAGCCCAGGCTTGCCGCACCGTCGTTCGGCCGCGATACCGATCATGTTCTGGGTGATATCCTCGGCTATTTCGAGGAGAGAATCGCGTCGCTGCGCGACCGACGTGCTGAAGTAGAGGAGCATCGCCGTGGAGGATTGGAAGCAGGCTTGGCAGCCGGTCCTCGACGCGGTGGGCATGGATCTCGATAACCGGAGTTCCGCACCGGCCGACGCCGTCGAGGTCGGCGCGATCGCCGCTATGTCGCCGATCGAGCTCGATTGCGCGCTGCATTATGATCGCGCCGTCGCCTGCGCCTATGGCTATGCGGATGTCATTGCGCCCTACACGGCGTCATCCACCTTCACCATCCCGCCGATGTGGCAGCCGGGACAGGAAACATTGTTCCCCACCGCCGATCGCGATGCGCAACCAATTAAAAGCGCGGTGAAACCCGCTTTTCCGGATTTCTTCCCGCCCTTTATCGGCTATTTCGCGACCGACATCGACGTTGACTTCGTCCGGCCGATCCACGCCGGGGAGCGGGTCGTTCGGCGCGGCAACATGCTGCTGTCATGCGAGCCGAAGGAAACGCGGGTTGGGCGTGGCGCCTTTCTGAAGTTTGAAACCGAGATCGTGACCGATGGCGGTGAGCTCATCTCGAAGATGCGCACAGGCATGTTCCTTTACACGCCGCATGGG
>JAFAYW010000080.1 GCA_019240125.1 Alphaproteobacteria bacterium
CCCTCGACGATCATCGGGTTGATGATGCGCCCGAAATCATCGGCGGCAACAAAGCTGACGATGGTCAATTCGCCTGTATCCGGCTCGATCTCGACCTCGGCGATATGCGCGCCCGAGGGGAAGGTGAAGTTCTTCGGGTCGTAGAACGCGGTCTCGTCGAGACCGGGTTCCAATTCCTCATGCGGGAAGTTGTGCGGCACATAGGCGGTCAGCGCGACTTCGGCCAGCGATGTCGAGCGGTCGGTACCGGCGACGGTGAACTTGCCGTCCTTGAACTCGACATCGGCCTCGGCGGCTTCCATCAGATGCGCCGCGATCTTGCGGCCCTTGGCGATGACCTTGTCCATCGCCTTGACGATCGCCGTGCCCCCGACAGCCAGCGAGCGCGACCCGTAGGTGCCCATGCCGTAAGGGATCTTGCCGCTGTCGCCGTGCACAATCTCGATCTGCTCGAGCGGGATGCCGAGCTGGTCGGAGACGAGCTGCGAAAAGGTGGTCTCGTGCCCCTGGCCATGCGCGTGCGAGCCGGTCAATACCGTGACGCTGCCGGTCGGGTGCACCCGCACCGAGGCGCTCTCGAACAGCCCCGCGCGGGCGCCGAGTGAGCCCACCACCGCCGACGGCGCGATGCCGCAGGCCTCGATATAGGTGGCGATGCCGAGCCCGCGCAGTTTGCCGCGGCTCGCCGCCTCCTGGCGGCGCGCCTCAAACCCAGCATAATCGATGGTGTCCTGGGCCATCTTCAGCGTGGTCTGGTAATCGCCGCTGTCATATTGCAGCGCGACCGGCGTCTGGTACGGGAAGGCGTCCTGCGCGATGAAATTGGCGCGGCGCAATTCACCGGGATCGACCCCCAGCTCGTCGGCCGCGAGATCGACGATGCGCTCCAAGAGAAAGGTCGCCTCCGGCCGTCCGGCGCCGCGATAGGCATCGACCGGTACGGTGTTGGTGAACACCGCCTTGGTCTCGCAATAGATCACCGGTGTCGTGTAGGTGCCGGCGAGCAGCGTCGCGTAAAGATAGGTCGGGATGCAGGTCGAGAAGGTCGACAGGTAGGCGCCCATATTAGCGATCGTCGACACCTTCAGCGCGGTGAATTTGTTGGCCGCATCGACCCCCAGCTCGACATGGGTGACATGGTCGCGGCCATGCGCGTCCGACATAAAGGCTTCGGAGCGGTCGGAATTCCACTTCACCGGCCGCCTGATCTTGCCGGCCGCCCAGGTGACGATCGCCTCCTCGGCGTAATGGTAGATCTTCGAGCCGAAACCGCCGCCGACATCCGGAGCCACGACCCGCAGCCGCGCCTCGGGGATGTGCAGCACGAAAGCGCCCATCAATAGGCGGATGACGTGCGGGTTCTGGCTGGTTGTGTAGAGCGTGTACTCGCCGGTGGCGCGATTAAACTCGCCGATCGCGGCGCGCGGCTCCATCGCGTTGGGCACGAGGCGGTTGTTGGTCAGGTCGAGCTTGACGACCCGCGCTGATTTTCCGAGCGCCGCCTCGACCGGGGCCAACTCGCCGATCTGCCAGTCGTAGCAGACATTGCCGGGGGCCTGCTCGTGGATCTGCGGCGCGCCCGGTTTGATCGCCGCAGCGCCATCGACCACCGCCGATTCGACACCGTAATCCACCTCGATCAATTCGGCCGCGTCGCGCGCCTGGCCGAGGCTCTCGGCGATCACCACCGCGACAGGGTCGCCGACATGCCGCACATGCCCGATCGCGATCACCGGATGCGGCGGCTCGACCATCGGCGAGCCGTCCTTGTTGTTGATAAGCCAGCCGCAAGGCAGGCCGCCAAGGCCCGCCGCCTCGATATCTTTGCCGGTGAATACGGCAACGACGCCGTCAGCAGCCTCCGCGGCTAACGTGTCGATGCTATTGAGGCGGGCAAACGCATGCTGGCTGCGCAGAATGTACGCATAGGTCTGCCCCGGCCGGTTGATGTCGTCGGTGTAAGTGCCCTGGCCGGTCAGGAACCGGTAGTCTTCGCGGCGCCTGATCGGCGCTCCGATGGCGGACATCGGATCACTCCGCCGCCGCCGGGGTTTTCGCCGGAGCCTCGCCGCGCATCGACGCCGCGCCTGCTTTGATCGCCAGCACGATGTTGTGGTAGCCGGTGCAGCGACAGAGATTGCCTTCGAGGTACTCGCGGATTTCCTTGTCCGACGGATTGGCGTTGTTCTTCACCAGGTCGAGCGCGCTCATCACCATGCCCGGCGTACAGAAGCCGCATTGCAGGGCGTGGTTTTCGCGGAAGGCCTCCTGCATCGGATGAAGATCGTCGCCCTTCGCGACCCCCTCGATGGTCAGGACGTTCTTGCCCTCAGCCTGCACC
>JAFAYW010000124.1 GCA_019240125.1 Alphaproteobacteria bacterium
GCGTCCTCGCGCGAGGGCCCGGCGGTCAGCCCCGACGCCGCAGCCGTCGAGCGCTGGACGATGTCGCGGATCTTCTCGCCGCTCAGCAAGGCCAGCGCATCGACAAACACCAGCCGCTTGACCCGCTCGCGCATCATCTCGGCGACGTGGCACACCACCATGCCGCCCGAGCTGGTGCCGACCAGCACGACATCCTGCAGATCCTCGTAAAACATCAGCTGCGCGACCTCATCGGCCTGCGTCTCGGTGGTGATCCCGGGCCGTATCGCGCCGGCGCGCTCGGCGCAGCCATCGAGGCTCGGCGCATAGACATCATGCCCCGCCGCCCGCAATCGCCCCGCCACATCCTGCCAGATCCACCCGCCCTGATACGAGCCGTGCACCAGTACATACGTCGTCATCCAATCCTCCCCTAATCGTCCTCGCACCCAGGTCCTGCCGTGGGGCGGGCGCAGCCAAAAATTGCTCACCACAGGGACACACAGGCAGTGAGTCGAAGCGAGTGCGATCTCTCGGTGCCCTCATTGCCTCGGTGGTGAATAAATCAGTTCCCGCCCGTCACATCGATCGTCACGCCGGTCACGAAATCAGCATCGCTCGACGCCAGGAAGCAGATCACCTTGGCCTGGTCCGGCGCCTCGGCGACGCGGCGCAGCGGTGTGCGGTCGATCTCGGCAGCCTGCATCTCCTGGCTGCGGCGCTCCCAATGCGGCCGGATACGCTCGGTCAGCGTGAGGCTCGGCGCGATCGCGTTAATGGTGATGCCGAACGGCCCCAGCTCGAACGCCATCTTGCGGGTCAACGCAATGATGCCGCCCTTGGCCGTCGCATAGGCGCTGCTGCTCGCGACACTGAGCCCGCGCCCGGCGATCGACGCCAGGTTGACGATCTTCCCGCCCATCTGCGCCTTCATCACCGGCACGACCGCATGGGTGAACAGAAACGTCCCGGTCAGGTTGAAGTCGATCAGCTTCTGCCAATCGCCCAGGCTCAATTCATCCAACGGCGCATTCGGCTTGGCGATCACCGTGCTGCCGCCGACCGCGTTGACCAGAATGTCGATCCGCCCCATCTCGCGCGCCACCGAGGCGACCAGCGGATCGACCTGCGACTCGTCGAGCGCGTCGCACAGCCGCCCCTGCACCTGACCGCCCGCCGCGTCGCAAACCGGGCCGAGCTCCGACACCATGCGGTCGAGCCGCTCCTGCGAAACATCGACCGCGATAACACTCGCCCCCTCGCGCGCCATAATCTCGGCGGTGGCGCGGCCGATGCCGTTCGCCGCCGCGGTGATCAGCGCCACCTTGCCCTGAAAGCGCATCTCCGGCCTTTCCCGGGCCTTCAGGCCCGTGCATGCTGGTGCGAATAGCAGCACGCCAACAGCAGCATAAGGGGGAGGGGCGATGCAACTCGGGATTCACCTGCCGCATGCCGGCAGCCAGGCGAGCCCGGCCTTGATCAAGGAGTTCGCCCGCCGCGCCGAGGATATGGGCCTCAGCGATGTCTGGGTCAGCGAGCACATCATCGTGCCGCGCAAGCAATTCCCGCGCTCGCCCTTATTCTACGACCCGGTCCTGACCCTGACCTGGGTGGCGGCGGTGACGACGCGCGTGCGGCTCGGCACCAGCGTCCTCGTCTTGCCGATGCGCCACCCACTGCCGCTCGCCAAGGAGCTCTCGACCCTGCACAATTTCTCGGAGGGGCGCCTGATCATGGGGGTCGGCGTTGGCTGGCTCGAGCCGGAATTCGCCGCCCTCGGCGTGCCCTTTAACGAGCGCGGCCGCCGCATGGATGAAGGCATCGCGATGATGCAGGCGGTGTGGTCGCAAGACCCGGTCAGCTTCGACAGCAAATACATCCCCGCCAAGATCGAGGACATGACGATGCTGCCGCAACCGATCAGCCCGATCCCGATGTGGCACGGCAGCCGCTCCGAGGCGGCGCACAAGCGCACCGTGCGCCTGGGGCAAGGCTGGCACGGCAGCCAGGTCACCCCCGAGCAGGCCGTCGACATCGTCAAGCGCCTGCGCCGCGACCGCCCCGAGCCCGAATTCACGATCTCGATCCGCTCGCATTGGGACGGCAAGGATGTGGGGATGATGCGCGACCGCATCGCCGCCTATGCCGCCGCCGGCGTGCAACACATCATGGTCCACCCCCAAGACCGCGAAATCGACGACTGGCACACGGTAATCGACGGGGTGGGAAAGGTGGCGGCGTAGGTCCTTGCCCAATGCACTGGAGGCTCTCTCAGAGCACCTGTTACCGCTCATCGAGCAAAAAATAAGTTCTGCGGATAGACGTCGGCCCTTTTTTATCAGCAATAAACTCACCATCTTTGCGAACGTATTAGGAACCTCAGGCTTCGCATTATGGTCCACGTGATCGTTTACAAATCTGCGACCCTAGCGCCAGCAGAAGTCAGTCGGCTGCGCACGTTGCTGGCAGCAGCCGGCATTGAATGCGATCTTGAGCTCGACATCGAAGAGCTGAATGAGTTTCTTGATGGTGACTTCGAAGAGGACAAGGAAGGCGATGAGGCGTCCGAGATCGTCCTCATCGTCCTTCTTACCCCAGAATGCGAAGCCGATGATCGACTGCCACAGGCAGCAGGTAAAGTGGCACGCGCCGGTGGACGCGTTATCGGCGTGTGGCCACGTCACGGCGGCTAAGGGCATGTACCTGATGTGATTGAACAGTACGGGGCGGATACGAGCCCGTGGGATATCGAAAAGCTGCGGGTAGCGATTTCAGGCGAGATGGTCGCATGGTCGTCACCTAGCGGAGAACCTCGTTCGGAGCCGCTTACGCATCGGCATAAGTGCTAGTGGGATGAGGGTATACAGTTATGTGATCGACCATGACCTTGGTTTTGCGCCAAACCCATTCCATCGTGTGTGCTCGCTCGCGGCGTGCAAACCACAGATTCGGCAGCATGCAAGGCTCGGGGACTACGTCGTTGGCACTGGCTCTAAGCCGAGCGGCGGGATTGGGCGTATCATCTATTGGATGTACGTCGACGAGATCATCGACTTCAATCAATACTGGTCCGATCCGCGGTTTCGGCACAAACGGCCGGTGATGCGTGGCAGTTTGATGCTCCGGTATGGCGACAACATCTATCACCGCGACGTGGATACCGGTGACATTGTCCAGGAGGATTCGTTCCACAGCGAGCCATCGGGGCGGGTGAGCGAGGGAAACCTTCGCCGCGACACAGGCACCACCGACCGGATTCTCCTTGCCCGCAAATTCGCCTACTGGGGCGCGGGAGGACCGACGGTGCCGGCGCAATTTGCAGATTTTGTGCATCGGACTCAGGGCCATAAGTGCTGTTTCCCTCTTGAGCGAGCTGAGGCATTCGCCGACTGGCTCCGTGAGCAACCGGCACGCGGCTGTGTCGGTGATCCGACAGATTGGAAATGTTAAGCCGCTAAACCGTTGCCGGTCGTGCTAGTCGTCTAGCATAGGGCGAGCGACGGACATGCCGATGACACCCACCTGCGTCTATGACACCTACTGGCGTTTTGCGGCCGAGCGGCAGGCCATGTACATGCGGCGCCTGATCGATCAGCTCGGCCCCTGGACCGCCGATCCTATCTTGCGCAACTATAGGTTCACGAACGTTTATCGAGCGGCTGACCGCGTGAGCCAATATCTCATACGCAATGTTCTCTACCGGGAGGATCGCTCCCAATCCCCAGTTGATGTTTTTTTTCGTACCCTTCTGTTCAAGTTATTCAACAAGATCGACACTTGGCGCTATCTTGAACAGATTCTCGGTCCGTTATCCTGGCACAGGATCGATCCGAATCGTATCTCACAAGCACTAGGTGGTCTATACAAACAAGGTTACCGCCTCTACTCGGCAGCCTATATCATGCCGGCGCCGCGTTTTGGTCACGAGCGCAAGTTCGACAATCACCTCGCGCTGCTCATACGCATGATCGAAGACGGGCTGCCGGCACGGCTCGGCAAAGCACGCTCGCTGCGCGCCGCGTATGAGATGATCAGACCATATCCGGGCCTTGGTCCCTTTCTTGCCTTTCAATACGTGATCGACCTCAACTACTCGACATTGCTTTCGTTCGATGAGGCGGATTTCGTTGTTGCCGGTCCCGGCGCTCTCGATGGCATTGCAAAGTGCTTCGCAGACACCGGGCGACAAACGCCGGCAGATATCATCCACCAAATGGTCGAATGTCAGCATGGTGAATTTGCGCGCCAGGGCCTTAAATTTCAAGGACTGTTCGGGCGACCATTGCAACCAATAGATTGCCAAAACCTTTTTTGTGAAATCTCAAAATACGCGCGCGTTGCCCACCCGGACGTACGCGGCACGGGCTCACGCAAACGCATTAAACAATCATATCGGCCTACGTCAGAGATACCTGAACTGCCCACCTTCCCACCACGGTGGGGCTTATCGGTGCCGGCATCAGTACAGGTCACCGGATTACCCAGGCAGCTCGAATTAATCTAATCCAAATATTTACTATCCGGTCAGGTCACGCGCATCGGACAATGCGAGTGCAGTAGCGCAGATAGTACCACTTGTCTCTGATAACATCGTTCTGAAGGTGATAATCTTTCGCTCCCAAATCGTGCGTCGTAAGGCCCCGCACGTCTTGATGCTAATTCGGCGGGGATCAAATATTTTCAACTCGATCATTTCAAGAAGTTGCGGCGATGGCTGATCGTGTCCAACAGCTTGTAATACAGCCCGCTTGAGGGCAGCGTGGCGCGCTCGTTCCATGCCGCCTTCGTCCGCCTCGCCGTCTGATAAGCCGCCATAATCATTAATTTTGACAATCGCGTTTCCAAAACCCGTCACCGTACCGGACAAATCGACAAAGACATCGGGACTAAACGTTATTTGTCGTGCCTCTAGGTCGACCGTTACGGTGCCTTGCTGTTCCGTCCCAAGTTCGTAGAAGACTTTGTGCCCGGCCATAATTGCGTCTTCCCACTCCCAATACTTATTTGTTTCGACCTCAAGCCCGACGACAAAAGTATGGATAAGATCTAGGAACCGAAATGTTATATCGCTGCGTCGGGGAAAGAGCGGGGTCCGATCACACGGGTTACCCGCGAGCCGAACACCCTCCGAATGAATCACCTTAACGATCGCCTCTTCTACAATCGTTGCGCGCGCCCCGTCTTGGACCTCATCAACCTTCGGGTCGTATTTCCGTTTGAGCTTCAGAACACCGCGAAGCACCGGGGACCAACCAAGGATAGCCGCGTTCGCTATATGGAAAACGTCGTGGAATCGGTAACCATCATCCTCGTAGGAATTGTCAGTCAGCTCGCTGCCCACCTGCCGGCCGTTCATATACATCCGGGAATGGCCCTCGCCGACCGTCAGAAAGGCGATCTCAAACCTGCGCGGAAACCGCTGATCAGAACGGGAGACGTCCTCATCATGCAGCCGGGTCGGCGTCCCTCGGGTCATCCTGAATGCGACTTTTTCCTTATTGAATTCGGCAATAGCGTCAAGCGACAAATCATATAATTTAGCCAACGCAGACACGTGCCAAATAATTTCACCTAAAGCACGCTTCACCGACTTTCGTTTTACCGAGGTATTGAGTTCAATTTCGATCTTAGGAAGTTTGCGTCGGAGAAGCTGTGCGCCAAGTTGCCAAAGGACAGCAAGGCAAACTTCAAGTAGAACCTTCCGATCGGTCCGTGCAGTCAAAAAAGCTAAATTCTGGTAGTTATTAAACGTGACAATCTCACTGGTAGGAAAAGTTTTTGCCTCTTCTAGGAACTGCGCGCGCTTCTTTGGATCTAATGCAGTGCGGAATTTGGCGGACCATCTTTTTCTACCACTTAGCTCTTTGCGAAGGTCCTCTATATCCTGAGCGAGTAGATTTCTCGGGTGGCCGCAAATTTGAGCTAGGGAAAAGCAATACCATAATACATCGCCTAATTCCGCCTGGATTTCACGTGTCGCTAGTCGGGAAATCTCGGAACCTGAGCCAAGCATCTCTTTCTTTACGGCGGATAAGACGGAGCCAATCTCGCCTACAAGCCCATAGATGGCTATGTCCCATCTCTCCCGGGATGACTTGTCGATCGACTGGTCGGTCGCTCTAACAAACGCATCATAGTCGGCGGCGAGCATCGTCTGGGCTCCTCGAGTCTCCTAGTCGACCAGACTGCGATTGATCGTGAGATTCAAGTGTGTCGGTCCGTCACCTATTACGTGAGATCGTGGTACAAAGTTCCGGACCGCCATGAGGGTTCGTAATCGGCCCTTTTACGTTGATCAGGCCTTGCAGAGCAGAGATACGGGACCAAATAGACGCGTTCCTTATATGTTCCTAGTAGGTGGCAGAATGGAGCGGCGGGACATGCGGGGGCGGTTTGTTCGGGGGATGTCGGGGAACCCGTCGGGGCGGCCGCCGGGGATACTGAATGAGGCGACGCGGACGGCGGCGGTGTTGCTGGGTGGTGAGGCGGGGGCGCTGACACGGAAGGCGATTGAGTTGGCGTTGGCGGGCGATCTCGGGGCGCTCAGGCTGTGTCTCGATCGCATCATCGCGCCGCAGCGCGAGGCGCCGGCCGCGTTTGCCCTGCCCCGCGGCGGTCGCGGCGGGCGGGCGGTGGCCGATGGGGTCGCGGATGAAGCCGGCGCGGCGCTTGGGGCGCTGGTGCGCGCGGCGGCCTCAGGCGAGGTGACGCCGATGGCGGCGGCTTCCCTGGCGCAGGTATTGGAGACGCAGGCGCGGGTCGGCGACCTCGCCGAACGCCGCCGGGCGGAGCGCGTCGCGGCGCGCCATGACGAGATCGCGCCGCGCCTCGAATTGCGGGTGACCGTGATGATGGCGCACGAGGCGCGCGCTTTCTACACCGCCGGTCGGTTGTGCGACCCGGCCTTGCAAGACCGCTGTCGCGAGATGCTGCGGATCGGCAACGCGGCGCTGGCGACGCTGCGGGCGATCCCCGACACGCCGGCCCTGTTGGACGCCGACATGGCATTTCTCGCGGCGCACCCGCTGCCGCAATTGCGCGCCAGCGTGCACCCGCTGGCCCTGGACATGCGGCAGGCCTGGGAGCGGGTCGCCGACTGGCTCGATCAGCCGGGCCGCGTACAACGGATCGAGGCGCAGCTCGCCGCCCTCGCCGCCACCCAGGCCGCCGACACGCCGACCGCGCCGGCGCCGGGGTAATGGGCCGCGTTCAATCCAGAGGCGAATCTCACCTGATCTCGACCTGTTTTATCAGGTGAGCTCGCCTCCCTCCCCCAACCCCCGGTTATGCCGCGCCGGCCGAATGCTGGCTCGGATACTGGGTCAGGCGCGGGGACGGTCGAGCCGCGCTCAGTCCAACAGCCAGGGGGCGGCGCTGGCCTGGGCGATCTGGCGGATCTGGCGCATTAGCCCGGCGCCGACCGGGATGCCGTCGCGCATCCGGGTCGCGGCGTTCTGCCATTGCGGGTCGCCGGCGACCATCACCGGCTGGGCCGGATCGACCGGGGTGGTGGCGCGCAGATCGCCGCAGAACCGCGCGACATCGGCCTCGAACGCGCCGGGCTCGCGGAACAGGCCGGGGTCGATCGCGATAAAGCAGTGGCCGATATCGTTGCCTTGCGGCTTTTTGCAGTGCATCGGGTCGGTGATCAAGGTCGCGCCCGACAGGCAGGCGCCGAGAATGTTGACCATCACCGCCAGGCTGTAGCCCTTGTAGCTGGAGTTTTCCGGCGAGCCGCCGAGCGAGGTCAGAAAACCGCCCTTCTCGCGCGCCACGGTCGGGTCGACGCTCGGCAACCCCTCCCGGTCGAGCACCCAGCCGGGCGGGCAATCCAGCCCCTCATTCGCCTTGTTTCGGATGCGGCCGGCGGCAACGGTGGTGGTCGCCATGTCGAGCAGAAACGGGTTGCCGTCGGCGCTCGGCGCGGCGAACGACCACGGATCGGTGCCGAGCTTGGCCTCCTTGCCAAAGGTCGGCGCCACCTGGATGCTCGACGCGCTGGTGCAGGCCATGCCGATGAGGCCCGCCTTGGCCGCCATCAGCGTGTAATAGCCGGTGGCGCCGAAATGCGCCGAGTTGCGTACCGCCGTAATCGCCATGCCGCTCTGCCTGGCCTTGTCGATCGCCACTTGCATGCCGAATTTCGCCGGCACGTGGCCGAGCCCGCCATCGCCATCGACCAATGCCGAGACCGGCGTCTCCTTGATGATGCGGGGCCGGGCCTGCATGTTGGCGCGGCCGTCGCGGCGCAATTTGTCATAGCCCGGGATCATCGACATGCCGTGGCTGTCGACGCCGTGCAGATCGGCCCAGCTGAGGATATCGGCGGTCGCCTCGGCATTCTCCTCCGGCATCCCCCAGGACGCCAGGATGGCCTTTAGCTGGGCGCGGTGGGTTTCGTAGGGTGCGGGCATTTTTGCGTCTCCTCCGGTTGCCGCGATCTTGGCGCGGCCCGGCCGGGCGGCCAAGTGCGTTGCGGCGAACGCAGCCATCGGCGACAACCGCTTCGTGAGGATTGGGGAGGCGTGGCATGGCGTTACTGGCGGGGCTGACGGTCGTGCAGCTCGGCGATGGCCTGGCCGCCGCGGTGTGCGGCCGGCTGTTTGCCGATGTCGGCGCCGCGGTGCACTGTCTTGACCCCGATACAGCATCGCCGCTGACGCAGTACCTTAACCACGGCAAGGCCGTCGCCACGCCGGAGCTGCTGGGTACCGCCGACCTGCTCGTCGTCGAGGGGGCGCCGCGGCTTTTGCGGGGGCTGGGGCGTGATCCGGAGAGCCTGCGGCGGCTCAATCCCAGCGCCGCGATCGTCGCGGTCTCGCCCTACGGCCAAACGGGGCCACAAGCCGACGACCCGGCCACCGACCTGACCTTGCTCTACGCCAGCGGCATTGCCCGCATGCTGACCGGTCAGGTCGACGATCTGTCGGAGCCGCCTATCCGACCGGTCGGCGAGCAATCCGCCTTTATGGGCGGGCTCGCCGCCGCCTGTGCTGGCATGCACGCCGTGATGGCCGGAGCGCCCGCGATGATGGATGTGTCGATCCAGGAGGCGCTGGCGACGATCGCGATCACCGAACTGGCCCGCGCCGGCACCATCGGCAAAAGCTGGGGCCGCAAGCGCCTCAGCGACGGCAACGGCGCCACCGTGTGTATTTTGCCGG
Organism: Alphaproteobacteria bacterium; assembly: GCA_019240125.1. Classification (GTDB taxonomy): domain Bacteria; phylum Pseudomonadota; class Alphaproteobacteria; order ATCC43930; family CGMCC-115725; genus DATARH01. The sequence goes on from JAFAYW010000124.1 coordinate 9,144, forward strand.
CGCGCGACGGCTTCGCCGCGATCTCGCCGCGCGACGATCACCAATGGGCCGCCTGGCTGACCGTGATGGGCTCGCCCGATTGGGGCACAGAGCCGCGCTTCGCCAAGAAATCCGACCGCGTCGCGAACTGGGACGCCCTGCACGCGCTGATGTCGGAATGGAGTCGGCAATACGACAAGCAGCAGATCGCCGACATGGCGCAGGCCGCGCACGTGCCGAGTTTCCCGTTGCGCGAACCGGCCGAACAGCTCGCCTCGCCGCAGCTGGGGCATCGCAATTTCTTCCGGCCGTTCGGCGTCGCCGGCCGAGTTGTGCAGGTTCCGAGCCCGCCCTTTGGGATAGCTTGCCATTCGGCCGCGGCTCAAGTCGGCGCCAGCCCCCGCCCCTCATCCTCCCTGCCCTACAGGACGGGCTCCTCCCCCGCTGCGCAGTCACCCGGCGGTGGGCATGCGGCCCCGCCGCTACCGCTCAACGGGGTGCGGGTACTGGATTTCAGCTGGGTGATTGCCGGCCCGACGACGACGCGCTACCTGGCAGCAATGGGCGCCGAGGTTATCAAAGTCGAGGCGCCGGGCAGGGGCGATCCCGGCCGTAGTTCAGAACTGCATACCGTTCTAGGTCAAGCGAAGCGTGGCATCGTGCTCGACTTGAAAAACCCAGCGGGAGTTGCGATGGCGCGCGCCCTCGCTGCGCAATGCGATATGTTGGTCGAGAATTTCGCCACCGGCGTGATGGACCGGCTCGGGCTCGGCGCGGACGCACTGCGCGAGATAAACCCGGACTTGATTTATGTCTCGGCCTCCGGGCTCGGCCGCACCGGGCCCGAAGCGCGCGGCGTCGCGTACGGCACTCTATTGCAATGTTATGCCGGGTTTGCCGGGCTCAACCGTCATCCCCGGATCGCGCCACGTGTTGGACTTGCCTGGCTCGACCCGATGTGCGGGCTGATGTTGGCCTTTGTCAGCGCCGCTGCGCTGTGGCATCGTCGCCGCAACGGTCAGGTCGCACGCATAGATTTTTCCATGCTGGAGGCGATGCTGTGGACGATGGCTGAGCCCCTGCTTGCCGCCCAGCTCGAGGCCCCGCCGCGCCCGGTCGGCAATTACTCACCATATCACGCGCCGCATAACGCATTTCGCTGCGCCGGCGATGACGCATGGCTGAGTCTTGCGATCTCCGGCACCGCGGAATGGCACCGCCTCTGCGAGATCGTACCGGCGTTGGCGCCGCTCGCAGCATTGGAGGCCGGCCAGCGAGAGGAGCAGGCGAATGCAATCGACGCCGCACTCTCCGCCTGGGCTGAACCACAAGCGGCGCGCACCGCGGCAGCGCGGTTGGCAGAGGCCGGCCTCGCGGCAGCGCCCCTCGCCTCCTCCGGCGACCTTGTCGACAGCGAACACCTCAGAGCCCGCGGTTTTTGGGCCGCGCAGACGGCGGGAGTGCTGCCCGGCCTGCCCTGGCGCGCCAGCTTTGCGCACGCGTCCGGCCCCGCCCCCGCTTTGGGCGGCGATACCGAGATGGTTTTGCACCAGCTACTGCAGCTGTCGCAGTCCGAAATCAGCGCGTTGCGCGAGGCCGGCGCACTTGGCTCGTACCCTTGAGGAGACGACACTGCGGCGCAGCAGCGGCGGCTCTGTTACGATCAGTCGCGCCGCTTGCCGTCCAGCTCGCGTGCCGCCCGATCCTTGTCTCGTTCCTCGTTCAGCCGCTCGACCTTGCCGCGGCCATGAAAGACTCGATTTTCGGCGGCGCGGCGCTCGGCATCCTCGCGACGTTTGGCCTTACGAACCCGGTTGAAATTGATCACGACACTGGTCATCGGCATCTCCCTCTGGCCTCGTTCCCCCTGATATCTCGCCGCAGAGACTAGTCTGCAAGACAAAGACCCGAACCGCGCTGGAGAGATTGCCTGTCCGCCTGGCATCAATCGCGGTCAGCAATGTGGCGACCGAAATAGCGCGCCGTTCGGCAATCTCGCCCAGTGCGTCCCAAAAGATGGCTTCAAGCGACACACTCGTTGAGTGTCCGGCGATGCGCACCGAACGCTTTACGAGAGTTTGCGGCGCGCCTGACAGAGCAGCGACGTCAGGAAATTGAGGTGGCGACAAGCCTTTCCTCTGCGGCGCGGTTGATGCAGACACTCGGCACCAGTTCATCTAAAGTGGCTCAAGGCGAGAGGTGATGACCGTCGCCTTTGCGGAAGTGCAATCTCCGCTGGCGCCAGCCGCAGCGGCAACTATCCGTTGCCGGATGCGGTGGTTGATGTCATTGGATGGGCGTGATGGTCTCGGCGAGGGCAGCGGCCGCGCCGGAGCATCGAATCGGCCGTAACTTTGGATCTGTCACCGCAATGATTGGGAAAATGCTGGGTTTGTTGTCCGCCGACATGGCGATCGACCTCGGCACGGCAAATACGCTTGTCTATGTAAAAGGGCGCGGCATCGTCCTCAACGAACCGTCGGTCGTGGCAATCGCCAATGTCAAAGGGCGCAATCAAGTGCTGGCCGTCGGCGAGGAAGCCAAGCTGATGCTCGGCCGCACCCCCGGCAACATCCAGGCCATTCGCCCGCTGCGTGATGGCGTCATCGCGGATTTCGACGTCGCCGAGGAAATGATCAAGCATTTCATCCGTAAAGTGCACAACCGGCGCAGCTTTGCCAGCCCTCAGATCATCATTTGCGTACCCTCCGGCTCTACGGCCGTGGAGCGTCGCGCGATTCAGGAATCGGCCGAAAGCGCCGGTGCGCGACGCGTCTTCCTGATCGAGGAACCGATGGCGGCTGCGATCGGCGCCGGATTGCCGGTCACCGAGCCGACCGGCTCGATGGTTGTGGATATCGGCGGCGGCACGACCGAAGTCGCGGTACTGTCGCTCGGCGGCATCGTCTATTGCCGCTCGGTGCGCGTGGCAGGCGACAAGATGGACGAGGCGATTATCGCCTACATACGGCGCAACCATAATCTGCTGGTCGGCGAAAGCAGCGCGGAGCGGATAAAGAAGGATATCGGCTCGGCCTGCGCCCCTGAGGATGGCGAGGGCCGCATCATGGAGATCAAAGGGCGCGACCTGATGAACGGCGTGCCAAAGGAAATCGTTATAAGCGAACGCCAGATCTCGGAGAGCTTGGCCGAACCGGTTGGCTCGATAGTCGAAGCAGTGAAGGTCGCGCTGGAGCATACGGCCCCCGAGCTCGCCGCCGACATCGTCGACAAGGGAATCGTCCTAACGGGAGGCGGCGCGTTGCTTGGCAATCTCGATTATGTGTTGCGTCATGCGACGGGTCTGCCAGTATCGGTCGCAGATGATCCATTGAGCTGCGTCGCCTTGGGGACTGGGCGCGCCCTCGAAGAGATGAAGACGTTGAAGAACCTGCTCATCAATATGTGGTAGAGTTTGGTTCACGCAGGTAGAGAATCTTGTTTGTACAGGGCTCCGAGCTGGGGGGTTTCGGGGACGATGCCGAACGTTTCCTTCAGTCACGCCGATACGATGCGGTGTTCTTTCGTGCGTAAGAGGCGTGCATGATCCGGCCGTCGGTACAGGTGCGCGCCACGCTTCAGCGCACGACACCGCCATTGCTGATCTTGCTATCGGTGGCAATCATCATACTGGGTAAAGCCGATCAGACGATGTTCGAGTCGCTGCGAACCGCGGTGGCGGACCGCGCGGCGCCGCTGCTTGATATCCTGTCGCGTCCTCTGAGCGCGGCGTCGTCAGCGGTCGACCATGCGCGCGGTCTGGTGGAGATATACCAGGACAACCAACGCCTTACCGAGGAGAACACTCGTCTACTGCAGTGGCAACAGATCGCATTAAAGCTTTCATCTGATAACCAGCAGCTGCGAGGATTGCTTAAGGCGATTCCGGAAAGTGCGGTTTCCTACGAGACCGCGCGTGTGATCGCCAACTCGGGCGGGCGATATGTGCGCACGGTGATGATTAATGCGGGCACCGACCAGGGGCTAGCCCGCGGCCAGGCGGCGGTGGCCAGCGAGGGCCTCATCGGCCGTCTGACCGAAGTCGGTAGCCGCGCTGCCCGTGTGCTCCTGATCACCGATCTGAATTCCCGCATTCCTGTCGTCGTCGAGCGCACGCATGCCAACGCGGTGCTGGCTGGTGACAATTCGGAGCGCCCGCGCCTGCTCTATCTCAGCGATTCAGCCGCCTTACAGGTCGGCGATCGCATTGTGACGTCCGGCGAAGGCGGCGTCTTTCCCCCTGGCCTGGCGGTCGGGGTTGTGGCGTCGCTCGCGAACGGCATCCCGCAAGTGGAGCCGTTTGTCGAGCTCTCGCAGCTTGGCTACGTGGTGGTCGTAGATTACGGCCTCTCGGCCGCCCTGCCGCCGCCAGCATCGCCGATGGCAACGCGCGCTTCCGCCAAGGCTAAAGGCAGCGACAGCAGCGCCGTAGTTCGCTAGCAGATGGCATTGCGTGTCACCAGTATTCCTGCCCTGCCGCGGGTCAATAACGGCATCGGGCGGGCATGGCCGCTGTTTACGACCCTCGTTATGGCAGTATTGACGATGCTGCCAGTGCGCATCCCCGGCTATGCCGCGCTGACACCGGCTTTCACCCTGATGGCTGTCTACCATTGGACGATCTACCGCCCGGATCTCCTGCCGTCGACCGGTCTATTTGCGATAGGACTGGTCGAAGATTTGTTGACGGGTGCCCCTGTTGGCGCCGGGACCCTCGTGCTATTGATCGCACGCGCGGGAGTCCTGCGTTACCGGCGACTTTTTGTGAACCGCGGTTTTCCGTTCGTCTGGGCCGGCTTCACCCTCCTAGCTGCCGCCGTTATGGGAATGTTATGGGCGTTCAATTGCCTGATCATGCTGGATCTTATCGATATTCGCGCAACCGTTTTTCGGCTGGTTCTGACGGTTGCCGCGTTTCCCGCCGCCAGCTTTGCACTGGGGCGCAGCCAGCGCGTACTGATCGACGCGCACGCCTGACGCCGTCGGCCTAGCCGGTCCGGTTAATGCCGCGCGAAGACGATAATCAGAAATCTTTCACCCGACGAGCCGCGATCTTGGCGGGCAGCCAAATCGCGCTTGCCTCGGTGCTCGCCGGGCGGATGTACCAACTTCAGGTGTTACAAAAGGATCGCTACGCGACACTGGCCGACGAAAACCGGATGAACCTGCGGCTGTTGACGCCGCCCCGCGGACGCATCATCGATCGATTCGGCGTATCACTTGCCGATAACGACCAAAATTACCGGGTTGTCGTGGTGCCGGAGCAGACAGGCGATCTAGACGCGACAATCGCCGCCCTGTCTAAGTTGATTGAGATTACCGACGCTGACCATCGCCGGATTACGCGCGAAGCGCGGCGGAACCACAGTTTCGTCCCGACCGTTGTGCGGGCGAATCTGACCTGGCAGGAGATGTCGCGCATCGAGGTCGCAATCCCGGAATTGCCTGGCGTCGCGATCGAACAAGGGATGATTAGACATTATCCTTACGGTCCGACGGCAGCCCATGTGCTCGGCTATGTCGCGGCGGTATCGGAAAAGGAGCTGACCGGCGACCCGCTGCTCGAACTGCCCGACTTCCGGATCGGAAAGAGTGGCATCGAAAAATCGCAGGACCTCAGACTTAGGGGCACCGCCGGCACCAGTGAAATTGAAGTCAACGCCTATGGTCGCGTAGTGCGCGAGGTGGCCCACCATCCGGGCATTCCGGGCGAGGACATCATCCTCGGCCTCGATATGGCGATGCAGGATTTCGTTATGAAGCGCTGCGCCGGCGAGCCCAGCGTCTCCTGCGTTGTGCTCGACGCGCTAACCGGTGATGTGCTGGCCATGGTCTCCAGCCCCAGCTACGACCCGACGGTGTTCTCGACCGGCTTGACCGCGGCAGTATGGCAGGAATTGTCGACCGATCCCCGCAATCCTCTTACCGATAAGGCGGTGGGCGGTGTCTATCCGCCCGGTTCGACGTTCAAGCCAGTTGTGGCGATGGCAGCGCTCGACAGTGGCGCCATCACGCCGGACACAGCAATCAACTGTCCGGGCTTCATCGAACTCGGCGACGCCACGTTCCACTGCTACCAGCGTGGCGGTCATGGGACCCTGCGTCTGCATGATGCCATCAAGAAATCATGTGACGTGTTCTTCTACGAGACCGCGCGTCGCGCCGGCATCGACCGCATTGTGGCAATGGCACATCGCTTTGGCTTCGGTGCGCCGCTCGGGCTCGATATTCCGGGCGAGCGGGGTGGCCTGATCCCGACACGAGACTGGAAGATCGCCACCACCGGCACCGCGTGGCAGCAAGGTGAGACGCTGATAACCGGCATCGGCCAGGGATCGGTGCTTGCCACCCCGTTGCAGGTCGCGACAATGGCCGCGCGCCTCGTCACGGGACGGGCGGTCGTGCCGCACCTGGTACGTGATGGTTTGCTGCCACCAGGCGGCGACACACATCCGCCCGCCTTTCCCAGCCTTGGTGTCAGCGCCCGTCATTTATCCCTGGTGCTCGATGGGATGAGCGCCGTCGTTAATGAACAGGGCGGAACCGCCTATGCGGCACGCATAAATGATCCCATGTTCGCGATGGGGGGCAAATCGGGCACTTCGCAGGTGCGGCATATTTCCGAGTACGAACGCGAGCATGGCATTCGCAAGGGGACCGATGTGCCCTGGCGTGAACGCGACCATGCGCTGTTTGTGGCCTTCGCGCCGGTGGGAGCGCCGCGGTATGTTTGCGCCTGTGTGGTCGAACATGGGGGTGAGACCGGCGGCGGCGGCTCGGCAGTGGCGGCCCCAATCTGTCGTGATGTGCTGACCGAGGTACAGAAGCGCGACCCGGGGCGGCGTGTACCGCACCCCGAGTCAGTCGCACAAACTCCGGCGGTCGAGATCGTGCCCGTGGCGGCTCATAGTGATCGTCGAGGCTGATCGCGATGCTGGGGCTGACCTCCGATGCCGGGCGCGACCAGCGCTTAGCCGATAAGCTGCGGGGAATCCAATGGGGCTTGATCCTGATGGTTTGCGCCATCTCGGCCATCGGGTTCGCGATGTTGTACTCCGCCGGCAACGGCAATTGGCAACCATGGGCCTCGAAGCAGGCGCTGCGCTTTGCAATTGCGGTGTTGCCGATGATCGGCGCCGGGTTGATCGATATCCGCCACTGGTACCGGTTGGCGTATTGGATATACGGCGCTGCGCTGCTCTTGGTCGTGGCGGTCGACGTGCGCGGTACCATTGGCATGGGAGCGCAGCGCTGGATCGATATCGGCTTTATGCAGCTGCAACCATCCGAGGTGATGAAGATCGCGCTGGTTCTGGCGCTGGCGCGCTATTTCCACAGCGTTTCCACGGACAGTGTAGGTAGAATCCGTTATCTCATCATCCCTGCCCTGTTGATCCTGATCCCCACCGCGCTGGTTCTGAAACAGCCGGATTTGGGCACGGCAATGATGCTGCTCGCCTCCGGCATCGTGCTTTGTTTTCTTGGCGGGGTGCGGTTGTGGGTGTTTGCGACCGGCGCCGTCGGCGCCGCAGTGGCGGCGCCGCTCGCCTGGTCGGTATTGCGCGACTACCAGAAGACGCGCCTCTACACGTTTCTCGACCCTGACCGGGATCCACTCGGCGCCGGTTATCATATCCTGCAATCCAAAATCGCGTTCGGTTCTGGTGGTCTGTTCGGCAAAGGGTTTCTCGAGGGCACACAAAGTCATCTGAGCTTCCTGCCCGAGAAACAGACTGATTTCATTTTTACGATGATCGCTGAGGAGCTGGGGTTGATCGGCGGACTCGCTCTACTGGGCCTCTATGTCCTGGTGGTCGCCTATGGGTTCGCCATCGCGCTGGGCTGTCGCAGCCAGTTCGGGCGCCTGCTGGGGCTCGGCATCGCCGCGAATTTTTTTCTTTATGCCTTTATCAACATGGCGATGGTCATGGGTGTGATTCCCGTGGTCGGTGTGCCGTTGCCGCTGATCTCCTATGGCGGCACCGCGATGATCACGGTGCTGTTCGGTTTCGGCCTGTTGATGAATGTCGGCATCCATCGCGACGTGCGGATCAGCCGCGCCGGAGAGAGCCGCCTCAACTGACCGCAAGCTTGCGCCGGGCGTCTCATTGCGGATACTCGACCTGTGTTGGGGAGAGGCAATGGCCGAGAAGGACGAAGCAACCGAAACGAGCCGCAGGTTGCACGTCACGGTGCTGCTCGTGGCGTCAAGGCGCGCGCTCGATAACGCGCTCGGCGAACTGGGCTTTGCCGAGGACGATGACCGTATTATCGAGCACGATGGCCGCCTCGCATTTCTGACGTGCACCCACGAAGAGGACTGCGACGACCTGTTCGCGCTGATCACCGAATTGTCGGCGCGCGGGGAAAGCTGGGAATTGCAGTCGCGGATCGATACCGAAGCAGGTCGTGCGGTCTACCAATCATTGGCACGCCACCGCCCGGTTGAGGCGGTCGACGCGGTCGTCGACGAGGAGACGGAGCCTGACGAGCCGGACGCGCCGGCCAACGATGTCGAGACGCAAGAGGGCCTGCAGGCTCTGAAAAGGCAATTGCGGCGGATCGAGCCGGCCGAGGTATTCGCAACAATCCGCCCGGGCCGCGAAGGACGCGCTACCGCGCGCATCTTGCGCCGCGGGTCGCGCCGGCTGGTCAGCGCCGCGACCGCCTCCGACGAGGCGACCTTGCGCGGTGTTCTGCGCGATATCCTGCCGAATGTGATGCTCGATGTTGCGATGAAACCACCAGGCTGAAGCGCGACCCGGTTGCCGGGCTTGTCGGAGGCCGCGGTTTGGCGCAAAACGTGCTGTAGTTAAGATCAACCACTGGGACGGGGAAACTCATGCCGCTGCGCCGCACGCTGACCCTTTACCTGCCGGCCTTAGTGCTGGCCGCCGCCTTCGCCTGGCCGGCGCAGTCGGCTGACAAGAGCGTCACCGTCGGGATCAACCTTCCGCTGACCGGCGCGGACGCTCATGATGCCGAATTGATCAAGGATGGCGCTTTGCTGGCGCTCGACGACGCCAATGCCAAAGGCGGCGTATCAGGCTACAAGATCAATGTGATGGTATTGGATGACGGCACCGCGACGGCGGGTCAGTACGATCCGGCGCAGGCGGCAACCAATGCCCGCAAGATGGTCGGCGATAGCAACGTCGTCGCCGCGATCGGGCCGCAGATGAGTGGCTCAGGCAAGGCAATGTCGCCGATCCTCAGTCAGGGCAATCTTGCAATTATTACTCCAGCCTCGACCAATCCGGACATCACTGACCCAAAATTTGCCGGCCAGTACCGGCCTGCCGGTAAGGCGGTGTATTTCCGCACCGTGACAACCGACGCGTTCCAAGGACCCAACATGGCGAACTACTTCGCCGATACGCTGCACGTCAAATCGGTATACGTGCTGGATGACAGCGGCGCCTACGGTGTCGGACTGGCCGATGCGTTCCAGAGACAAGCCGAAAAACGCGGCATCAAGATTCTCGGCCGTGATCAGCTCAACCCGAAGGAAGCCGATTACTCGACAGTGCTGACTAAGATCAAATCATTGAACCCCGACGCACTGTATTACGGAGGCGTCGCACAAGCCGGTGTGAAGGTCGTCAAGCAGTCCTATGACATCCTGCCCAATATCGTGAAATCCGGCGGTGACGGTGTGTATGGCGCGGAAATCCTCAAGGGTGCGGGCTATCCAGCGGCCGAAGGTTGGTATGCGACGATTGCGGCGCCCAATGTGCTTGAGAACCCGGACGCCAAACCCTTTGTCGACGCGTTCATCAAAAAATACGGCATGCAGCCCGACAATTACTCCATAACCGCCTACGACGCAGCGCTGGTGATCCTCGATGCGATCAAGACGGTCGCGGCCACCGGCAAGGACGTAGATCGCGCCGCGGTGCGCGACGCGATCCAGAACTCGCACGCGAAGACCCTCCAGGGCGAGGTCAGCTTCGACCAGAACGGTGATATCGCGAGCCGCGTCGTCAGTGTCTTTAAAATCACCAAGGACGCCAAATTCCCGCTCGACGACGTGCTTCACCAGTACAAGTACATGGGAGCCGCGCCGCAAAGCTCGTAAGCGCGGCATGCCGGTCGCGTGATGTCCGAGCCAGCCCGCTACCGTAGTCTGGCACGCAACGCGCGCGTGCTCGCCCGCCTGCGGTCCCTGAGGAAGCAGGGAACCATCCTTAGAAAACTAACCTGCCCGACGGCAGCACACTGCTTTTGCAGGGACGACAATGCTGTGGTTGTGCTTCAGCCTGGGGCAAGGGCAGCTGCGGGAGCCATCGGGATCAACGCACCCAGCGGCCCGGTACGATGATCGATTCGGTCCTGTTGCAGCAGATCATCAACGGGCTGAGCCTCGGCGCGATGTATGCACTGCTGGCGCTCGGCTTCACGCTGGTATACGGCATCCTCGAGCTGATCAATTTCGCGCACTTCAACGTGTTCATGGTCAGCTCGTTTATCGGCATGTGGGCCTTGCAGTGGCTTGGGTTGTCCGGCCAGAGCACGGTTCTGACCGGCCTGACGCTGGTCGGCACTCTCGTCTTTGCCTTTGCCGTGACGATGGTGTCGGCCGGTCTGATCGGCGTTACGATCGAGCGCATCGCGCTGCGGCCGCTGCGTGGCGTGCGCGGCACCGCGGCGATGATCACAACAATCGGCGTCTCCTACATCCTGTTCAACCTGATCCTGCTCACCGCTGGTGCATCGTCGGAGAATTTCCCCAACCCGCTGCCGGTTGTGCGCTGGAACATCGGCGGTGCGACCCTGCAATTGCGTGAGGTTCTGATCTGGTCGATCGCCCTTTTCCTGATGGTTGCGCTGCAGCTCTTCGTCAGCCGCACCAAGCTCGGCAAGGCGATGCGAGCTACAGCGCAGGATGCCGAGGCTGCCCGCATGATGGGCGTCGATGTTGATCGGGTGATCGTCATCGCGTTTTTTCTTGGCTCTGCACTGGCCGGTGCCGCAGCTCTGATCTTCGGCCTCTACTATAACTTCACCAGCTTCATCATCGGTTATACGGCGGGTTTGCGTGCCTTTACTGCGGCGGTGCTGGGGGGCATTGGCAGCGTGACCGGGGCGATGGTCGGCGGTATCCTGATCGGCTTGATCGAGAGCCTGGGTGGACACTTCCTCGCTGTGCGCTGGGCTGATGTCATCATCTTCGGTATCCTCGTTCTTGTTCTCGTTTTTGCGCCGAGCGGTTTGTTCGGGCGCGCCAACCCGACAAAATCGTGACGCAGCGCCGCTATCACCGGGTTGAGAACTGAAATGGCGGCACCGAAGACCGGTATGACCGGCGACACCTTCGCGCGGCTGCGTGAAGCATCGCCAATTGCCGCGATCACCCCCTATCTACGTTCGCGCGTGACCGTCACGGTCATTTTCGCGCTGGCGATCCTATTCCCGCTGATCCACCCCAACGATGCCGATGTCGATGCCGCCGCCAATGCGCTGACCTATGCTGCGTTGGCGCTCGGCCTTAACATCGTGGTCGGTCTCGCCGGGTTGCTCGACCTGGGATATGCCGCGTTTTTCGCCATCGGCGCGTACGCTTATGGCGTCGCCGCGTCATGGCAGATCGCGCCGGAGTGGTCGAGTTTCTGGGAGTTCTTCCGGACCCTCGGCATGGTCGCGCGGTTTCACGATACCGGCGGCGACGTCGTTCACTTCCAGGTGTCGTTTTGGCTGATGATGCCGGTCGCCGCGGTCGTGACCGCGTTTTTCGGTGTGTTGTTCGGCGCCCCGACCCTGCGTCTGCGTGGCGACTATCTGGCAATCGTCACGCTGGGGTTCGGCGAGATCGTGCCGATCGTAGTGCGCAACATACCGAGCGTCACAAACGGCGCGATGGGGCTTAACGGCGTAATGGCGCCGCAGCTTTTCGGCTGGAGCTTCGGGGTCAACGCGACGCCCTACTACTATGTCGGGCTAGGCCTCGTTGCCCTTCTGATACTGACCAGCCAACGCCTCAAATTCTCTCGCATCGGACGTGCCTGGATGGCGATCCGCGAGGACGAGATCGCCGCTGCGGCGATGGGCGTCAACCGGGTCAAGATGAAGCTGATGGCGTTTGCCACGGGCGCTGCTTTCGCCGGCGCCACCGGCACATTGTTCGTCGCCAAATTGCAGACCGCGACGCCGGAGATGTTCGGCTTTCCCGTCTCGGTGATGATCCTGGTGATGATCGTGTTTGGCGGCATCGGCAGCGTCTGGGGCGTCGTGCTCGGCGCCCTAATATTGCAAATGCTGCAATCGTGGTTTCTCGAAGACTTGTCGCAATGGCTGCACGCGCTCGGCCGGCTGATCGACGTCGATTGGTTGCAGCAGATCGAGCTGTCCTCATCGATCGAGCTGATTTTCGGCGTGATCCTGGTGCTGATGATGCTGTACCGGCGCGAGGGCCTGATTCCGGCCACCCGCCGGGTCGCCGCGCTGACTCCTGAGGAACAGACGGCGCAGGTAGCGCTAGTAGAAGCCGACCGCCGCAGCTTCGACCGTCTGCAGGGGCTCGGTGCTATTGCGCCGGCGATCGACGCGGCGGGCCCGCTACTGGCGATCGATAACCTTACCGTCAGGTTTGGCGGCCTGACCGCGTTGCGATCGGTGTCGTTGAATATGCCGGCGCATTCGGTGCTGGCGGTAATTGGGCCAAATGGTTCAGGCAAATCGACGCTGTTCAACACGGTCACTGGACTAGTCCAGCCGAACGAGGGGATCGTTCGTTTCGCCGGCGAGGAAATCACGAGCCGCGCTCCGCATATCGTGCTCAACCGCGGCATCGCTCGCACCTTTCAGAACATTCGCTTGTTCCCCAACCTGACCGTGCTCGAAAACGTGCTGATCGGCATGCATGCCCGCCTGCGAACCGGCATGTTCAGCGCTTTAGTGCGCCTGCCAGGCACGCAGCACGAAGAGCACATGGCGCGCGAGCACGCGCTCGAAATTCTCGCGGTGTTCGGCAACCGGCTGTTGCCGCGGGTCGATCACGTCGTCTCGGGGCTGAGCTACGCAAATCGGCGTCGCGTCGAGATCGCCCGGGCCCTCGCCTCGCAACCCAAACTGCTGCTGCTCGACGAGCCCACCGCCGGCATGAACCCGGCCGAAACGTTGGAGCTGGCCGAGCAGATCAAGAGCCTCAACAAGCTCGGCCTGAGCGTCGTGTTGATCGAGCACAAGCTGGATGTCGTGGTAAACTTGGCGCAAAAGGTCATCGTGCTCGATCACGGCGAAAAGATCGCCGAGGGCACACCAAGCGAAGTGCGGCGCAACGAAGAGGTCATCCGGGCCTATCTTGGCCGGAGCGCCGCCGTTGCTTGAGCCATCGTAACCGGATGCCTGATCCGATCCTGGAATTTCAGCAGGTTGACACGCATTACGGCGACCTGCATGTGCTGAAACAGGTCGATTATCGTATCGAGCCGGGGGAGATCGTCTGCCTTTTGGGAGGCAATGCCTCGGGAAAATCGACAACGATGAAGGCAATCATGGGCATCGTTAGGCCCACTCGCGGCGAGATCCGGTTTGCCGGCAGCTCGCTGGCGGGCATCAGCGTCGCCGAGCGGGTGCGACGGGGCATCGCGCCGGTGCTCGAGGCCCGCCGACTGTTCCCGCGCATGACCGTGTATGAGAATCTTGAGATGGGGGCCTATACCCGCAAGCGCGGCCCCGGTTTCGAGCAGGATCTAGAGCGCGTGTTCTCCCTGTTCCCGCGGGTTAAGGAACGGCTGCCACAATTGGCCGGGACGTTATCGGGTGGCGAACAGCAAATGGTGGCGATCGGACGTGCGTTGATGGCGCGCCCAAAGCTCCTCTGCATGGACGAACCCTCGATGGGATTATCGCCGGTATTCGTTGAGCAGGTTTTCGACATCATCCAGGAAATAAACCGCCAAGGCATGAGCATCTTCATGGTCGAGCAGAACGCCAATATGGCGCTGACTATCGCGCATCGGGCATACGTGCTGCAGACTGGCCGGGTCGTGCTTAGCGGCGCGGCTGCGGAGTTGCGCCAAAATCCTATGATCCGAGAGGCTTATCTGAGTGAGATGAGGGTCGAGTAGGATCGGCTGCACGTCTTGGGCGGACATTATCGCTGGTTTATGCGTTGACCATGTTGGGAACCGAACCGGTCCTCAATGAAGGCGGCGCTTGGTTTGCTCGAAGACTTACACCTCGTTGACTGGTTGAGCTGGCTCCGGGATGCGGCGATCTCCCGTCCGCTGTTGGAATTGCTCGCGTTGCAGCTCGGCATCGTCACGGCAGCCTTCGGGCTGGCCTGGACACTTCACTGGGCCACCCGGAGCATCACCGGATCAATCGCGCAGCGGGTCGCCCATTATTTCCCGCCGAACTGGCGCTTCATCGACACGCGAGGCTTGGTCACCCTGATTTATTCTTGGCTGCTGCTCGTCATCGCGCAGCGCGTCGGAGAATGGCTCAGCTTTGATTTACGGCTCGTCGGGATCGCTGCAGTGCTCACGGCGCTGTGGGTCGTCTTGCGGGCCTCGACGCGGCTATTTCGCGATGCACTGCTCGCGCGTGTCATCGCGATTATAGCCTGGGCAACCGCGGCCCTGAGCGTCACCGGACTGCTGCCCCCGACGATCGGAGCCCTCGATGCTGCCGCGCTGACCATTGGCACGGTGCGCCTGTCGCTGCTGATGGTCGTTAAGGCGATCCTGCTGATCGGGTTGCTGCTCTGGATAGCGCTTGCGTTGTCGCGCATCATCGGCGTGCGTATCCAGCACCTTTCGCTGAGCCCCTCGGTTCAAACCCTGGCAACCAATCTGATCAAGATTGCCTTGGTGATGATGGCGTTGCTGATTGGGCTCAACACGGTGGGCATCGACCTGACCGGTGTTGCGGTTTTCAGCGGCGCGGTCGGCGTCGGCTTAGGCCTGGGTCTACAAAAAATCGTCTCAAATTTCGTAAGCGGCATCATTCTGTTGCTGGAGCGCTCGATAAAGCCCGGCGATGTTATCGAGGTGGGGCATACGCATGGCTCAATTACCGCTTTGGGAGCTCGCTATACCTCGGTGCGTGGCCGCGACGGCAAGGAATACCTCATCCCCAACGAGTCGCTGATCACCAATCAGGTGGTGAACTGGTCTTATTCAAGCTCCATGGTGCGGCTCGATGTGAGGTTTGGCGTCGGATACGATTCCGACATGCGCGAGGCGCGTCGTCTTGCCGTCGAGGCCGCCAAGGGGACCAAACGGGTCGCCGCGACTCCAGAGCCGGTTTGCCACATCACCGAATTCGGCGACAACGCCGTTAACATGGCTCTGCGGTTCTGGATCGACGATCCCGCCTCCGGCGTTGCCAACGTTAAGGGCGATGTGTTTCTCGCATTGTGGGATAGCTTCAAAGAAAACAATGTCGACCTGCCCTTCCCGCAACGCGACATCCGAATCCGCGAACTTCCTGCTGAATTCCGGCGGTCCGGCCGATTGCAGCCGGCTGCCGATTGAGCCGTGCGCTGAGACGTCCGAGGACGGCTTCCTGCCGATCGCATTGTCGCCATCCGGCAGGTTGGCCATGATAAGCGCGATGCCAAACGCGGTCGGGACCGAATTCTTGCCAACAGCGTCGTTCCTATTTCGCGGGATGCTGCTTGCCGGCTTAGGCACCCTCATGGCGTGCGCTGTCATTGACGGTGCTCCGCTGAGCGATGCGCAGCAGGCGATGGTGGACCTGACGTTCGGCCCCTCGGACTTTGCCGTGACAGGGCACCTGGATCACCCAGACGGCCGATATCGAATTGGAGAACCTATCGGTCTCACGGTTCAGGTCAGCAAGCCAGCCTCGGTCGCGGTGCTGGAAGTGTTGCCCAACGGCGCAACTACTTTGATCTTCCCGAACCGGAGACACCCCGAAACCCCTCTTACAGCGGATACGCCCGTAGCCATTCCAGGAGCGGCAACACGCATCGTCGCGGGGGCGTCCGGCTCGATCATCCTCAAAGTGATCGCCAGCGAACGATCAGGATCCTGGCTGTTCACCCGCAAACCAGATTCCGACAGCGTTTTTAGCGCACTCGGAACAAGCTCGCGCGCAATCGCTAAAGATATCAGCTTGTCCCTCAAAGGCGGTGGTACCGCTACCACCGTGCTCATGGTGAGGGTCGAGGGAAGTTAAACTAGACCGGCGCACCCGCCTTATTTTAACTGGTAGAGAATTGCGGCGAGCGCGTGTCACACCCCGCAACCGACTCGCTGACCATCAGTCGCGAACGCGCGGCCTAACAGGCCGCGCCTCGCTGCTGCATCCAGTGTCGCGAGCGTTACTGTGTCGCGACTGCCACGCTTGTTAAGCCGCGGATTACCCCATTCGGATCCGTGAATTGGACGAAGACGCGGCTGCCGCCCGGGTTGAACGGAATAGAGCCAGTCGCCCGCCCAAAGATCGCAAAGGTCGGCGTACTGCCAGTGCTGCTTGCAGCACTGGTGAGCGATGTCGGAGCGGCAAGGCAATTGCCGTTCTGATCGGTCGCGCAAATCGTCAGCGCGAGCGGTAGCGTGGCAGAGCCAGTATTGGCTGTGGCGGTTATCATGGTTGATGCGCCAAGATTAATCGTCGCCACGGCGAATGCTCCCGCGCCTAGATTGCCGGGAATATGAAGGATGCCATCGTTCTGCATTGTCGCTGCCAGGGCAACAATATCGGGCACAGGGGTCGCCGAGGCAGAGAGCAGCAGCGTATCTACGCCTGGCAGCACAGAAGCGCTTAATTGGTTCGCGCAACTGAAATTCAGGCTTACCTGGGCAGGCGTTATGGCCGCCGTTGGCGTAAGTCCTATGACAAAGCTCTGCGAGCCTCCGGCGGGCACGTTCATTGCCGTATTGGGAGTACCGGTCACGGCATTGGTACTCGAGTTTGTTGTTTGATAGTTGAAGGTAACCGGTAGATTTCCGTTCGGCGCAATCGAGCAGGCAAAGGCATCGGTGTTGCCCGCGTTCATGACCGTGCCGAACGCGGTTGCCGTGTTGCCGACTTGAACCGATCGGCTCGCCGGCAGCACTGCCGCCACCAGGGGCGTCGGGAATGGCGCCGAAAATCCGGTCAAACCCTGAGCACTGACATTGACCGGCAACCCGGAAACATTGCCAATCGAGGTCAAGGATCCGTCAGCCAGATTGATCTTGAAGGCGCCAACAGTGCCATCGCCGGCGTTGAGTACATAGAGGTAGCTCGACGTGCTGTCCTGGCCGACGACCACCAGATCGTTGGGTCCGTTGGTCGGGGCGGGGGCTGCATTTGCATTGAGCAGCTTCAGGCTGCCGTCTGACCCAACCGAGAAACTCGAAATGGCGTTGCTCAGATTATTTGAGACATAGGCATATTTGCCCGTTGTCGGCTCCAGTGCGACCCAGCAGGTTGCCGTTCCTCCTGTCCCAACGCTGGTGCTGATCGGGGTTAGCGTGCCGGTCGCGCTGACCTTGAATGACGACACAGCGCCGGCTCCGCCAGCGGGAATGCTCGTGGCCTTACCGAATGTTTCTGTGACGAGAAGGTTATTATTCTTGTCGAAGGTGACGCCAAAGTACGTAGGGAGCCCGGGGCCAGGCGCCTGCGTTACCACCGGTACACCAGCGTTGCCGTTGGCGTCGACGGGGAACACGTAGATCGAGTTGGTTGCCTTGACGGTCACCAATAGCTGGGTGGCGTCAGGGGAGAAGCGAACCTGCGCGGCGGAGCGAACAAATGCGGGTGGATTCAAGCCACAATTCAACGTCGGCGACTGCGGAGCCGTACCGAACAGCGGGCAGTTCTCGCCCGAACCGGTGCCGTTAAGGGCGCCAGGATTGATTGCCTGCACTGAATCCGGAAGCGTTGTCATTTTGCCGGCGGCATCAACCAAGAAGCCAGTGATATTTGGGACGCCCGTCAGATGCGGCTGGCTGCAGGCGGGACTTCCCGGCCCGCCGGCATTCAAGGCATAGAGGACTTCGCCGGCGGCTGTCGACGCGACCGTCAGGCTGTTGGGGTACATGCCGCCCGAGGCGATGCGATCGGCGATCGTCAAAGTGCCGTCGGTGGCGACGTTGAAAGATGTGATCGTACCTTGCTGGCAGTCGGAGCTGTTTGAGGCAAGGGTTTCGGTGTTGACCGCGAACAATCGATGATGCAGCGCGTCCAAGACGAGCGAACTCTGGGACCCAAGGACATCGACATTCGATATCTGCAGGCCGCTGCCGCCGCCGCCCGTCGCGACGGTCTGCATCAGGCTCAACGCACCGTTCGCGGCGCGACTGAACACCAGTATCTGATTGCCGCCTGCGGAGTTCAGGCTGTTGGTCATTGCATAAACAGCGCCGGCTGCCCACGCTCCCGTCGCCGGTAAAGAGAGCAGTATAGTGTATATCAACAGTCGAACGATGTGCCGGTACATTACGTTTCGCTCCCTCGACTTATGAATTTTAGTTCCTAGACTTGGGTCCGACTTAGATCAGTTCGTGAAAAAACACGGCCGCCGCTTGCAAACTGAGCAGAGACCAATCGTGTAGCGCCCAACTCAGGGTTTATTATATCCCGGGCATAAGCCGTGCGTGATTATTTTTTTTGCATTCGGACTAAAAATTAGTCGCACCGGCGCATCAATCCAGTCCGGCTGATCTAGTCGACTGCCTCGGCAAGGTCGTAGAGGCGCTTTGCAAGCTGGTTCAATTCCCACCCCCGCGCGAGTGAGGCCGCTTTACCCCAGTTCGGCTGCTTGTCGGGCAGCTGGGGAATAGGAGCCTCTGCATCCATCGTCGCGATGCGGCGAAACAGGCGCAGCTGGTCGGCCTGGGCAGCAAAATTCCCGGCGCCGAGTGCCTCTTCGAGCGTCCTGTATTTGCGCAACAGACTCGCCGCGCCCTTCGGACCGACACCTTTGGCGCCTGGCAAACCGTCAGACGGGTCACCACGAAGCGCGATGAAATCGGGAACCTGCTCCGGCTCCACGCCATATCGCTCGCGGACCTCGAGCGGTCCGATCCGCGCCATTTCGCCAGCCTTGATCGGATGCAGGATGGTCGTCTTTGTAGACGCCAGCTGGAACGCGTCTCGATCACCGCTTGCCACCAGAGCTGTGCCACCGCGCTTTTCCTCCGCCGTGACCCCCGCGGCAAGGAAATCGTCGGCCTCGTATCCGGCTTTCTTGGCAGTGGCGAACCCGCAAGCCGCGACAAATTCGGGCAACAGATCGAGCTGGTCGATCAAGTCGTCATCAAACTTGCGGCCCGCCTGATAGCCCGCGAACAATTTCTGGCGGTACGTCGGCGCGCCGAGCGTGTCCCAGCCGACCAGCACCGCGCGCGGCTGCTCGTTTTCGTAAAGGCGAAGCAGGATGTTGGCAAAGCCGACAATCGCACCGCCGCCACCATTGCCCTTGCGCTTAATCGTCTTGGGCAGCGCGTGGTAAGCGCGATGCGCGAACGAGTCACCATCGACAATCAATAACGGCCGGCTCATCCCGCCCTCATTTCCTGGCTTCCCTTCTGCTCCGCCGCGGGGGCGCGGAACGTCACCGAATAGCGCAATGTTTCGGGCGGCGGAATACTGTGCTCCCACTCGTGCCGGACCGCTCCACGCAGGATATAGGCGGAGCGCGGTGCCAGCATCACGGCCTGGCGCTGCCACCCCGTTCCCTGCCGCCGACGCAGGCGGAAGCGGCACGGCGACAGAAACGACACACCGATCACATCGCCAAAGACCGGGCGGTCGCGATGCCAGCCGATCCCTGCGCCCGGCTCATATTCAATGACCAGGGCGTGCCTTAGCAGCGCGGGTGCGATACCGGCGAAAGCGGCAGCACGATCGCGCAACCACTGCAGAAAATCCGGGATCGGCGGCCGCTCACGCACCTGCCGATTTCCGAAATCGTAATGCAGCCCGAATGAAACGACGCGCCGCTTTCCGAGATAGCCGTGGAACTCGAACGGCTCGAAATCGATCGCGCCAAAGGCGGCCACAAGCTCGCGCTCTTCTGCGGGCGAGATGAAGTCGGCGCGGTAACTAAAGCCGGGCGCCGCCGCAACTTCGGGTTCGAGCAGGCTCAGTTGGCGCGGTTCGGCGCGGCGCAAGTTGGATTGGCGGGCCTCCATCCGCCTAATATGGTGCCGCTAACAGAAATCAGGGCAGGGAGCGCGACATGAGCGACGCAGCGAGCGGTCCGGGAGGCTTGGAGCGGCCAGTCCTCGCCAATGAGCCGGGCGATTACTGGGGCAGCGATGCGGTCGCGCTGATGTTGCGCGAGTTGCACCTGCCCTTTGTCGCGCTCAACCCTGGCGCCTCCTATCGCGGCCTGCATGACAGCCTCGTCAACCTGCTCGGCAATACCGAGCCGCAAATGCTGCTGTGCCTGCACGAAGAGCATGCGGTCGCGATCGCACATGGCTACGCCAAGGTCAGCGGGCGGCCGATGGGCGCTGTCGTGCACAGCAATGTCGGGCTGATGCATGCAACGATGGCGATGTTCAACGCCTGGTGCGACCGGGTGCCGGTCTATGTGCTGGGCGCCACCGGGCCGGTCGACGCCGCGAAGCGCCGCCCCTGGATCGACTGGATCCACACCGCGCAGGATCAGGGCGCGCTAGTCCGCAACTACACGAAATGGGACGACCAGCCCGCCTCGGTGCCGGCCGCCGCGGAGTCGCTGCTGCGTGCCTATCGCATGATGATGACGGCGCCATGCGGGCCAGTTTACATCTGCCTCGACGCCGCCTTGCAGGAGAGTCGCGTAGGGGCGTTGCCGCCCCTGCCAGACGCGTCGCGCTTTCGGCCGCCCGCCGCAGCCATTCCCGATCCAGCGGTCGTCGCCGAGGCCACGGCGTTGCTTAACGCGGCCAAGCGGCCGCTCATGATGATCGGCCGGGTATCCCGCGGCGAGGCCGAATGGCAGCGCCGGGTGCAGTTGGCTAAGGCGCTCGGCGCGGTAGTGCTGACCGACGCCAAGGCGGGCGCCGGCTTCCCATCGCGACATCCCTTGCAAGGCCCGCCCGCCGGCAACAATCCGAGCGCCGCGGCGTGCGCCATGATCCGCGAGGCAGATGTGATCCTGAGCCTCGACTGGGTGGATTTGGCAGGTGCCATCAAGGCGGCCTGTGGTGATCAGCCGCTTGCCGCCAAGGTAACCTCGGCATCGCTCGATCACCTGATCCATAACGGCTGGAGCATGGATTATCAGGGACTGCCGCCAGTCGATGTGCATCTTGCCGTCGAGCCGGACATTGCCGTCGCGGCCTTGTTGCCGGCGATAAAGCGCCGCGAGGAGGCGTGGCCGGGGCGCACCCCCTCCCCGGCCATTCAGCTCCCCGCGCCGGCCGGCGAAACCATCGCGCCACTAATGTTGCCAGCGGCATTGCGCGAGGTGCTGGGCTCACGGCCAGCCTGCCTGATCCGCTATCCGCTCGCCTGGACCAATGACACCTGGGAGGTGGCGCATCCGCTCGATGCTCTCGGCGGCGATGGCGGCGGCGGGATTGGCGGCGGCCCTGGCATGGCGGTCGGGGCGGCCCTGGCATTACGCGGCTCGGGCCGGCTAGCGGTCGCGGTGCTCGGCGATGGCGATTTCCTGATGGGGGTCACCGCAATCTGGACGGCGGTGCATTACAAGGTGCCGCTGCTGATCGTGGTGTCGAACAACAACTCGTTCTTCAACGATGAACTGCACCAGGACCGCATGGCGCGTCAGCGCAATCGCCCGGTCGCCAATCGCTGGATCGGACAGCGCATCGCCGACCCGGAGCCTGACCTCGGCATGCTCGCCCGCGCGCAAGGTGCGGAAGGATTTGGCCCAATCCGCCGCCCCGAAGAGTTAGTCACAGCCTTGCGAAACGCGATCCGTTGTGTCGATGCCGGTGGCGTCGCGGTCGTCGATGTGCGGGTGGAGGCGGGATACGCGCCCGTGGATAACGCAGCTGTGACCCGAGGAGGGTGAGGAATGATGCTTAATTGGGCTCAAACGCTGGCATGGATTTTCCGGTAGAGGCATATAATCGCCATCTAAACCAACGGTGGAGGCGTATATGCGTGCAGCGTTGTTGGCGTCGGTGACTGCGATCGGCGTGTTGGGTTTGACGGCGGCAAGCCAAGCGGCGCCGAGCGCGGTTCATGGGCTCGGCATCGGAACGCCCGCGCCGGGCATCGAGCAGGTGCGCGGCGGCTGTGGGCCAGGATTTCACCCGCAGGGATGGCGCGACCGCTGGGGTTACTGGCACCGCCGGTGCGTTCCCAATCGTTGGTGGTAAACGCCCCACGACAACTTGAACGCCAACGACAAGCCCGGGATTTCCCGGGCTTGTTTCTTTGCTGAAGCAGCTTGAGCGTCAGCACTCAGTGGCGGTGACCACCGCCACCGCCACCCGCATGGAAGCCGGCGCCGCCATGCCCGAACCCGCCGCCAAATCCTCCGCCATGGACGCCGCCCCCGGGGAAGCCTCCAAATCCGCCGGCTAGATGCGGGCTACCGGCCCGGCCACCGCCATGGGCAAACCCGCCACTCCAGTGGCCTCCGCTGACACGGCCTCGCCAATCGCCGCCATGCCCCCAGCCGCCGCCCCAATCCCAGGCACCAAACCCGACCTCGAAGGGATCATAGGCGTACTGATCGTACCAACCCGGATACGCCCCGGAATTATAGCTGTAAGCCGGTGTGTATCCGTAGGGATCGGCTGAGCCGTAGGTGCCATAAGATTGCGTAGTGTATGGGGAGGTGTATTGGGGATAGTACTGACAGTAATAAGCGTTGTAATTCGGATACTGGCAGTACGGATTGGCAGTTGTTGCCGTTTGATATTGATATGGCTGGGCGGCCTGGTACTGATAGCCCGATTGATATGCCTGCGCGCTATTGGCAGGGTACTGATAACCGGGTTGGTACGCCTGAGTAATGGTGGCCGGGTATTGGTAGGCCGGTTGGTACTGCGTATTGCTGGTCGGGTACGGGTAGGCTGGCTGAAGGGCTTGGGCACTGGCAGGAGCGCTGCAGATGACCCCGGCCGCTATCATCCCGGCAGCCGCGGTAGTCCCAATGGTAAGCATTCGACGTAAGCGCGGGATCAAGCGAGGCATGGGCGAGGCACCTTTGAACGGTATGGGCTGGACAGTATTGGTGCTTAGCAAACCATTATAATCACGGCCTGTTTTCGATAGATCGCTTAAGCTCAACAAGACGCTTCTAATAAACCCGTTACGATTATAACGTAGAGTAAATTCTCTTTTCTTGCGCTCATGATGCTGCACAACCATTTGATGAGACGACGCAGCCACTATGTTGCTGCGGATTCGGGAGCTTTAGATGTTTCGCTTCGTGCTGCTGTTCGCGGTAGCCATGGGACTTGCTGGGTCACCGGCCTCAGCCGCGTCCGAGGTGGCGGCAAATCCCAATATCGCGCGGGTGTGGTTTCTCTGGCCATCGGATTTGGCACCGAGCTACGACACCGGCGCCACGCCGACCATCTATGTCAACGGGCGGCCGCTTGCTGTCATTCGTGGTGGCACCGCGTTTTATCGAGATTTCCCAGCGGGTACCTACGGGCTGTCGATCGATGCCTACGGTACTGAAACCGGGCAGGTCGAAACCGTCCGACTGATGCCGGGAACGCAGACCTTTCTGCAGGTACAGTATGACCGTACTTGGGAACATGGCTATGTCGGCGGCCGGGGGATGACGGCGTTCAGCTTCTTCATCACACCGATGTCGGCGCAACTTGCCGCGGCTTATCTGCCGACGATGACCAATCTCGGCCCACGCTGAACCCTTCCGCCGGACGCTGTCTCGTATAATGCTGGTGCCAGATAACCGGCCGTAAGGGACACGCGATGAGCAATCCGGCATTCAGTTTCGATCACGTTCACATTATCAGCGAAGACCCGCATGCCTCGGCGCGCTGGTACGTCGACATGCTCGGGGCGACGATCGCCCGCGACACGATCGCCCGGGGCGCCCCGCAGATCTTTGTCGAACTCGGCGGCATGACGATCCTGATCCGCGGCAAACGGCCGGGTGAAGCGCCGGCCACACCGCGCGCGATCCGCCCCTTCTCAGACTATTCCAGCCACGACGAATGGGGCACCGACCATTTCGGCTTTATGTACAAGGGCGACCTCGCCGAGTTTTGCGAGGAATTGCGCGCTAAGGGCGTGAAATTCCCCGTTGAACTCAAGGGCGGCGTTGGCGGCACCCCGCTCTGCTACATCTCCGCCCCGGATGGAGTCAGCATTGAACTGATGCAGCGCTGACGCCGCCCGCTACACGGCTTAGATAAAGCGCAGCTCGACATCCTTACCCAGCAGGTGCTTGCCGATATTCTCGAAATGGCTGGCACGCCCCTGCAGATGCTGCGACACGGTATGCGCATCGCGGAACCGCCGCTGGAACAGATTGTCGGCAAAGATCGAGGTGGTGCCCGCCATCTCGTAGAGATGGTTGGCCACGGCCGTCGCGGTGCGGATGGCCGAGGTGCCGGCGGCGCGGATGCGCACGCGCTGATGAATGGTCGGCGCTTCCTGGGTCAACAGCGTCTCCTCAACCTCGCGCAGGTTCTGCACCATGAAGATGCGGGCTGATTCGAGCTTCGTATAAGCCTCGGCGACACCGGCTTGCACCAGCGCGTTATCGGCCAGCGAATTACGGGTCCAGCGCGCCACTTTTTTCGTCGCAAGCTCGATAAAGCTGTCGAGCATGCCGCGGGCGTTGCCGAGCGCCACCGACCCGAACCCCGACGCATAGAGGCTGCTGGCGGTGAAACGATAGGGAATGCCCTGTTTCAGCCGCTCGGCATCGGGCCAGCGCGTCAGGGTGGTGATCGTGAACTGGTCCGGCACGAAGACATCATTGAGGACGTAGCGGTCGCTGCCGGTGCCGCGCAACCCCAGCACGTCCCATACATCGACGACCGTCGCCGCCGATTTCGGGACCAGCAGCGTACGCTCCGCCGGCTGCCCTTTTTCGTCCTTTAGCGGGTCGCCATCTGCTCCGACGACCGGACAATGTGCGCCGAGCCAGGTGGCATGGTGACAGCCGCTGCCGAAATCCCAGGTGCCGCTGACGCGATAGCCGCCCGGCACACGCACCGCCTTGCAGTCGCTCGAGGAACCCCACGCCAGCGCCGAGCCGGGCTTGCCGAGCACTTCGCGCGCCGCTTCGGGATTGAGATACATGGCGGAAATCGCGCACACATTCATCTGGCTGAGGCACCAGGCGGTGCTAGCGTCGCCACGAGCGATCGCCTCGATGACCTGCACATAGGTCGAAAGCGGCGCTTCGCCGCCATCGAGCCAACGCGGCACAAACAGCCGGAACAGCCCAGCCTGGTGCAGTGCCGAGACGACTTGAGGGGTCAGTTCACGCTGCGCCTCGATTTCCGGCGCTGCGGCCGCGATCATCGGAGCCAGTGCGCGGGCGCGGGCGACATAATCGCTTCCGCTCTGCTGCGCATCGAAAATCGGCAAGTCGTTCATCTACGTGTCCTCACTCCTGCACTGGCAATCCGCCGACTGCCATCTCACCGGCCCCGAATTGCTATCGCCTTGATCTCTATCAAAGACCGGGCCGTTCATCCAATGCCGAGGACATGTACCAGACAGCACTGGGATGGCGGCTTGCTCACAGCGCCCTGGCGCTTCTAGGCTGTGGCCGGGTCGATCGCGGCGAGGAGGGACGTCATGAGCCGGCAGCTGCACCTCAATCTTTTTTTCCACAGCCGCGGGCACCATGAGGCCTCCTGGCGCCATCCCCAGACGTCACCCTATCCGCTAACCGATATCCGCTATTATCAAGACCTTGCACAGCGCGCCGAGGCAGCGAAGTTCGACTCCATCTTCCTCGCCGACCAACTGGCGCTCGGCGATGACGTGGCGCAGGCGGCGCGCACCTGGCTGGAGCCAATTACGGTACTGGCCTCTCTTGCCGTGTCGACCAGCCGGATTGGTCTGATCGCGACGGCTTCAACCACCTATACCGAGCCGTTCAATCTGGCGCGGCAATTCGCCTCGGTCGACCACATCAGCAATGGCCGTGCCGCGTGGAACATCGTGACCTCCTGGCTGGCGACGGCGGCGCGCAATTTCGGCGGCGCCGGCCAGGTCAGCCACGCCGACCGCTATGCCCGCGGCGAAGAGTTCATGACCGTCGTCAAGGCGCTGTGGGACAGCTGGGCGCCGGACGCGATAGCTGACGATCGCGCCGGCGGCCTTTACGCCCACGGCGAGCGCATCCGGCCGATCAATCATCGCGGCGATTTCTACCAGGTCGCCGGCCCGCTCAACACGCCGTGCTGCCCTCAGGGCCGGCCGGTGCTGGTGCAGGCGGGGTCGTCAGATACCGGCCGCCGCTTCGCCGCGCGCCACGCCGAAGCTGTGTTCACCGCGCATATGGCCAAGGAAACTGCGCAGGAGTTCTACACCGACCTCAAGCAGCTCGCCGCCGCCGAGGGCCGCAAGCCGGAGCAGGTGCTGATCCTGCCGGGGCTTAGCCCGATGATCGCCGGCACCGAGGCCGAGGCCCAGTGCCTGTTGCGCGAAACCAACGACCTGGCCGACCCCGAAGTTGGCCGCAAGCGGCTGTCCGGCCGTTTCGGCGGCCACGATTTCTCGCACCTGCCGTTGGACAAGCCGCTCTCTCCCGATGACTTTCCCGAGCCCGGCACGGTACAGGCGGCGCGCAGCCGCACCGAAGTCATCATCAACCTGGTGCGACGCGACAGGCTGACCCTGCGCCAGCTCCTCGGCTATCTCGCCGGCGCGCGCGGCCACTACGTCACCGCCGGGACGCCGGAGCAGATCGCCGATCTGATGGAGGACTGGTTCAAGGAAGGCGCCGCCGACGGCTTCAACGTGATGCCGCCGCTCCTGCCGCTGCAATTCGAGGTGTTCGCGACAGAGGTCGTGCCTCTTCTGCAACGTCGAGGCCTGTTCCGCACCGAATATGAAGGCACGATGCTGCGCGATCATTACGGCCTTGAGCAGCCCGCAAGCCAATTTGCCTGATTAGATCATGGCGTGGTGCGCCATTCACAGCGCAGCAACGTAAGCGCCGCGCAAGATCCCACTGACGCTCATTCCAGTCGTCATGCGGATGGGCAGGCGTCATCCCGCCGCCCTTCCGAATGCGCGGCGATTGTCACTGCACGGTGGTGACACCCATGGCTCGGCCAAAGCGGCGAGCGCAATCGAGGGCATCGCCATATTTGCGCATAGTCGCGGTGTGATGCACCTGTGCCAGGAGAAAGCGCTCGCGATCCCAGGAGCGATTGTTCTGGTAGTCCTCCAGCAGGGTGTGGCCGATTTCCTGGTTGTGCGGATCGTTGCCCATCCAACAAGCGAAGAGAGCAAGCTGCTGCACCAGCTTGTCGCGGTCACCGCCATTGTTGAGATAGGCTCGCGTCCACGCTACTGCCATCGGACCATTGAGTTCCAATACCGCGGCCTCGATCTGTTGCAGAAGGTCCGTACCGGACATCTTGGCGGCCGCTGCTGGAACCTCCAATGTCGAGGCTGCCGCATCGCCGAGATGATGCTGGTGCCATGCAGCGCGGTTCAGGTATGACGCAGCCGTAAAGAGGAGCTTGATGCGCTGCGGATGGTCAAAATTGTCCCAGAACCAGGCGAAGGTGTTGAGGTAGTCCGAGCAGTGTTGCGGCAGCGAGAAATTCGTCGAGCCAGCGGTTTCAAGTATCAGTTGCGCGGCGCCCAATTGAATGATGTCGAGGCAGTTTCGCGGGCTTTTGCCGGCGAGTAATAGATCAGCCAGTAGCGGGATGTAGTTAGGCTCCGGCTCACGGATCAGCGCGTGCAGCAGCTTTTGGCTGTTCTCTACCGTCAGCAGCTCGGTGTTGAGCAGAAGAGCGCGCTCCTTTTCGGTCGTGCCCTCATATGGCATTGCATGGATCGAGTCTTTCTCGATGAACACGGTGATAATGTTGCCGGCCATCTCGTAGCTGGAGTACCAGCGGGGGCCGACCGCAATGTCGAGTGCGGCGGCATACACCACGTCATGCGCGTTGTCCCAGCCCAGCGCGTCACCCAGCTCGACCATCGCGCGTGCGCGGAATGCCTTGTGCCCGGTGGTATAGGAACGGTTATAGAGCGCCCGGTCCTGCACATCGATCAGCCCGGCGAACACCGCTTCGGCCAATACCTCGCGGCGTTCGTCGGGATTCTGCATCAGTCCGAGGAAGACGCGATAGGCATCGACCACCTGGCCTCGATGCACTAATTGCATCCACTTGTCGAGACGCTCGCGCAGGGTGCCGTCAAGAATCACCGG
Source organism: Alphaproteobacteria bacterium (assembly GCA_019240125.1). Taxonomy (GTDB): domain Bacteria; phylum Pseudomonadota; class Alphaproteobacteria; order ATCC43930; family CGMCC-115725; genus DATARH01. The sequence goes on from JAFAYW010000124.1 coordinate 37,384, forward strand.
CTGCTGATCGGACCACCAGATTTCCGGCGCCGGCGGCGGCCCCGGCGGCGGTGTCCAACCGGGTTTGCGAGCGGCGTGATGACCCGGTGCCTTCAAAATGCGCTGGTTCCAGATGTCGAGCGCCGTTGGCATGTACCACACGGTGTGCGCATAAGGCAGTCCGGAAAGCTCAGGTGGCAGCAGCTTGCTCATGTGTAATGCGATACGCGCACTTAACAAGCAGTGATCGTTCGGAACAAAGTTCACAAAACCATTATCGATGCGTTCGTGATACGGCACATGCGTTATTGGCGCGTGGATGCGAACGCCTTCCGCAATCAACTCGGTCAGGGGTCGGCCGGCGCGCAGCAGATCGTAATAAACTTCACTGGCGCCAACTGAATCCCGCGCGAGGATCCGCTCTTCCAGGCGCTGATAGAGCGAGACAGGCTTTCTTTCGTTACTGGTAACGGGTTGAGGCTGCATCTGCATGCTCCACGAAGGCATCGGATTGGCTGGCGCTGTGATTTCCGCAAGTTTCGGGCCACCCCCTTCACGCCGAGCATACCCATGCGCGTTTCCTGGGGGATCACAGAGCGCGGCTATGCATCGCGCTGAGGCTGGCACCGCGGTTGCAGGACATCCCCTACTCAGGCGGAGATCGTCTTCATGCAAGTCGGTGTGTTTATCCCGATCGGCAATAACGGGTGGCTCGTCTCGACGACGTCGCCGCAATACATCCCGAGCTTCGACCTCAATCGCGAGGTGGTTCAGAGGGCCGAGCAATACGGCTTCGACTTTGCCCTTTCCATGATCAAATTGCACGGGTTCGGCGGCCCATCGCAATACTGGGACTACAACCTCGAATCGTTCACATTGATGGCTGGATTGGCCGCCGTTACGAGCCGCATCCAGCTATTTGCGTCAGTGGCCGTGTTGACGATGCCCGCGCCTCTCGCGGCGCGCATGTCGGTGACAATCGACTCGATCTCTCACGGCCGCTTTGGGCTGAACATCGTCACCGGCTGGCAGATGCGCGAATATTCGCAGATGGGCATCTGGCCCGGCGAGACGCACTACCTGCATCGCTACGATTATTGCGGCGAATACGTCTCGATCCTGAAAGAGCTGTGGGCCGATGGGCGCAGCGACCTGAAGGGCGAATATTTTACGATGGACGATTGTCGGCTGCTGCCTAAACCGCAGGCCCACATCCCAATCATCTGCGCGGCACAGAGCGATCGCGGCACCAGGTTTGCCGCCGAATATGGCGACTATAATTTCTGCGCCAGCCTTGGAGTGAACGAGCCGATGCGGGTGGCACACAGCGTCTCGCGCCTGGTTACCGCTACCAAAGAAGCCGGCCGAACCGTGCCGGCCCTGTTGCTGACGATGGTCATCGCCGACGAAACCGATGAGGCGGCACTGGCGCGGTGGGGTCACTACGTTGACGGCACTGATTTCGAGGCACTTGCCTACCGCGACGAGCAGTCGACGATGGACAGCAACCCCGACCCCTACTCGACCGCACGCCGTCGCCTGTCACATGGCAGCGCCCTCTTGCCCTGCAGCCACGGCGTACTGGTCGGCTCATATGCCAAGGTTGCGCATTTACTCGACGAGATGGCGACAATCCCCGGCGTCGCGGGCGTGATGCTAACCTTCGACGATTTCATCAAGGGCGTCGACACCTTCGGCCGGCATGTGCAGCCCTTGATGGCGTCGCGGGCACAGGTGGCCGCGGCGGCATGATCGCCACCCCCCTCACCCGGCGGTATCTCGCGAAACTCGGGGCCGGGACCTGTCTCGCGCTCGCAGCGCCCGCAATTCTGGCACATGCCGCTCCGGCCAGCCTCCATCTGGGTCAGATCGAGTCGTTGACGGGTCCGTCCTCGCCGGCCGGGTTGCGCGGTCGCGCCGGCACTGAGGTGGCGATCGCCGATCTGAACAAGAACGGTATCGAGATCGGCGGGACGACCTACAAGATCGAGACAACCGTCGGCGACTGCGCGAACGATGCCCGCCAAGCCATCACATTGCTGCGGCAATACGCGGCCACCGACATGCTCTGCTCGATCGGCCCGACCAATTCAGTTGGGTATGTGCCGATCGTACCCGTCGCCGGACAGCTTAATTTCGCGATTGTCGGTGACGGTTCGGTGGCGGTGATCAAGGCCTGGAACCCCTATGCCTACCGGGTGAACCCGACCAATGCGAGCGCCACGCCTGTGTTGCTGCAGAAAGTCATCGCCAGGGACAAGGTAAGACGTCTCGCGGTGCTGTACGACCAGACGCAGGACGGCCAGCGCGCAGACTCCGATATGTGCAAGCAACTCGCCGGCAAACTCAGCTATGAGATCATCGCCTTTGAGGCGTTCCGGACGGGCGACCCTGATTTCTCACCACAGATCTCGACAATCCGCGCGGCCAAACCAGACGCGATCTTCCTTGCCGCGGCACCCGGCGACGGCATCAAGATGGTCCCGCAGATCCGCGATGCTGGTCTCGAAGTTCCGCTGCTCACCGGCTCCGGTGCCTTCCAGGACCCGGTTTACTGGACCGGAACAAAGGGCCTGATAAAGGGCTGTTACACCTGGATATCGCTCGATCTGCAGAACCCCGCCAACCCCGCCCTGAATGCGTTTGTCGAGGCATACCGCGCATCGCATGAGGGGCAGATCCCGGCGGCCAACGCGACGTTCGGAGCGGACGCGCTCTACGCCGTCGTCGCTGCGCTGAAGATGGCCGGCAAGGCAGAACGCGGTTTACTGAACGAGGCGCTGGCGGCGCTCGACACCACAACCCCGCTGGGCACTCACGTGCAGTTCAAGAACCCACCGAGCGGCGACAATCTCGACCCATCGGTACTGGCTGTACAGGTTAATGGGCCCGGCAGCTATCTCGCGGTGTGAGCGGGTGCTGCGGCAGACCAGGGAAGCGGAGGACATCGTGCGGCGTTCACCCATTTTCAGAACCGGGCCGAGCCTGACCAGGCGACGCTTTGGCGCCGGCCTCGCGGTTGGGGCCGGGGCGTTTTTGGCGCCATCGATTCTACGCGGCGCCGAGCCGGACGCGATCCGGGTGGGGCAGACGGAGGCGCTGACAGGACCGTCTTCTGCCTATGGCATTCGCGCCGCCAACGGGGCGAAGCTCGCGGTCGAGCAGATCAATGCGACCGGCGTACAGATCGGCGGCGCGACATACAAGTTCGATTTCTCCTTTAACGACATGGCAAATGACACGCGCCAGGCAGTGACACTGCTCCGGCAATACGCCTCGCAAAGCGACATTATCTGCGGCATCGGCCCGACAAATTCGGTCGGGTTCGTCGGTATGGTGCCGGTCGCCGAACAGCTGAGCTTTCCCTTGATCGGAGACGGCTCAGGCGTGCCGTTGAAGGAATGGAACAGCTGGGTAGTACGGGTTAATCCAGTGAACGCCACCGGCACGCCGGTCCTGCTTAAGAAAATCGTCGCGAAAGAGAAGATCAAACGCCTCGGCGTTATTTTTGATCAGACGCAGGACAGCCAGCGCTCCGATGCGGAGATCTGTAAATCGTCCGCCGGTTTGATCGGCTACGAGGTTGTTTCCTACGAGGCGTTCCGCACCGGCGACCAGGATTTCTCGCCACAGATCGCTTCGCTGCGCGCCAACAAGCCGGATGCGATCTTTGTCGCGGCGGCAATGGGCGACGGCGTCAAGGTGGTGACTCAAATCCGCGAGGCAGGCTTTGACAAGTCACTGATCTCGGGAGTCAGCTCGTTTACCGATCCGCTCTATTGGGACAGCACCAAGGGCGGGGTCAAGGACGGATTCTGCTGGCTGGCTGCCGACCTGCAGGCGCCGAGCCCATCATTGAAGAAGTTTCTTGACGACTACAAAGCCAGATACGACCAGCAGGCCACCGCCTATTGCGCCTATGGCGCCGATGCTGTGTTCACCCTCGCCGCCGCGTTGCAAAAGGCCGGTAAGGTCGATCGCATGGCTCTGCGCGACGTGGTCACTAAGATCGACCACACGACCCCGCTCGGCACCCACGTCAAGTTCAACAACCCGCCCAACGGGGAAAATCTCGACCCGACAATTGTCACGGTTCAGGCGACCGGGCGCGGCGTCTATCAGTCAATTTAAGCCGTCCGCAGCGTCATGCTTGAAATCGTGGGATTGACCAAACGGTTTGGCGGGCTTCTCGCCGTCAACTCGGTCGACTTCGCGGTCGAGCCAGGCGAAGTGGTGTCGCTGGTCGGGCCGAACGGTGCCGGCAAGACCACCGTATTCAATCTGGTCACCGGCGTCTTGTGGCCCGATGCGGGCAAGGTGTGGTTTAACGGAACCGATGTCACCGGTCTGGCAGCGCATCGCCGCGCGCGGCTCGGCATGGCTCGGACGTTCCAGAACATCCGCCTGTTCAGCCACCTCAATGCGCTTGAAAACGTCATGGTCGGACTTGTCTCACAAGGACGCGCCGGCGTGCTGGCGTCGCTGGCCTGCACCCGCGCGGAGCGCACCGAGCGCCGCGATCTGATCGAACACGCCGAGCGTCTCTTGGACTGGGTCGGCGTCGGCGATAACCGGTTTCGCCTTCCAGGCCACCTGCCCTATGGCGATCAGCGCAAAGTCGAGATTGCCAGAGCGCTCGGGCTTAAACCCAAATTGCTGATCCTCGACGAGCCGACAGCGGGAATGGTCGCGAAGGAGGCGCATGGGGTGATCGACCTGATTGCACAGTTGCGCGCCACCGGCGTCGCTCTACTGCTGATCGAGCACAACATGAACGTCGTGATGGCGGCATCAGATCGCATCGTCGTGATCAGCTCTGGCGCTAAGATCGCGGAAGGACCGCCGGCCGCGATCCGCGCCGATCCACAAGTGATCGAAGCCTATCTCGGCACCGAGGACGATGATGCAGAGGGTGATGCCGAGGGAGAAGAATGACAGCCCTCCTCCGCATCGACGATCTGGCGCTGTCTTACGGCGCGGTGCCGGCGGTCGACGGCGTATCGCTTGAGATCGAACCCGGCGAACTGCGCGTCATTTTAGGCGCCAATGGGGCCGGCAAGACGACAATCATCAAGGCGATCCTCGGGCTGAAGCGTCCCCATAGAGGCACATTGCGATATAACGGCGAGTACGATCTGGCGTCGCTGAAGCCGCACCAGATACACGGCCTCGGCATCGCATGGGTGCCCGAGGGGCGGCAGCTCTGGCACACGATGTCAGTGTTCGACAACATACGCATGGGAGCCTTTGAATCGAAAGACCATGCCGCCGTTGCGCGTCGCATCGATGAGATGTTCGCGCGCTTTCCACGTCTGCGAGAGCGGCGCGAACAGCTCGCCGGCTCGCTCAGCGGCGGTGAGCAGCAGATGGTGGCGATCGCCCGTGCGCTGGTCTCCGGGCCGCGCCTGTTACTGATGGACGAACCGTCGCTGGGGTTGGCGCCGCTCGTGGTGCGCGACGTGTTCGCGCTGACCCGCGAGATTAACGCCATGGGCATCGCGATTCTGATGGTCGAGCAGAATGCCCGACAGGCGCTGCGGGTGGCGGATGCCGCCTATCTGCTCGAAACCGGTCACATCGTCGATCAGGGGCCGGCAAAGGAGATCGCCGGCCGCGACAGCGTCAAGGCCGTGTTCCTCGGCGGTGCGGCATGATGGCTAATCAGGCAAGGGGCACATGATGGACCTGTTGTTGCAGCAGGCCTGCAATGGGTTGGTGATCGGCAGCACCTACGCCGTTGTGGCACTCGGCTTCGCACTCGCCTTCTCGGTATTACGGGTGGTGCATTTCGCGCATCCCGACATCTTCATGATCGGCATGTTTTCGGGGCTTGTGGCGGCAAATTACTGGCCGGCGCTGGGTTTGGTAACTGCTATCCTGACCGGAGCGGCTGGCGCCGCTGCAATGGGCTATTTCGCCGAGCGGACGATTATCGGGCCATTGCGTGGCCGCGACATGCTGACGACGCTGATTGGCACGCTCGGGCTGTCGATTGTGCTGCAGAACGGCATGGCCTTGATCGTCGGGCCTGACCCGGTCGCCTATCCGGCCCTGATCCCGGCAAAATTCTTTGATATTGGTCCAGTCATGCTGACCCTACGGCAGATCGTCAATCTCGGTCTGTCTGTCGTGCTGCTCGGGCTCGTGAGCCTGTTCGTCCGCTTTACGAAGACGGGCAGAGCCACCCGTGCGATTGCCGAGCGGCCGGATGTCGCCGCCGCTTTCGGGGTCGATGTCGCACGCATTTGCCAGATCACGATCGTCTTCGCATCAGGCCTAGCCGGAGTGGCGGCGGTGTCAGTCGGCTCCCTGTACGGGTCAGCCTCTGCGTTTGTTGGACTGCTCTATGGGCTGAAGGCCTTCACCTGCATGCTGGTGGCCGGCAACCGGCACATCGAAGGTGTCGTGGCTGTGGCGATCGGTCTCGGCATCGTCGAAGCGCTGGTTACCGGCTATGTGTCGTCGAGCATGAAAGACGCTGCCGCGTTTGTTGTGCTGATCGGGGTCCTTTACGTGCGGCCGAACGGCATGTTCGGCTCCTACGCCGCAACCTGAAGGAGGTACGCCGTGCCGAGTTTCGGGTTTTTCGAGCCCATCCTGATCTTTACGCTGCTGAACGTAACGATGGCGCTGGGTCTCTACATCACGGCGCTGTCGGGGCAGCTGTCCATGGCAACGGCGGCGATCGCCGGTGTCGGCGGCTATCTCTCCGGCGTTTTGACGGTAAAGTTCGGCGTGCCTTTCGCCGCTGCGGTAGCCGCCGCTACTATTGCCGGCAGCCTGGTCGGCGCCACGCTGGCGTTGCTGACCGCAAAGATGCGCGACTTCATCTTGAAGCTAACCACGCTGGCCTTTGGTGAAGCCTTAGCGGTGGTCGCGTTCAACTGGGACTACATCGGTGGCGCTAACAGCTTCACCGGGCTCCAGCTTCATACCGGGCTTGGCACTTGTGCGCTGGCTGTCGCGGTTGCGTTGTTTGTGGCGTGGCGGTTCGACCGGTCGCGCCTCGGGCTGGCGGCACGGGCGGTGCGTGATGATCCGCTGGCCGCAGGAGCGATGGGAATTTCAGTGCCGGGGATTCGCATCACCACCTTCGCGCTTGGCGCCGCCATCGTTGGCATGGCCGGCGCGATCCAAGCGCATTACGTGCTGGTGGTCAGCCCGTCCGATCTCGGTTTCTTCGTATCGCTCAACTACATCATCTTCCTGCTGTTCGGCGGGTTGCAGACGATGTGGGGGCCGATCCTGGGCGCGATACTTCTGACCGTGTTGCCTGAGGCGCTGCGCTTCGCGAACGAATACCGACTGATCGCCTATGGAATGATCATCATCGCAGTCGTGTTGTGGCGGCCGGATGGCTTGCTACGTCGCGTGCCGCTTGGGATACCGCTGAACCTGTTTGGCTTGAAGCTCAGCTCCGGCCGCCCAAGGCGCTCGCCGACTCTGCCGCCACGAGACCTGCTGTTGGGCGAACTCTCCGGCGGTCCGGCGGAATAGCTAAGCTCTTTACCCCGCGACCCGGCGTTCACCCTGATCGCCGGAGTACTATGGCTCAATACGATTTCGGCAGCCTCAACACCCGTTCGGCGATATGCGACAGGATCAGCTGCGAACTGATCGGGGCAATCCTGGCGATCTGAATTTCCCGAAAGAACCGCTCGACCTGAAACTCGCGCGCGTAACCCATGCCGCCATGCGTCAGGACAGCGGTCTCGCAGGCGCGATGCCCCGCTTCCGCTGCGAAATACTTGGCTGCATTGGCATAGGCGCCGACCGTGCCGGCATCCTCCCCCGCGTCATAGGCGGCTGCCGCACGCAACACCATCAGTTCCGCTGCCTCAAGATCGATCCAGCGCTCGGCCAGCGGGTGTTGGATGCCCTGGTTCTGGCCGATCGGGCGGCCGAACACAACGCGTTCGCCGGCATAACGCGCGGCCCGTGCGAGCGCCGCCCGTCCCAGCCCAACCGCCTCGGCGGCTATCAGAATCCGCTCCGGGTTCATGCCGTGCAGAATGTACTGAAACCCCTTACCTTCCTCGCCGATGCGGTCCTCGGCGGGCACCTTGAGGCCGTCAATAAACACCATGTTCGAGTCGACGGCGGCACGGCCCATCTTGTGAATCTCGCGCACCTCGACCTTGCTGCGGTCGAGGTCGGTATAAAACAGCGTCATTCCGTGGGAGGGCCGCGCTGCCTCCTCGATCGGTGTCGTGCGTGTCAGGATCAGCATCTTCTGAGCGACCTGCCCTGTCGAGGTCCAGATCTTGCGGCCGGAGACGCGATAACCGTTGCCCGCGCGCACGGCGCGGGTCTTCAAGCGGGTCGTATCGAGGCCGACATCCGGCTCGGTCACCGCAAAGCAGGCTTTCTCGGTGCCGGCGATCAACGGCGGCAGGAACCGCGCCTTCTGCTCCTCGGTGCCGAAGACGACCACCGGGTGCAGCCCGAAAATATTCATGTGCACTGCGGAGGCACCGCTGAAGCCTGCGCCCGACTGTGCCACAGCCTGCATGACGACAGCCGCTTCGGTGATGCCAAGCCCGCTGCCGCCAAATTCCTCAGGCATTGCCACCCCGAGCCACCCCGCCTCAGCCATCGCGCGGTGGAACTCGTGCGGAAACCCGCCGCCATCATCCTTGGCCAACCAGTAATCATCGCCAAATCGCTCGCAAAGCCGTGTCACGGCCTCACGGATTTCCAGCTGATCGACGGTCAGAGCGAAGTTCATGGCGCCTCTTCGGTCCTCGGTGACATCGCTCGCATGCGCCATGCTACCATATGGGTTCGCCCCCGGATCGGCGAGAGGCTGCCCCGGAGGCAGCTATTTTGCCTGTGCGGGACCAGACCTTCTTCGGAGCCTGACTGTGCCGCTCGATATTGCCTACAGCGTCTGCCCACATGATTGCCCGAGCGCCTGTGCGCTCGAGGTCGAGCGCATCGACCACGTCAGGATCGGCCGTATCCGAGGAGCACGCGGCCAGACCTACACGAGCGGCGTGGTATGCGCCAAGGTCGGGCGCTACGCCGAACGCCAGGATCATCCCGATCGCCTCTCGGTGCCATTGCGGCGTGTCGGTGACAAGGGGCGTGGCCGCGATGCGTTTGTGCCGATCGCCTGGGATGAGGCGCTAGACGCAGTTTCGGAGAGGCTGACGCGCGCCACGCAACGCCACGGTTCGGAGGCGGTGTGGCCGCATTTCTATGCCGGTACGATGGGCATGGTGCAGCGCGATGGCATCCAGCGATTACGCCACGCGATGCGCTACTCAAGGCAGAATTCGACGATCTGCGCGGCGATGACCGATGCCGGCTGGGCCGCTGGGGTCGGCGCTCGGCGCGGCGTCGATGGACGGGAGGTCGCCAAGTCGGACCTGATCGTGTCCTGGGGTGGCAATCCCGTGTCCACCCAGGTCAATCTGATGACGCACATTACCAAGGCGCGACGCGAGCGCGGCGCCAAGTTCGTCGTGGTCGATCCCTACCGGACACCGACCGCCGAGGTCGCCGATGTGCATCTGGCGCCGCTGCCCGGCACCGATGGAGCACTCGCCTGTGGCGTTATGCATGTGCTCTTTAAGGAAGGCTTCGCCGACCGCGAGTACCTCGCGCGTTATGCCGACGATGCCGACGGGCTTGAGGCGCATCTCGCCAGCCGCGATCCAGCTTGGGCCGCATCGATTACCGGCTTGTCCGAAGCGGAGATTATCGATTTCGCCCGTCTATATGGGCGTACCAGACGCAGTTATATCCGGCTCGGCTATGGCTTTTCGCGGCAGCGCAACGGCTCGATGCAGGTATTTGCGGTCACCTGTCTGCCGACAGTGACCGGCGCTTGGCAATACGAGGGTGGCGGCGCGCTACTCTCCAATCACGGGCTGGTTCCGCTCGATCGCACGTTGATTCAGGGCACCGATGTCATGGATCCGACCACTCGCCTACTTGACCAATCGCGCATAGGCCCGATTTTATGCGGCGACAAACGCGACATTGGCGACGGGCCGCCGGTGACGGCGCTGTTCATCCAGAACACCAATCCGATGGTTGTGTCGCCTGAATCGGGGCGTGTACGGCAGGGCTTTGCCCGCGACGACCTGTTCATCTGCGTGCACGAGCAATTCATGACCGAGACGGCAGCAATGGCCGACATCGTCCTGCCTGCAACGACCTTTCTTGAACACGACGACATGTATACGGCCGGCGCACATACCCACCTGCAGATCGGCCGCGCCGTCGTGCCACCCTACGCCGAGTGCCGCTCCAACCATCAGGTGATCTGCGATCTGGCGAAACGGCTTGGAGCAGTACATCCCGGGTTCGACATGACCGCTTTTGAGCTGATCGAGACGACTCTCGAGACAAGCAGGCTGCCCAACCCGTCGCAGTTTGAAAACGGTACCTGGCTCGACTGCGTGCAGCCGTTCGCGACGACGCATTTTCTCGATGGTTTCGGCCACACCGATAAGAAATTTCACTTCCACGCCGACTGGTCGCAGATCGGCCCGGACCATGCGACTCTACCGAGCCTCCCGGACCACGCCGAACTGAACGACGATGGCGATCCCGAGCGGCCCTTCCGTCTGGTGCCGGCGCCATCTCGATCGTTCCTCAACACCAGCTTTAACAACACGCCGTCTGGTATCGCACGTGAGGGACGCCCGACCGCGCTGATCCATCCTGTACCCTTGGCCATGTTGGGCCTTTCGGAAGGAGACAGAGTACGAATTGGCAATGACAAGGGCAGTGTCGTGGTCCACGCCAAGCCTTCGGACGGCATGCAGCAGCGAGTGGTCATCGTCGAGGGCATATGGCCGAACCATGCGTTTGAGGAAGGAATCGGCATCAACGTGTTGACCAGCGCCGATCCGGGTCCCCCCCATGGTGGCGCCGTGTTTCACGACACCTCAGTGTGGCTGCGCCCGGCGTGAGTGACCAGCCGAAGATCCCGGCGCAGCATCGCTCTGCCGAGGTCGACGCTTTTCTGCGCGATCTGCGGCGCGCCCCCTCGCCGCGCGCCCGCGGGGGGCGCGGACGGCTGATCTTCGCGCTTGATGCCACCGCGAGCCGCGAGCTGAGCTGGGATCGGGCCTGCCGCATCCAGGGAGAGATGTTCGACGCGACGTCGGCGCTTGGCGGCCTTGATGTCAAACTGGTTTTTTACCGCAGTTTTAGCGAATGCAAAGCCAGCCGCTGGCTCGGCAGCGCCGCCGACTTGCACCGCGCGATGCGGTCGGTTTCGTGCGTCGGCGGAGAAACGCAGATCGAACGGGTCTTCAATCACGCGCTTGCCGAGACCAAGCAGCAGCGCGTCAACGCCCTGGTCTTTGTCGGCGATGCGATGGAAGAGAGCGTCGACAAGCTGTGCCAGCTCGCTGGCGAACTCGGGCTCAAGGGCGTACCGGTCTTTATATTTCACGAGGGCGACGACGCTATCGCCGCTCGCGCGTTCCAGCAAATCGCCAAACTGTCCCGTGGGGCCTACCTGCGCTTCGATCTCGCCAGCGCCGACCACTTGAAGGAGCTGCTCGCGGCGATCGCCGTGTATGCCACCGGCGGCTATCGTGCGCTGACCGATTATAGCGGCGATAAGGGTGGCGACGTGTTGCGGCTAATGAGGCAGTTGGCGCCTGACAAAACTTGACCTCCCGTGGGTTATCCGCGGAGTAACCCGCCCCAAACTCATATCACTGGGTGATTCCGCAATGCGATGGCCGGGGAGACGGCCTCGACGCGCCTCCTACTATCCGGGTAGGGACTATAGTCGAGGAGCAGGCGCGATTAACCCGACTATAACCTTGGTTCGCACACACTCTGGGCGAGGCTAGATATTCCGGTCCGGTCAGCACAACGATGCCATGGCGACTTGTACCGATGGGCTTGATGGGCGCAAACCCGGATAGCAGCGGAACCCGGGGGCCACAAACCCGACGGCATAGGCTGCGATCCGAGTTGGCGCGGCGGCTTGGTCGGTTCCGCTACGGCATCTCAGCGCTCGATCAGATGGCGCTGAGCATCTTCGGCTTCGGTTTGAACCTTTATCTTGTGCGGGCGCTGTCGGCGACGCATTTCGGCATCCTGTCGTGGTGGCTGACGATTGGGCTGCTGTCGATCAACCTGCAGAATACCCTCGTCACGAGCCCGCTCAGCATCCATCTGCACGCCGCGTTTGATCCGGATCGCGAACGTCGCCTCGAAGCGGCGATCAGCGGCGTAAACCTGGTTTTGACCTTGGTCATCGTGATCATCGCTGTCGCAGTCAATAGCGTCCTCGATACCGAATGGACGCCCCATGATGCATTCACCGCCATCGCGATCCCGGTGTTCCTCGCTGCCGGGATGCTGCGCGAGTATCACCGCAGCGTCGCGTTCAGCCGCAACGATATGCCGATGCTGATCTGGACCGACGCGCCCTACTTGACCGTCACCACCCTGTGCCTCACAGCGATGATGATATGGCCAAACCGGTTCGCAAACGTGCCGAGCGCGCTGTTGGCCCTCTCTCTTGGCTGCATTGTCAGTTATGCCCTGGTGCATAGTCGGCTGCCACGGACGGGATCGCGAAGTACCTGGCGATACTGGCTGCGCGACTATCGACCGCTGATGGGCGACCTCAGCTGGGCCACTATTGGCGGACTCGCCGGGCATCTGCAGGCGCGCGCCTATGTCTATATCACAGCCAACGTGGTCAGCGCGGCGGGGCTTGCCTCAATCAACGTCGTGGGCATCCTGTTTCGGCCGGTGCGGCTGATGCTGTTTGCCTGGAGCCGCTCGGCCCTGCCCGTGCTGACGCAGCAGCTCTCCAGCGGCCGCATCAAGGAGTTTGACCGCGCCTTCCTGACCGCTCTGGGAAGCGCCATTCTCGCGAGCATTGTGTGGCTCGGCGTGTTGCGGCTCGGCTGGGCGCCAATCGATCGATATTTCCTGCTCGGCCGGTATCCCGATGCAGAGATTCTGATCATCTCGTGGGCGATTGCAGCCGCCATCAATGTGATCGACTTCACCGTCTCGATAGCCTTGCAGGCCGCACGCGAGTTCCGCTTCCTCGCCGCCGCCACGCTGGTCAGCGCGCCGATCACCTTGCTGGCCACCGCCGCCGTCGTCTACTGGCAGGGCTATACCTGGACAATGTATGGCACGGCATTTGGCAACGCGGTGGCATTGGCGATGTGCGCAGTCCGTCTCTACACCGTACGACGCAAGCTGATCCTCCAGAGCGCTGCACCGGCCAAATCAACCTAGCCGGTCTAGGACACGGGTCTGGCCCCGCCTCCGGTAGCGAAATAGAGGCGCGGGTCTGCGGCGCGGATACGGGCCTCCGGAAGGCCCAATTCGCGGCGGACGATGTTGGCGCCCTCGACCAGCGATACGCATTTGTAATAGGCGATGCGGCGCGACAACCCCTCGCGGCCAAAGCCGCAATCGGTAGTGATAATCAGCCGCTCGGGCGGAATGTATTCGAGGGCCCTGCGGATCAGATTAGCAACGTGCTCGGGCGGTTCGACGACCGTATTGGTATGGCTGACGACCCCGATCCCGATCTTCTTGTCGGTCGCGTATTTAGCGAAGAGCGGCAGGTCGCGCCCGTTTGTGGAGGCGCACTCGAACGTCATCACATCGCAATTCAGCTGCAACAGATGCGGCAAGGCCCGCTCGTAGCTCGGCACATCCCAATAGACGCGTTGCTGGTTCGGGTTGCCCCAGCAGCAATGCACCCAGATCTCGGCATCGACGCCAGTCAATTGCCGATTGAACGCCTCGGTCTGAAATTCCAGATCGCTTTCCTTGCAAGTGTCGAGCAGGCTCATGCTGTGATGCCGCGGCTCCTCGACCTGAATTACCGGGCAGCCCGCCGCCGCCAACTCCTTGAACTCGGCATTCATGATGTCGCACAGGTCGAGCACCAGTGTCTTGTCGTCGTGGTAATGCTCGTCCCACAGCATGCTGGCGAGGCCTGGGCCGCAGATTGCACCGAACTTGACCGGTCGGTCGGTCAGGCGCTGCGCCATCTGCCAGATCGCGGTGTACTCCAACGGCCCGCGGCTGAGCCTGTCGGTGACCACGCCCGGCTGATACGCTTCCTGTACCTCCCACAGGATCTTGCCCGGCCGCAGACCGTGCCGTTGCATCCAGCCGCGCGAAGTGTCGCGATGGCCGTTGACCCCGCCAAGCCGCTCGATCGGATAGAAGAACCACGACTTGCCCCCGACCGCGAGATCGAAGCGGCTGTCGCCGTCGGTGACAATGTCGAGCCCTGCGGCCTCCTGCGCATTGATCACCGCAGCGACCGCATCGATGTATTGTTCGCGAAACAGCGAGTCACCCATCATTGTCTTGAACGAGCGGCCGGCGAGGCTCGCATCGAACCACAACGGTCGCGGGTACGAGCCGGTGATTGCGGTTGGCATGATCATGTCGCGTGTGGTCGTCAGCATCGGCAGCCCCAGACGCCAGAGAACCAGCATATTAGACACGCGCCGGCGTGCCCGAAAAGCCGCTTCGCCAGAATTTGGCGCAACGCCTCAGACCCAATTCGCGCTGGTACTGGCATAGTCATCTGGCTACTGATGGCCGCGCACCGTAGCAGCCTGGGAACACCGCATGCCCTTCGAAGTGCCTGTTTTGATTGTCGGCGGAGGGCCTGTCGGCTTGACCGCGTCCATACTGCTGTCGCAGCGGGGCATCCGCTCGCTGCTAGTCGAGCGCCATCCCGGCACCGCAATCCTGCCGAAAGCGCGCGGTATAAATGCGCGCTCGATGGAAATGTACCGGCAGGTTGGCGTCGAACAGCAGATCCGCGACGCCGGGCTCTCGCCTGAGCGCACCGGCTTTATCATCTGGACCGAAAGCCTCTCGGGCCGCGAGATTGAACGGCGCATCCCTGGCCGTATGTCGGCTGCCAACCGCAGCGCCAGTCCGGTGCTGAACTGTTTGTGCGCACAGGATTATCTCGAACCGGTGTTGCGCCGCTTTGCTGAAGAGCTGGCTCCCGCCGAACTCCGGTTCAACGCGGAGATGACGGCAGTAATACAAGATGATCAGGGTGTTACGGCAACCATAACCGATCGGCTGGACGGCAGCGAGACCGCGGTTAAGGCCCAATACGTCATTGCCGCTGATGGGGCGCAGAGCCGCGTCCGCAAGCTCGTCGCCAACAAGATGATCGGTGAGGAAGGCGTCTATGACAGCGTCAACATTCTGTTCAATGCTGATTTACGGGAATGGACGGCCGATCGGCCGGCGGCCTTGTATTTCGTCGAGCAACCGGAGCTGCGCGCTACGTTCCTGACGATCAACGCGCATGATCGCTGGAGCTTTCTGATCCACAGCCTCAAGCATTACGGCTATACGCCGCGGGATTTTACACCTGACCGCTGCATCGAGCTTATTCGGCAAGGAGTCGGCAAGCCGGACTTGCCCGTCGATATTCTTGGTGTCAGCGTTTGGGAAGCCTCGGCCATGGTGGCGGATCGCTATCGCGATCGGCGCCTGTTCCTCGCGGGCGACGCGGCGCACGAAATGCCGCCGACTGGCGGATTCGGTATGAATACTGGGGTCCAGGACACCCAGAACCTGTGCTGGAAGCTGGCGGCGGTGCTCAAAGGCCAGGCTAGGCCTGCCTTGCTGGATACCTATCACACCGAGCGGCAGCCGCTCGGCCAGCTGATCACCAGGACCAGCCTGGAAAACTCGCTATCTATGGGCCGTACTGCCCGACAGGACAGCGCCAAGCTGCCGCGCTCCGAATTCCTCAACGAGCAAGGACTGATCTTCGGGGCCTCCTACGAGTCTACGGCCGTAGTACCGGACGGCTCTGCCATCCCCGTCAATCCAGATCCGATTACGCAGTATGTTCCGACCGCCCGCCCGGGAAGCCGCGCGGCGCATGTCTGGCTCGAACGCGGCGGCGAGAAGGTCTCGACGATCGACCTAATCGGCGGCCGCTTCGTCCTGCTCGCGGGGGCGGAGGGCCAGGCGTGGTGCGATGCGGTCCATCACCTCGCCTCGGCGCAGCGGCCGGAGATGGTTGCCCATCGCATCGGTGGGGACGCTGCCTTAAGCGATCCAAACGGCGTCTGGCGTCGTGCATATGAGATCGAACCCACCGGCGCGGTTCTGGTCCGCCCCGACGGCTATATCGGCTGGCGCAGCGCCCGCGGCGCCGCAGACCCCACTGCTGTACTGAGCAAGGTGCTGGACAGCATCCTCAGTATCGGGTGACCCTTTCCGGCCAGTGCTCATGAACGGGTGCCGGCCGAACGGTCGGTCGGGCGGTCCCCCGCGGCAGCTGATCTAGAGCCGGAAATGCTCGTCGATAATGTCGATGTTTCGCAGATTGGCCTTCCACGCCACGTCGAATAGATCACCGAGCACTGGGACGCTGCCGAGTGCGGCCTCTACACCGACGTTAGTCAGCATGCGGGCAAGCTTGTTCCGCGGTAGGCCAAGTCGGCGCGCCTCGTAGACGATATAGAGGGATATCAGGCTCAGTACGGCATCGCCGGCGCCGGGTGCGAGCCCGATGATGCTGTTGAGTCCGAAACGAAAGCGCGTTCCCGGCACCCGGGCCGCACCGTCAATCAGCCATGCCAGCCGGCGCAAGCGCGCGATTCGGGTGATCGGATCAGCAGCGGCGATGTAACCCCAGGTCCCGTCCACACCGTCCTCGTTACACTCGGTTCGTTTATACGTAAACGGCCAAGCGTCTAGCTTGATCCGCGTCTGGCTTGATCCACGTCTGGTTTGATCCGCGTCTGGTTTGATCCGTCTGGCTTAATCCACCGGGGCGGTGCCGCGCGCTCCAGCACTAGGCTGACAGGCACGACCCCTGAACCGTTGCTCGAGTTCAGCCGCTCAAATGTCGACTTCGGTGCCGAGTTCAATGACGCGGTCAGGCGGGATATGGAAAAACTCCGTGGGTCGAGTAGCGATACGGGCCAATGCGGTATAAAGGCGTTCTCGCCAGCGCGCCATACCCGGACGTGCGGTCGATTTGACATTGGCTCGGCCGATGAAAAAGGAAACTTTACGCGGCGTCAGATCGAGATCAGGAATGCCGGCGCGACGCAGCGCCCGCGGCACGTTCGGCGTCTCCGCAAATCCAAATCGCAGCAATATACGCCAGAAACCCTCGCCAAGATCAGTCGTCTCGATTCGATCATGCGTCGTTACGTAAGGAATGTTCTCGGTCAGTACCCGCACGACGAGCACGGTTTTATGCAAGACCTTGTTGTGCCGCAGATTGTTTAGCAGGCTGATCGGTGCGTGGTCGGAGTGACCGGTCAGAAACACTGCGGTCCCCGAAACGCGCGCCTCGGCCTCGCGGCAGCCCTCGCGCACCAGGACGTCGAGTGGCACCGCATCTTCAGCGAGCCGAACGCCAACCAGCTGACGCCCTCTACGCCACGTCGTCATCGTGACGAAGACAACAATGCCGACCGCCAGCGGGAACCAGCCGCCGCTTGGGATTTTCAAAGCGTTGGAGCTGAACAGCGCGAGATCGACACTGATGATCGGAACCAGAATTGCGGCGACCTTCAGCCATGACCAGCGCCACAGATGGCGGGTGATGAAGCCCGCGAGGATTGTGGTGATCGTCATCGTGCCGGTTACCGCGAAGCCATAGGCGGATGCCAAGGCACTGGAGCTTTGAAAGCCGAGCACCAGCGCGATAACCGCGATCAGCAACAGCCAATTGATCTGCGCAACATATATCTGGCCGCGTGTTTGATCCGAGGTCTGGAACACATCGAGCTGCGGCAAGATGCCGAGTTGCATCGCCTGCCGCGACAACGAGAACGCCCCTGAGATCACCGATTGTGAGGCGATCACGGTAGCGGCACTCGACAGGATGACGAGCGGCAGCAAGCCCCATGTCGGCGCCAGGTGGAAAAACGGATTATCGATTGCGCTCTTATCCGCAAGCACGAGTGCTCCCTGGCCAAAATAATTCAGCACCAGCGCCGGCAGAACCACGACGAACCAGGCCACCTTGATCGGCAGCGCCCCGAAATGGCCCATATCCGCGTAAAGCGCTTCGCCGCCGGTAATTGCCAGCGCAACCGTGCCGAGAACGATGAAGCCGCTGAGCGGAGAGTCGATAAAAACGCGCGCGGCGTGGCCTGGGTTGATCGCCCAGAGCACGCTGGGGTTGGCGGCAATTTCCACGACCCCGGCCGCGCCAATCACCACAAACCATACCGCCATGATCGGCCCGAAAAACAAGCCAACCCGCTCTGTCCCTCCCTTCTGCAGAAGAAAGAGCCCAACCAGCACGATCACGGTCAGCGGCACCACCGATTTGTGGAAAACGGGCGTGGCAACCTCGAACCCTTCAAAGGCGCTCAATACCGAGATCGCCGGCGTAATCATGCTGTCTCCGTAAAACAGCGCGGCACCGCCGATTGCCAGCATCGTAAGGATCCATCGGGCGCGATCCGTCTTAGCCGGCTCCAGGGCCAGTGCGAGTAGGGCCAGAATACCGCCTTCTCCGTGATTATCGGCCCGCATGATCAGCACTACGTATTTGATCGCGACGACGATGATCAGCGCCCAAAGCACCATCGACAGAATGCCCAGTACATGCGGCGGGTCCAGGGGCAACCCATGCTCGGGGTTGAAGCATTCACGGAACGTATAGATCGGGCTGGTCCCAATATCGCCGAATACAACACCGAGAGCGGCCAGGCCCAATCCCGCGATATTAGGTGGACGATGCGTGCGCCGCGTCGAGTGTCGCGAGGCATGCGCATGCCCAGCAGGGATCACCTCCTGCTCGGTCAGTCCCGAGCCGACCGGCGGGCGGGCGCCCTCAGCCATCTTGTCCCCCTCGATCGTTCTGCGCGTTCCTCGGGCTTTAACACCTAAATGGCAACTGATGTTCGAGCAAATCGATCGTTATTCGCTCTGCTTGTGTATTCTGGACGTTGACCGAGTTCGACAGACCTATCTTACAGAGGCCGGGGAGCATGCAGGTGCGCTCGCGTAACGAGTACGAAATAGCTGACCGCGAAGTCGTCGCCGACGGCAGCGATCTTCGCGTACAGGTACTGACGCTCGCTCAGGGCCAATGCGTACCCTGGCACTATCACAGCGAAATCACCGACAGCTTTGTCTGCCTTGAGGGGCCGATGATCGTAGAGACGCGAGCACCGCGGCAAAACTACCGGCTAGAGCCGGGTCAGCGTTGTGCGGTGCCCGCGAAAGTCGCGCATTATGTCCATGGCGAAGCCGATGGGCCCTGCAAGTTCATGATTGTTCAGGGTATCGGCATTTATGATTTCGTCGCCGTGGGCCAGGATCGACAACGATGATTGCTGAGGAGGCAGCCGTGGTCCCACTCCCCGCGATGTGAAACACCCGCTCACCCCGTTTTCGACAAGAGGCGCCCCGCGCCGCCCCTCCAGCCGCGCCCGGTTGCTCGCCGCCTTTGAGCGACGCTCGCTGGACCTCGGTCGTGCTGCGTCGTGGTTGTCACACCAGTGGCCCTTTGCTCCGGTTGGGGCTGAGCAGCCGGCGAGATCCCGTTCAGCTTGTTGCTCCTAACAGCAAAAAACCGGACGATTGGGGTTGGATTGATCGCAAGGGCGAGATCTTAACGAGCATGCCCGCCGACGACTCAACTCCACACGCTAAGATGCCGGGTCGGCGCTCGGATCAGAAACCGGATCTCCGCGACAAAACAGGACCATCTTCGGGACAAACCCCCCGCCCCATACTGCCATCTCTGGCCGCGCCTGCGCTTTGTCTCGCATTGGCGCTAATTTGCGGCGCATGGCCGAACGGTTTCTTTGAGACCTCACGAAACTGGCTGTTCGATGTCGATCAGCGGCTCGGGCCGGCCGAACGTGGCCAATCCCATGTCACTTTGATCAACATCGACGCCGATTCTATCCAACGGATCGGTCAATGGCCCTGGCCGCGCGATAAACTGGCACAGCTGGTCACCGCAGCGAAAGCGGCACGAGTCATCGGCATCGATTTATTGCTGAGTGAGCCCGACCGATTGTCGCCGGAGAACTGGGTGCGCGACCATCCAGGGATCGCGCCTGAGATCAGGAATGCGCTGCTCGGCCTGCCCTCGACCGATGCGATTCTGGCGCAGGGTATACGCGACTCACCGGTCGTGATGGCGGCGGTGGCCGTCCCTAAACCGACGCCCCAAAGCACTGCCTCGGCCATTGCGCCGCCGATCATCGAGGTCGGTCGCGACCCCCGACCGGAGATGCCGAATTACGGTGGCGTTGTTCGGCCCCTGTCGGCATTTGCGGCCGCGGCGCATGGTCTTGGCCTTGTGACCCTGCCCCCTGAACCCGATGGCGTGATGCGCCGCATCCCTGCTCTGATGGCTGTCGGAAACGAGCTCGTCCCCAGCTTTGTTCTCGAGGTGATGCGGCAATGGACCGGCGCGGATAGCATCGTCGCGCGTGGCGATGCCGCCGGGCTGGCGGAAGTCACGGTGGGCGACTTTGTTCTGCGCACCGACCAGCAGGGCCGGGTTTGGCCGCGCTACGCCGCCGAACCCCCTGTTCAGGCTGTTTCGGCCGCGACGGTACTTGAGGGGCGGGTTCCCGCATCTGTCTTCCGCGACCGGATTGTCCTGATCGGCGTCAGCGCTCCGGGCCTAGGGGACGTGATCGTCTCTCCACTGCGACGTCCCGAACAAGGCGTTGCCGTTCACGCGCAGCTGATCGAGAGCCTGCTGGCGGGCGATTTCTTGTGGCGGCCGCCGCTCGCGCTTGGCGGCGAATTGATCCTTGCGCTCATTTTGGGCGTTGCCGCGATGACGTCGCTGGGCCGCGTTCGACCCGGCGTGTACGCCGGTGCCTTCGCCGCGACGCTGGTATTGTTGATCCTCGGCGCCTGGTTTTCCTTTTCACGAGCTGGCCTCCTGCTGGATTGGACATTCCCGGTATCGGCCTTGCTGGTGACCAGCATCATTGCGTTAACGACGCGGGTCACGCGCGAGATCCGGATACGGCGTCACCGCGAGCAAGATCTGGAAACCGCGCTGCTGCTCGCCGAGGCGGCGGACCGCACGAAGACGGAATTCCTCGCCAATGTCAGCCACGAACTCCGCACACCCCTGTCAGCGATTATCGGCTTTTCCGATGTTATGCGTACCGGCGTGCTGGGGCAGCTACCGAGCCGATACGTCGGCTACGTGACGGATATTCACTCGAGTGGCGTGCATCTCCTCGGGATCATCGAGGAGGTTCTTGATCTGTCGGTCATCGATCTTGGTGGGGCGCGGGCGGGGCACGATCCGGTGGACGTCGAAGCATACCTCCACGAATCGGCTCGGGTTGCGGCGCCGCGGGCCGTCGCACGCAACGTCAGGATCGTCTGCGATATTGCGGTGGCACTGCCAATTCTGAGCGTCAGCGCACGCATGTTCAAACAGATGATCGCCAATCTGTTGTCCAATGCCGTAAAGTATTCACCGGAAGGTGGCGAAATTACCCTCGGCGCCTTCGTTTCGGACAGATGGCTCGTTGTGTCAGTGCGGGATCGAGGCCGCGGCATGGCGAAGGCGGATCTGCCAAAGGCTTTGACGCCGTTCGGGCGGCTTCAATCCGCCCGCTTAGCCCAGGAACCGGGTATCGGCCTGGGCCTATCTCTCACCAAGTCCATGTTGGAGCTGCACGGCGGCATGCTGAAAATCGAGAGCGAGATCGATCAAGGGACAACAGTCGCGTTATGGTTTCCACCGACGCGCCTCATCGAGGAGTCTGGAACATGAGGTCGGTCCTGATCCTCTTGCTGCTGCTGTTCAGCTTTTCGGCGATGGCCGAAGAACCCATCGTTGGCGCGGTGAAGACCCTGTCCGGCACAGCCAATGTTCGGCGGAATGGATCGGAGCAGCAGTTGCAATCCGGCATGGCAATCTGCGAACAGGATCTGGTCGAGACCGGGGACAATGGACAGGTCGGCATCACCTTCCGCGATAATTCCCGCCTCGCTATCGGGCCCAACAGTCGGGTTGCCGTGTCGCACTTTGTCTTTAAGCCGGCGCAGCGGCAGTATGGATTCGTCGTGCAGCTGTTGCACGGCACACTGGAGTATATTTCCGGGTTGACGGGCAAGCTGTCGCCGAACAGCATCTCGATCGAGACACCGACATCAACCATCGCGGTGCGCGGCACTCACCTGCTCACCCGAGCCGAGTAGACATCATGCGGTTATGGACGGTTCTGTCGCTCGCATGGCTGTCGTTATTGGCTGGCTGCGTGCTGCCCGCCAATGTCGTCGTGGATTTGCCGGATGATGAGGGCAATACGGGCCAAGTCATGGTCTCAAATGCCAGCGGCAATACCGAATTGGCCAAGCCGTTGGCCGCCGTGGGACTAGAGCAGGGCGTCCCTCCGGGGCAGCCGTTCATCACGGATCAGGTGGCGGTTAAGAAGGTTTTCGCCAAGGTTCTTGAAGCCACGCCGCGTCAGCCCGTTTGGTTCACCATCAATTTCGACCCGGGGACTATGCTCATCGCCGCCGCGTCAAACGCGGATATGGCGCGCGCGATCGATGCCGCGCGGTCGATGAGTTATTCGGAAATCACGCTAATCGAGCATTTCGATCCTGGCATGCCCGCTGATCCCAACACTGCGTTAATGATGGCGCGGGCCCAAGGCGTTGCGGGCAGGCTCGTCAAAGCAGGTATCAGCCCCACCGCGATCGATATCGAGAATTATGGGCCGATCGCTCCAGTCTCAACCCTTCCTGGAGCGCCGCAGCTGAACGTACCGCTGGAGATCGTCGTTCGGTGATATTGATCACGCTCCGGATACTACATCGCTGGTCGCGGCCGCCACTCAGACACTCATCAGCAGGCTAGTTGCTGCGTTGATCGCCAAAAACAAGGCGCCTACGCTGATCGCGACCGTCCAAATTACTACGCTCATCGTTCCTCTCCGGTCAAAACGACCGGGCACCTGAATAACGCTGCTAGCTTAGCCAAACCTTACCGAACCGCCGCCAAGCCGGCCCATCGCTTCGGATTTCCCTAAAATGCTCGAGATCGGCAGGTTTTTAGGGCCGTAGAAAGCCCGTCAGAGGGACGTTCAAGGCTGAACGGAGTCGGCATCGGAACGCCACCATGGGCATCTAGATGCCGACTTCGCGCCGGACTTTGCCGCTGATGATCTGACGCTGCTTAGCCATATCCGCCCAGGGATTGGCGTTCATTGTGGACAGGTAGTCAGGCACCGTCAGTACCGTGAAGGCCGCAGGTGTCACGCCCCTTTCAAGTGCCTCCCAGGAGATCGGCATCGCAACCGGAGCCCCTTTCCGGGCGCGCGGAGAATAGGCACCAACGGCGGTGGCGCCGCGTCCGTTACGCAAGTAGTCGATGAAGATGCGGCCGGTGCGGGCGCGCTTTGCCATATTGGCAGTGAACCGGTCCGGGTAAGCCTTGACGAATTTGTCGGCGACCCACTTCGAGAATTCCTTGATCGCATCCCATTCCAGCTTCGGCGCAATTGGAACAACAACGTGCAGCCCCTTCCCGCCGGTGGTTTTGACAAAGCTGCGCAAGCCAATGCCGTCGAGCGCCTCTCGCATATCGATCGCCGCTTCCGTAACCCGCTCCCAGGGCAGGCCTTCATCGGGGTCGAAATCGAAGGTTACGCGGTCTGGGTATTCAATCTTGCCGACGGACGAGCCCCAAGGGTGGATTTCTAGGACCCCCATCTGCGTTACCGCGATGAGGCCCGCCAAATCATTGATGACAAGATAGGTTTCGCTGCCAGACCGCTCGGGAATTTCGACGCGGCCCAGCGCATTCGGCACGCCAGAGCTGAGATGCTTCTGATAGAAGCATTGCTTGTCATACCCTTCGGGGCACCTCACCAGGCTGAGCGGCCGATCGGCGAGTTCGGGCAGTGCCCAATCGGCAATTGCCCGATAATACTCGGCGAGCGTAAGCTTAGTAATACCTTCCTCGGCGTAAAGCAGCCGGTCCGGATGGCTCAGCCGTACTCCTTCGAGGGTGACGCTGCCGTCGCGCCCCGGGGTCGCCGCTTCGCGTGCCTGCGTCGGAGCCGGTCGCGCGGCGCTACGTTTGCGGGCGGTTTTTTCCGTCTCGGCGACAGCCACGCCTGATTTCGGATCGTACACGACCTCCTCCGGGGGCTTGTCCTCGCGCAGTCCGACAAACGCGGCATGCCGGAGTATGTTATCAGCCGTCCAGTTCGAATACTGCACCTCGGCGACGAGCCGCGGCTCGACCCAATGCACGCCCTTCTTGGCGAGGCCAGCCGGCAATTTGGCGGGCGAACTGCGCCGCTCTAATTCCTTCAGACGGGACGCGAGCCCGACGAGTACGCGGTCGTTGAACCCGGTGCCGACCCGCCCGCCATAGACCAAGGCGCCCTGTTTGTCGTAATAGCCGAGGATCAGCGCGCCGAACCCGTGCCGCGTGCCGGCAGGGTCGGTAAAGCCGACTACCACAAACTCATCGTGGTTGAGACATTTGACCTTGAGCCACTCGCTGCTGCGGCCGCCGCGATATGGTCGGTCTGCGCGTTTCGCGACAATCCCTTCGAGTTCGTAGCCGCAGACGAATTTGAGAAAGTCCGGTCCCCGCCCCTCCTGATGGTCGCTGTAGCGAAGCATGCCGTGCGCATCGCCACCGATCAGTTCGGCCAGCGCCGCCTTGCGGTTAGATAACGCGGTGCCGGTGAAATCGTAGCCATTATGGTAGAGAAGATCGAAGGCGAAATAGACGAGGTCGCCGGTCTGGCCACGCGAGATCGCGTCTTGCAGGGCCGCGAAACTGGTGCTGCCATCCGGCGCGAGCGCAACCAGCTCACCATCGATGATTGCGGTATCGAGCGGCAACGAGGCGAGGACCTGGGCTAGCGCCGGAAATTTCCCGGTCCAGTCCAGCGCCTTGCGTGTCAGGAGGCGGACCTCGCCGCGCTCGATCCGCGCCAGAATGCGATAGCCGTCATACTTGATCTCGTGCAGCCATTCGGCGCCGTCGGGGGCCTTCTCAGCCAGCGTGGCGAGTTGCGGCTCAACCGTCTCCGGCATCACCCGCTTGCGCGCGCCGGCAGGGCGTTGGACAGCCGTCTTCGATGATTGGTGCTTTCCCGCTGATTTTGAGGCCGATTTGGCTGCCGGTGGGTCGGCCGGCACCTCGCCTTTGCCCGAATCCCAAACCCGGTCTTTATTTTTGGCGATCACCTCCATCGAACGGCCGCTGGCGACGCTCAGCGGATTGTCATCGACCAACGCCGTGTCGCTTCCGGGGACCGCCACATCATCGCGCTCCTTGATCAGCAGCCAATTCTCGTGGTCGCCGGGACGCTTTGGTGCCGCCTTACCGCCCATCCGCACCAGCGCCCAGTTGCCATGCAGTTTCGTGCCATCGAGGCGGAATTTCAGTGCGCCGTTTTTGTAGGCGGTTTCCGCGTCGGGTTCGAGCGAGGTCCAGGTGCCGCGATCCCACAGCAGCACCGTGCCGCCGCCATACTGCCCCTTGGGAATGATGCCCTCGAACCCGCCGTATTCGATCGGGTGATCCTCGACATGGACGGCGAGGCGCTTTTCGGCGGGATCAAGGCTCGGTCCCTTCGGCACCGCCCAGCTTAGCAGAACGCCATTCAGCTCCAGGCGGAAATCATAGTGCAGCCGCGTCGCTGCGTGTTTCTGCACGACAAACGACAACGGCGCCGGCTTCGCGCGCTTGCCATGCTTTGCGGCAACGCCCGACGGCTCCGGCGTTTTGCCAAAATCACGCTTGCGTTGATACTCCTCGAGCGCCATTGCGGCTCCTATCTCGCGGGCGTAACGAGTTCCGCATCCCCTCGGTTCCGTCATTGCGAGAGCGAAGCGTCGCAATCTAGAGCCGGCGAGGACCCAAGTGGAACCAGATTGCCGCGTCGCCTTTGGCTTTCGCAATGACAGTGAGGCTCAGCAGCTGAGTTGCGTCGCTAGGTCCTCAAAGCTGGTCGCGACGTAGGTGAAATCGTGCTCGGCCTTGAAGTCGCGGTCTTGCTTCTCGCCCTTCTCGTAGGGGCGATTGATATAGGCGGTCTTCATGCCGTGCTTTGAGGCGGCGACGAGATCGTTGTTGTGCGCCGCCGTCATCATCACCGCGCCGGGATCGCCCGAGCCGAGCAACTCGATCGCCGACTGGTACATCGCCGCATCGGGCTTGTAGGCCTTCGGAATGTCGGAGGCGAGCACCGTGTCCCATGGCAGCCCGCAATGCTTGGCCATATCGGTCAACAGCCGCACCGTGCCGTTCGACAAGGTCGCGATGATGTATTTGGTCTTAATGCGGGTGAGACCTGGCACCGAGTCGGGCCAAGGCTTGAGGCGGTGCCAGGTGAGGTTGAACCACACCTTGTCTTCTTCGCTGAGCTTGCCGGCGACGCCGAACTTGTCGAGCAGCTGATCGAGCGCCATGCGGTGCAGCGCATCGAGATTGGTCCACGGCAATTCGCCGGTGCGCACCTTGTTCATCGACGGCGCATAGAGCCCACGCCACTGATCGGCAAATTCCTGCCAATCAACACCGCTGATGCCGAGCCGCCCGCCGAGCGCCTCGCCATCCGCCGTAACCGCCCCGCGCCAATCCACCACGGTGCCGAACACATCATGCACCAGCACCTTGATCTCGCTCATCGCCGCTCCCTACAAAAGCGGGCGCATGCGAATGCGCCCTGGTTCAATCACCGAGAAATGACCGGCCCAATCGCTGCGAGATGCAAGCAAACTTACCAGCCGCGCCCCAATCTCGGCAGGTCTCGGAAGTGTGAGGCGGAACAATACGACACCGGGTTCCTCCGGAAGCTGCATCTTTCTCGCGAGATCACCAAAGTCTTTGTCGAAGGTCAGCAGTATTCGCCTCTCGCGAACTGCCCAATCGATCACATCCTGATCGGACATCCCCGGTGAAGACGCTCGCACTGAAGCAATATCGTGCGCCGCCTCGCGCAGCGCGATGATGGCAGCGCCCGGAAAATTCTCGTCGGCAAGGAAGCGCATCAGGCTGCGCTCGGAAATACCCTCTCCCCGCTCAGCACATCGCGCGCATAGGCGAGGCAGGCGACGATGTCTTCGTGTCCGATGCCGGGGTAGTTCGCCCCAATATCGGCTTCAGTCCAGCCATCGGCCAACAGGCCGATTATAAACTCCACAGAAAGCCGAGTGCCGCGGATCACCGGCTTACCGGCGAGAACGGCGGCGTCGAGCACGATGCGGGGGTGTCCGTCAGACATGCGAGGATACCTGTGTTGAGGTGATCTGCTGCGCCTTTTCCGCCAGCCCCAACACGCGGTGGTAATAGTGGCGGAAGCGTTCGTCCTGGGTTTGGCCGCGGACAAAGCGGATGTAGATCTGCTGGATGATCACCGCGAGCTTGAAGGCGGCGAAAACCTGGTGCCAGCCGACCGCGCTGACCTCAAACCCGGTGCGCGCGGCGTAGCGCTGGATCGCGTCGGCGCGGCTCGGGAAGCCGCCGCGCCAGGTCGGCATCGCGGCGATCTCGCGCCATTCCGGCGGGTCGCCGGGCTCGACCCAGTAATTGAGGATATAGCCGAGATCGGCCAGCGGATCGCCCTGGGTGCACATATCCCAATCGAGCACGGCCACAATGTGGGCCGGGTCCGTGGTGTCGAGCAGGCAATTGTCGAGCCGGTAGTCGTTGTGCAACAGGGCCGCGCCACCTTGCCGAGGCAGATGCGCGCCAAGCCAGTCGAGCACCGGGGCCATTGCATGCGCTGACTGATCGGCCGCCTCGCCTCCTTGCGCTGCGTGCCAGCGCTTGCCCCAGCCGGTGAGCTGGCGTTCGGCATACCCCTCGGGGCGGCCCAGATCGCCGAGGCCGACCGAAGCGGGATCGACGCGATGTAGATCGGCAATGGCATCGATCAGCGCGTCGCCGATGCGCCGATTGAGGTCGGGCACGCCATCGAATTCCGCCGGGATGTCATCGCGGATCACAAAGCCGCGCCGCCGCTCCTCGACGATAAAGATGGCGCCGATGATGCTCTCATCCTCACACAACAGCAGGCTGCGCGGCGCCAGCGGAAACTGCCTCCACAACCGCGACAGCACCCGATGCTCGCGCCGCATATCATGCGCCCCCGGCGGGATCGGCCCGAGCGGCGGCCGCCGCAATACGAACTCGCGCTCGCCGAACCGCAGCAGGTAGGTGAAATTGGCCTTGCCGCCATGGAACTGGGCGATCGTGAGCGGGCCCTCGTCGCCATCGAGATGCTCGCGCAAATAGGGTTCGAGGCGCGCCGTGTCGAGCCGCTCATCGGCACGCTGCTCGATCAGTTCGGCGGCCTCAAGGCTTTTATGCATCAGGCGGGGTCTCGGCTCATCGAGATTGCTTCGCTGCGCTCGCAATGACAGCGGAGAGTGTCGTCGCGGCGAGGGTTGTCATTGCGAGGAGCCGAAGGCGACGCGGCAATCTCGATGGTCCGGCCACCCACCCTCGCCCACGTCACTTCCGCAATTCCACCCGCGCGATCGCCCGCTTATGCACCTCATCGGGCCCATCGACGATGCGCATCACGCGCGAGCGGGCCCAGGCATAGGCCAACCCGAAATCCTGCGACACGCCGGCGGCGCCATGCGCCTGGATGGCGCGGTCGATCACCGCCAGCAGCATCTTCGGTGCCACCACCTTGATCATTGCGATTTCGGCCTGCGCCGCCTTGTTGCCGACCGTGTCCATCATGTAGGCGGCCTTGAGGGTCAGCAGGCGCGACTGCTCGATCTCCATGCGCGAGTCGGCGATCCATTCGCGGATCACTCCTTGATCCGACAAAGGCCGGCCGAACGCGACGCGCTCTTTGACCCGCGCCACCATCGCCTCGAGACAGCGTTCGGCCAGGCCGATCATCCGCATGCAATGGTGGATGCGGCCCGGCCCGAGGCGGCCCTGCGCGATCTCGAAACCGCGCCCCTCGCCGAGCAGTATGTTCTCGATCGGCACGCGCACATCCTTGAAATCCACCTCGGCATGGCCGTGCGGCGCGTCGTCATAGCCGAAGATGGTGAGGGGGCGCATCACGGTGATGCCCGGCGTGTCGCGCGGCACCAGGATCATCGATTGCTGCTGATGCCGCGGCGCATCGGGGTCGGTCTTGCCCATCAGGATAAAGATCTTGCAGCGCGGGTCCATCGCGCCCGAGGTCCACCATTTGCGCGCGTTGATGACGTAGCTGCTATTGCCCTCGCGGCGGATCGAGGCCTCGATATTGGTCGCGTCGGATGAGGCGACAGCCGGTTCGGTCATCGCAAAGGCCGAGCGGATTTCGCCCGCCAGTAGCGGCTTCAGCCATTGCTCCTGCTGCGCTGGCGTCGCATAGCGCACCAGCGTCTCCATGTTGCCGGTATCGGGCGCCGAGCAGTTGAACACTTCGGGCGCGATCGGCGAGCGCCCCATGATCTCGCACAGGGGCGCGTATTCGAGATTGGTCAATCCGGCGCCCTGGTCACTTTCCGGCAGGAACAGGTTCCACAGCCCGGCGGCACGGGCCTTGTCCTTCAATTCCTCCATGATCGGCGGGACCTGCCAGCGCGTCGGCGCCCCGTCGATTTGCTGCTCGAACGCGGCCTCGGCCGGGTAGACGTGCTTGTCAATGAAGCCGCGCACCCGCGCCGACAGGTCCTTCACCTTGTCCGAAGGCTCAAAATGCATCCCGCTCCTCCCATAAAAGCCTTTACCGGAGCCTATCAGACTTGCTGAGGACGGTGACACTCGACTGTGTTCAGACTTCTTAAGGTCGCGAGACTCGCTCAGCTTGATGTGGTGGCGATCGCTTCGTCGGCCGGAGATGCGGAGGAGCCTGTGCTTTCCGCTATCCCCAGCCGCTAACTGTTATTATCGCTCGCTAGGCTCGAATTAGGTTTGCCGACGACTCTGTAACGAGCTGACTGCGAGGCGGGCCTGATGTGTTACGCTGCGATGGCGGAACTGCTGCGATAGCGCGTCTGCCTTTGACTAAGCGGGCGCCGCGTAGTACGCAAAAGCACCTATGAGGCAGGCTGTCGCAGGCGCAACACTGATCTGCACCCCCCCACCATCAGGGAGGGATGACGCTCGCCCCGAGTCCCTGTATAAGGCGCGCCGGTTCGGGACTAGATCAGCCCGAGTTGCTCGCGCCGATGGAGCCCTTGAGGGGCACGGCGCATCGGTCGTGTTGAAGAATGAATAGGGACCAAAACTCGCCCGACCGGCAGGAGAAGAGTATTGCAACCCACTGATATTTCGAATCCCGACTATTTCCACAAGGTCGTTGATTGCCAATGGGCCTGCCCGGCGCACACTCCAGTGCCCGAGTATATCCGGCTGATTGCGGACCGGCAGTTTGGCGCGGCCTGGGCGGTCAATTGGGAGTCGAATGTCTTCCCGGGGATCCTCGGCCGCACCTGCGATCGGCCCTGCGAGCCCGCCTGCCGACGCGGTCGCGTTGAGAAGGAGCCCGTCGCGATCTGCCGTCTGAAGCGGGTTGCCGCGGACAATAAGGGCGATGTCAGCCACTACATGCCGCCCGTGCCGGCGCAGAAGAACGGCAAGCGGGTCGCCTTGATTGGGGCCGGCCCTGCGTCGCTGACAGTGGCGCGCGACCTCCTGCCGCTCGGCTATGAATGCGTGCTGTTCGACGGCGACGGCAAGGGCGGCGGCATGATGCGCTCGCAAATTCCTCGTTTCCGCCTACCGGAGGCGGTAACCGACGAAGAGGTCGATCGCATCCTCGACATGGGCGCTGAGCCGCGGTTCGGCCACTATATCAACAGCCTTAAAGACCTGCTCGCGGAAGGGTGGGATGCGGTATTTGTCGGCTCTGGCGCGCCGCGTGGTCGCGAGCTCGACATACCCGGCCGCAAGGCGGCCGGAGAGCATATCCATATCGGCATAGATTGGCTATCGAGTGTTTCGTTCGGTCATATCGACAAGATTGGTCGCCGCGTCGTCGTTCTCGGCGGTGGCAATACGGCGATGGATTGCTGCCGCTCTTCACGCCGCCTTGGCGGCGAGGAGGTCACCGTTGTAGTGCGCTCAGGGTTTGAGGAAATGAAGGCTTCGCCCTGGGAAAAAGAGGATGCGACTCATGAAGGCATCCCGATACTCAACTTCATGGTACCGGTCGAGTTCACCCATGAGGGTGGCAGGCTTACGGGGATCGTGTTCGAAAAGGTCGAGGCAAAATATGACGAGCGCGGGCGCCGCAACCTGGTGCCGACCGGCGAGCCCCATACACATGTACCATGCGACGATGTCCTCGTGGCAATTGGCCAGGAGAACGCATTCCCGTGGATCGAGCGCGATATCGGCATCGAGTTCGACCGCTGGGACATGCCAAAGGTCAACCCGCTGACCATGCAGTCGAGTTTACCGCAGGTATTTTTTGGTGGCGACGCGGCGTTCGGGCCTAAGAACATCATCTGGGCCGTTGCACACGGTCACGACGCGGCAGTCTCGATTGACAAATTCTGCAACGGCGAGAACGTCGGCGAACGCCCGGCGCCGGGGGTGACCCTGATCAGCCAGAAGATGGGCATCCACGAGTGGAGTTATGACAACGATATCTCCAACGATCTGCGCTTCAAGGTGCCGCTGCGCGATCTCAGCGCCGCTTTAGCCGATATCCGCACCGAAGTCGAGCTTGGGTTTAACGACAAGCTCGCCTACCTGGAAGCCGAGCGCTGCCTCAATTGCGATATCGAGACCGTCTTCAATGGCCCGCTGTGCATCGAATGCGATGCTTGCGTCGATATCTGTCCGATGGATTGCATCACCTTTACAGAAAACGCCGAGGAGGACGATCTGCGGAATCGGCTCAATGCCCCCGCCCTTAACCTCACCCAGGATCTCTATATCGGCGACTCGTTGAAGACTGGCCGTGTCATGGTCAAGGATGAGGATGTCTGTCTGCACTGCGGCTTATGCGCCGAGCGCTGCCCGACAGGCGCGTGGGACATGAGCAAGTTTCTTCTTCACACAACACAGGCCGGGCCGGCATGTCGGAGCCGCTGACCTTCCCGCGGTGCGATTGCGGGACTGACGACCTTCGCAGAGAGCGTTGACTGATGGCTTTAGATACTCAAATCGAGGTTCCGGCGATAACCGCCATTAACGATTTCGTCGTTAAGTTCGCCAATGTTAACGGATCGGGTTCGGCAAGCGCCAATGGGCTGTTTGCCAAGGCGATCTTGCGGATGGGCATCCCGGCGAGTTCGCGCAATATCTTCCCATCCAACATTCAGGGCCTGCCGACCTGGTTCGAGGTGCGGGTCAGCGAGAACGGCTATCTCGCGCGGCGCGGTGGCGTCGACATGATGGTCGCGATGAACCCGCAGACCTGGAGCCAGGACATCGCCGAGATCGAGCCGGGCGGCTACCTTCTCTACGATTCGACGAAGCCGATGCCGGCGTCGCGATTTCGCGACGACATCAACATCATTGGCGCGCCGCTGACCGATATCTGCAACCGCACCTACAGCGATCCGCGGCAACGGCAGTTATTCAAGAACATCATCTATCTTGGCGTACTATCGGCGTTGCTCGACATGGATGTGCCGGCCATCGAGACGCTGATTTCCGAGCAGTTCCGCGGCAAGGATGCGCTGATCCAGCCCAACCTGCATGCGCTGCATCTCGGGCGCGATTGGGCTCTGGGCGAACTCAGCGATATCTGCAAGCTTCGCCTCGAAAAGCGCGACGAGGTCGGCGACCGCATTTTCGTCAGCGGCAACGACGCGGCGGCATTGGGGGCGGTGTATGGCGGCGCCACGGTGTGCGCCTGGTATCCAATCACCCCCTCCTCCTCGCTCGCCGAGGCCTTTGCAGCGCATTGCCATCGTCTGCGGCGCGACCCCGAGAGTAAGAAGCACAAATACGCGATTATCCAGGCCGAGGATGAGCTTGCCTCGATCGGCATGGTGATCGGTGCCGCGTGGAATGGCAGCCGGGCCTTCACTGCCACCTCGGGCCCTGGCATATCGCTGATGCAGGAATTTATAGGCCTCGCCTATTTCGCCGAGATCCCCGCGGTCATCTTCGATATTCAGCGCGGTAGTCCCTCCACGGGCATGCCGACCCGGACCCAACAGGCGGACATCCTCTCGGCGGCATACGCATCACATGGCGATACCAAGCACGTATTGCTGTTCCCGCAAGATCCGAACGAAGCCTTCACGTTTGGTGCCGAGGCTCTTGACCTTGCCGATCGCCTGCAGACGCCGATCTTTGTCATGCTCGATCTCGATATCGGCATGAATGACTGGCTAGTGCCGCCTCTCAAATGGGACAGCGCACGGCGGTATGACCGGGGCAAGGTGATGGGGTTTGACGATCTCGACGCCGGCAAGGATTTCGGCCGGTATCTCGATGTCGACGGTGATGGTATTCCGTATCGCACACTTCCCGGTACTCACCCGACCCGCGGTGCCTATTTTACCCGCGGTACAACGAAAGACCGCTACGCCCGCTACACAGAGGAAGGCGCCGCCTACGTCGACAACATGCAGCGCCTCGTGCGCAAATTCGAAAGCGCAAAACGGATCGTGCCTCACCCGATCAAGCGCGATGCAAGGGAAGGCACCCCATTTGGGGCAATCTATTTCGGCTCCAGCGCCGTCGCGATGGAGGAAGCGCTCGATCAACTCGAAGCACGCGGCATCCACCTCGACACCCTGCGGATCCGCGCCTTTCCGTTTCATGATGACGTGATGGATTTCATCGCCAATCACGAACGTGTCTTCGTCGTCGAGCAGAACCGCGATGCGCAGCTGCGAACATTGCTCACGACCGAAGGCGAGATAGACCCCGCCCGGCTCGTGCCGATTCTGCATTACGACGGCACGCCCATCACCGCCCGTTTTATCACAAAGGCGATCAGCGATATTCTAAACGTCGTCACCCTCGCCCCGTTGCGCAAGGCGCTCCCCTGATGACCTACATCGTAAAGCCGAAGCTGCATCACCCGAAGCTGCCAACCAACGAGCTTGGGTATACGCACCGTGATTATGAGGGCTCGATCTCGACGCTCTGCGCCGGGTGCGGCCACGACTCGATTAGCGGCGCACTCATTCAGGCCTGCTTTGAGTTGTCTCTGCCGCCGCACCGCGTCGCGAAATTGTCGGGGATCGGCTGTTCATCAAAGACGCCAACCTACTTCCTTGGCCAATCGCACGGCTTCAATAGCGTGCACGGCCGCATGCCGTCCGTGCTCACCGGCGCAAACCTCGCGAACCGCGACCTGGTCTACCTCGGCGTCTCGGGCGATGGCGACTCGGCGTCGATTGGCCTCGGCCAGTTCGCCCATTGCATCCGGCGCGGCGTCAATATGGTTTACATCGTCGAAAACAACGGTGTGTACGGGCTCACCAAAGGCCAATTCTCAGCAACTGCAGACAAGGGCTCAAAGGCGAAACGCGGCGCCATCAACACCGACTCGGCAATTGATCTGGTGGGGCTTGCCTTGCAGCTCGGCGCCTCATTTGTTGCGCGCAGCTTTTCTGGCGACAAGAAACAGCTGGTTCCGCTGATCAAAGCGGCGATTCAGCATAAGGGGGCGGCCTTTATCGATGTCGTTTCACCGTGTGTTGCCTTCAACAATCATCCCGGCTCGACAAAAAGCTTCGACTACGTTCGCAACCATAATGAGATGGTGAACCAGCTCGATTTCATGATCGAGCGCGAGGCGATTACCGCTGATTATGAACCCGGCACCG
This sequence comes from Alphaproteobacteria bacterium, assembly GCA_019240125.1. Lineage (GTDB taxonomy): Bacteria > Pseudomonadota > Alphaproteobacteria > ATCC43930 > CGMCC-115725 > DATARH01. The sequence goes on from JAFAYW010000124.1 coordinate 72,058, forward strand.
TTGAGACCGTGGTGCAACATGACGGCTCGGTCTTGCGCCTACGGAAACTCGCGAAGGACTATAATCCGCATGATCGGATCGAGGCGCTGACCTATTTACAACAGCGCCATGCTGCCGGCGAAGTAATCACGGGCCTGCTTTACGTCGAGCATGAGCAAGGCGAATTGCATGACTTTCTCGACACTGTCGAGGCGCCGCTAAACACGCTCGGTGAAACCGAGCTGTGCCCGGGCCTTGATCAGCTTGAGCGGTATAACGCTTCACATCGTTAGGCTGATCGAACGTTGAAGTGTTAAACGCAGAAGAGAGGCCGGCGGCGATCAGATA
>JAFAYW010000146.1 GCA_019240125.1 Alphaproteobacteria bacterium
GTCACACCGGCCCGCAAGTTGTCGCAAACCAGCAGCTTCGGTGCGCCGCCGAGAAACGTCAGCGCGTTGACGTGCGCGCCGATCCAGTCGGCGAGCCCTTCACTCCAGCGGGCCTCCGCGTAGGTGTAATTGGAGGCGCCCAGCACCGCGACGAAGATGTGGGCCGATCCTCGCCGCTCCCGGCGTCGAACACCGGCACGGTGTCGCCGGCGTAATCGACAAACAGCTTCTCACCGGCGACATGGGTCTGGCGCATCGTCGCGCTGACACCCCGGCGCCACTCATTGTACAGGTCGCAAAACCGGCTGTAGCCGTAGCCGGCCGCATGATCGGCGCGGTCCTCCCAGAGCAGGACCAGGGTCACACCGCGGCGACGCAACTCCGCATGGACATGCTGCCAATCGGGCGTGGCCCGGGCCGGCGGCTTGTTGAGACCCGGCGGGGCAAACAACCGACGCTCCAGTTCGGCATCGTCGATCCCGGCCGGTACCGGCCAGGTGATCCCGATCACTGACGTCCGCCGCAAATACTCCGCGGCCGTCGTTCGCCCGATGCCGACAGAACGCGCGATCGTCCGCACGCTCGCGCCGCACGCATACTTCAGCCGCGATACTTCTCGCACTTTCCGCATCGACAATCTCTCGCCTGGCATCGCTGTCCTCCTTGGCTCGGAGGACCACGCTACCGGTCATCGGATCGTCGACTTCGACCCCCAACACCCTCTTCAGGGCTGTCCGCGATCAATCGGAATCACTGTCCGGCTTCCGTCGGAATCAGTGGCCGCCTTCCATCGGAATCACTGGGCGCTTTCCCTCGGATTCCGCATCCAACAATTCGATCGGCATGAACCTACCGCCCTACATCAAGGAGATATTGGCCCGGCTGCGCGCCCGGCGCGACGTGCCTGAAAGCCTGTTTGAGCTATTCGAGAGGCTGAAATCGATAGACCCGAGCGCCCCGGCAACCGAGCGAAGGGATCGTTGGGAGGCAGCGATCGAGGAGTTGCGCAGGTACTGGCGATAGTGGATGGAAGGGTTCTGGCCCTTACTCTTCAATGGAGGGCTGACGGGGGAACGCGCGGTGGCTCGTGCAATATGGCCTCATTTTCGAATGCCACGGCCAGCTCCCGGAAGAGTTCGGCGCGGTCCGGATCGTCTTCGCGATCTGCCTCGCTGCGATATCCCCTGGCAGTTTCTCGGAAATATTCGGGATTGAGCAATGCTGCCATGGCTGGCTCTCCTGGGGTCTTGAAACCTTCCGTCATGCTAACCGATGAGAGGTTAATGCAGCCTTAAGCCGAGGCGCCGCCTGCCCCGATCCACCGCGAGGCACTGAATCTAGTCTGCCCGCACTAGCCAGAGTAGCCATGCCGTCGAAAAACACTCCGGGACAGGGATAGAATCCGAGGGTGAGCAGCATAATCCCAACCGGCAGGTCAGTAATACGCCAATGGGTAAGATTTTAGACTGAGGGCTGTAACAGTTCATCAGGGAACCGAGAGAGACGGCAGTGCCCCTGATAATCCTCTTGATCGTCTTGGTCCTGATCTTCGGCGGCGGGGGCCTTTATGCCGGCGGCCCATATATGTATGGCGGTATCGGTATCGGGCTGCTTCTAGTGATTGCGGTTGTCGTGCTTCTGGTTCGGAGTGTGAAGCCCCCACAGAGGTAGCTTAAGGTCGGCGATCTCACTCCAAACCCATATTGGCCCATTTACCACGCTCTTTAGCGAGTCGCGCACGGCACTGCCTTATGCACTGCGTCGTCGTCGCCTGGGTGTGCACGTGGATATCCCCGATGCTGACGCTGCGGTTGTCATTCGCTGTGCTGTTGCTGGCAGGGTTCGCTTGGTTCGCGGCGCTGCGGGCCCGGACCGCCCGATCCAGGCCTCGTGTGCACTGGAAACCCGGAGGCGGCAATAGCCGCGGGCCGGTGCACGATGTGCCTGCTCAATCGCGATGCGGAAGCGCAGGTTGAGCGCGTCCGGGTATTTCGCGATGCGGGCAGGATTGCGTCAGGGCTGCCGGGTTGATGCGTGATCATGTCGGGATATGTTCTATCCGGCTGCCGCCGGCAGCGCTAATGTCCTTGCTCTTCAGCTGTACGACGGGAAGCCCATGTCGACACCGAACGACGCCGAACCTGGATCGACGGGACCGGAGGCCCTCGGGAGACCGGGCGCCGGTGTTTGCGTTATCGGGTCACTCAGCTATGCCATGTTGTCGTTGAACCTAAAGAGAACATGGAGCGCCGCAATGTTTTTCCGGTTTCTTGAGGATGCGCGCTGGAATGAAGCGCGCGGAATCTTCTATTAATCCTTTTGGTGGCGAGTGGCCTGGGAAGCTCGCTGATGCCAGGCGAATGAGATCCGCCGGACCTCGAGCGAGTAGCTTGCGCCCGATATTTGACCGGTGCACCTCAACAGTACGGAAACTTATCCCGAGCTGCCTAGCGATGACTTTGCTGGGCTGCCCGCTCGCGATCCATCCCAATACCTCTCGCTCCCGGGTCGTCAAGCGGCTCAGGCGTGACTCCATCTGGGCTCGCAGCAGGCGCTGACGCCGATCGGCATCCGTTTCGTTCAGAGCACGCCCCAGCCCATCGATCACCTCATTCGGCTGCAACGGTTTTTCAATGACATCAAAAGCGCCCGCCTTGATAGCGGCTACCGCGAGCGAAACCGTTGCATGCGCCGACATCAGAACGATCGGCAGCGACCATCCTCGTTGGTTCACCTCGGCGATCAACTCGAGGCCTGTTAGGTCCGGCATTTCAAAGTCTACCAACAGACAGCCTACGCGAGCCGGATGGTGATTACTTAAAAACGATTGGCCGGACTTAAACATCTCGACATCAAACCCAGCGGATCGCAGCATGAACTTAAGCGAATTCCGTACACCCGCATCATCATCAACCACGTATACCATACTATCTTCTGCGACCTTCTGGTCCAGTCGACGGAGCATCTCGTTTCCCTTTGTAATATGTCTTTGCGGATATTTACCAGCCTCTGTCCAGCTCCTGGAGCAAGGGCTACAGGTGTCATGAATAACGGGCTTCACATCCATTACATCAACTTCAGGTACTTAGTCGCCATCAAGCGCTGTCGCGAAACTTCATGCAATCACGGCTTGCCGCGCGAGCGGATTGCTAAACCGCCACTGGCCCTGGATCCTTCAGCTTGAAGGCAATGAGCCAACCAGGCAGAGCGACGGCGGTAGGAACATAATGCGCAAGCAGGAGCCGTTATATCAATGTAGCGCTACGTGTGAGCCGTCCAAGCTATGAGCTGTATTCGCGTTGGGGAACTCCAATCTCGCACGTATCTAAAGATTTTGAAACATTTTAAACATAAAAAGGAGGCGCTTCGTCCGTATTCACAAATACTCACGCACGATATAGTTAACATCGGCTCTTTGTCTCTGCGATCCGGCCTCAATCGCCTAGGGTTCACGGTAGATTCACTTGACCTGAGCGAGCGTAGTGCTGGCCAGGCCATGATGAGCGAGCCGCTATTTGGCTAAGGCTGAAGGGGATAGCTCCAGGCTTGGCTCTAGCAGAACATCAGGATGCCCAAGCGCGAACCACACCGATGCGATACCGAGCAAAACGAGAAATGCCCACGGGAGCCACCGTGGCAATTCGATCCGCTGGTGAAAATCGGTCCGAGAGAATGCCATCATCGCGGTGAGAGAGATCGCCACGGCCGCTCCAGCCGGGGTGGGTACAGATGCCAGCATGGTAATCCTCTTGGCGTAGAGAGAGACCCTGGCCGTTTCCGATTAGGCAAGTTTTGTCCGAAAAAAATTGCGAAGATTCCAGGTGGTCTCTCAGCCTACCCCTTCACCGTCGCGCAGGCCAGCAGTCGGCTGCGCCTCCTCAAGGACCGAGATATCGGTATGCCGAAGATTGCGCTGCGTGAAACGCTCGACGATGGCCAACGCGGCTTCGTCCTGAAGGATTTGCCGGAGATATTCCGCTGCGCTCGCCTCGTCGGTGCCCTCTCGCAAATAGCGGCGATAAAGCGCTATCCGGCGACGCAGGAGATCGGCTTGGCTTTCCATGGGAACCCGCTTTTCCGCTGAGGCAAACGCGTTGGCGCGGTGCGTCAGTTGCCGAGGAGCATAACGTCGGGCAATGACGGCTCGATAAGTCCAATACCGGCGGCAAAGCAGGCGATCCACAACCAAAACAGGCCCCGGCCCCAGCCTAGGCAAGTAGTCCTACGCCATAGATAAATCGGTGGCAGCAGAAACCACCCGTATCCTGGCACCTGGCCATGGCCCAACTTCGTGATCGCTCGATTATCGAGTAGGGCCAAAACACTATAGGCCAACGCGTAGAACAAGAGCGCTTTCGCAGTCGGGAATGGCGTGCGCTGGTTCCCGACTGCAATCGTCTCGATTACGCTCCCCATCAGGGGCACGAATGCGAACAGATATGCATAGCAATCGGTGCTTACGCCAGCCAGTTTGGCCGCCGGCCGGCTCGACTCCTTTCCTCACAGGCCCGGGAAACACCCGCAGCCACCGCTACGTCAGACGGATGATGATAATCTCCGTCCCAAGCCTGCCGACAGTCTCCCGACCTAAAACCTCTTCCGTTGCCCGCCGAACGTCCTCAAAACGAGTTTTGAACGCGGCTATGGCCGCATCGCCGACCTTCAGATTCAGATCCTCTGAGGGAACCAGACACGAAAAGGGGTGCACATCCTCGCCCAACGCCAAATAGTTGACCCCGTGCCGCCTAGCATCATAATTCACGTCAATGATCTCGATAGCCATTATTAATCGATCTCCGATTATCGGTCTTGCGGCATGCACACTTATGCCCGGTATCGATTGATGAACGATTAACGCTATGGGCATAGATCGAGGCCCGGCTCGGGCAGAGCGTAAGGATGGCGAAAGTCCCAACCCTTAGCTTACAGCTTTGTACTCGCGCTGGCCATTGGGCGCCGCTCATCTGCGCCGATCTTCTACTCGGCGTACGTCGCCGCGCCTTTTGGCTTTCCGGCGATCCCCCGCGATGCGTCCTATCCACCTGGGTTCGTCGCTCCGCCGTTCTGCGGCGCGGCGCTCCGCCATGCGACGATCCATCTTGCGCCGCTCGCAAAGTGCGTCGGGTGGATCCAGGACCGCCTACCTGCGGCCTGATCTGCATCGGCCCGGTATCACGCGGCCGCCAATTCATGCTCAACCGGCACTACCTCATCGAGAAGGACGCGAAGGGCGTGGCGGCCGCGGGATAGACGAGAGCGCACTATGCCAGTGGGAATGCCGAGCACAGCTGCCGCCTCGCCGTACGGTAAGCCTTCAAGTCCCACCAGCAGAATAACCTGCCGCATTTCCTCCGGGAGTCTCCTTAGGGCGCGATCCAACTCCATCAACTTGCGCGAGGATTCCGCGTCCGTGTTGGCGCTGAGCCGAACGAGAACGTCATCGCCGACAACTTCCTCCCATCTCACGGAGGTGCGCACTTCGTTGACGTTGAGGTTGTGCATAATGGTGAAGAGCCAACTGCGCAGATTGGTGCCGGGCTGCCAGAGATGCTGCTTTTCAAGGCCACGCACCAGCGTGTCGTGCACCAGGTCGTCGGCCCGTGCTGGGTTAGCGCGACATAGTACCCGCGCATACCGGCGCAGCTTGGGGATTTCCGCTTGGAGGAGCGTGTTGAACTCTGGCATCGCCAGCTACCCCGCTCTTCAGGCGAATAGGACTGACCATGTTAGCGGCACAGTGTAATGCGCTGCTGTATGTGAACTCGCAAAACGTGAAGAATTGTAACGGAGGGATTCCCGGAACGAAAAAGAAGCCCCGGCCGGAGACCGGGGCAAGTTCCACGATCGCCCGGGGATGGAATCCGCCAGCCCCAAGCAGTCTTACCCTACGCCTTCACCGTCCAGTGTGCCAGCCGCGCTGGTGGCAGGCAACGGCGACTACCTCAGCCAGTTGGCCGAAGATATCCACGTATTCGTCGGCAAAAATGCCGCGCTTCCCGGCCAGAAAGCGAAGCTTGATGAGCACTCCGGGCAGCCCTTGAGCGGGCGTTTCCTCTATCCGGTCGGACAGCTCGTTCTCCGCCTCGTATGCGATCGGCTCGATGATCTCGCATTCATTGTCAACGGTGACATTGAACCCCCGGTCGGAGAGACGCATGCGAGGCTGCATGTCATGCCACCGCTGTACCGCTGCGATCAATCCCGCATCGCCCTCCGGTAAAGGTGCGCGGTATGCTGCGGCAACCGCCTCGCACTCAATGCCGGCGCCTTCGTGTTACGGCGCGGAATCAAGCGGCGTTTTTGGCCATTACGCTATGCACAGCCTCCATCAGATCCGAAACGCCTGGTTTGTATAAGACGCGAGTAACACCCAAATCCGCAGCTCGCGCCTCAATCTCTGGATCAGAAGCCTTGCTGAACAGCACAATCGGCACTGTCGCGCCCACGGCCCTTCGAAACTGCCTGATGACCTGTAAACCACCGGCATCCGGCAACGCTTGATCCATGATCAGGAGCGCGATGCTCGACGGCTCCGCCAGGAACGCTGCCCCGCTCGCGTACACTGAGACGGAAAAATCATGGGCCTCAAATAGAAATCGCAGGGCATCTAGAACCGCTTCATCACCGTCGATGATCGCAATCCGGGGTTGAAGAAATTCAGCTGACTTCGAGGGGAGATGGGGCGTCAATGTCGTACCATTACCAGTCAATGTGCGCGACCTTTCGCTGTTAACCATAAATCTTCTTATGTAATAGCAGTTAAGAAAATGCGCACAATCCCCTATCTGATAAGAATTACTTAAAATCGATGTGATCCCAACGTGCTGACGAACCTAACATCTACCAACATAGAGGTAATCCATCCCAAGAGAGGCTGCCAATGCCTACGGCTTGGGTTTCGCGGCGCGGGTCGATTTGACGCTGGATTAACCCGAAACGCTAGCGAGCGCATCGCGATGATACGCAGGATATGAAATGACCGTGAATCTGCGCTATTTCTTTTAGTGCGCGATCGGGTTTCAAAGGAAGATTTGAGCTACGGCTGACTAAGTTGCCGTCGCCGTGTGGAGCGCACCCCGTTTTGACCGGACACGGGCGCTGATCCGGAGGGCCTAGGGATAAGCCTAGGCATGTGTGGACGCCCCGTGGGGTGCAAGAGGTTTTCCGAGATCGAATGGCGCGTTGTCGGGTGCTGGCATGTGTCCGGCCTCTGAATGCGGCCAACGACGTGCCGCGGGCCCGTATGGGATACGCCGATCGGATCCAACACATACTCGCGTGCTCAAGGCACTTGCCTAGGCTCTGGTTTTTCCGACCGCGTCTCTCGACCGTTGCGCCTTACTTCCCGTTGACCTCCCACTCCTCCGGCGGCCTCAGATCGCGCCCTATACGGCCGCGACCGGAGCTCGATAAATTCCTCCATGAGCGAGTAAAGCCCACACTGTGCGTGCCATCTTGTTGGCGAGTGCCACACGCAGCAGCATTGGCGGCTTGCGGGCTATCATCTGCGCAAGCCATGAACCGGCTGGCGTGCCGTTGCGCACGGCCCAGCGGGCGACCGCACTGGCCCCAATGATCAACAGACGACGGATCGTACGATCACCCATTCGCGATATCCGGCCGAGGCGTTCTTTCCCGCCAGTTGACCGTTGTAGCGGTGTCAGACCGATCCATGCGGCAAAATCTCGGCCTCGCCGAAACGTCGCCGCGGCGGGAGCGAGTGCGGTAATCGCTGCCGCAGTCACCGCACCGACGCCGGGGATTGTCATAAGTCGACGAGTGATCCCGTTCTCTTTAGCTCGTTCGATCATCTCGCGATCGAGCCGGGCAACCTGCATGTCGATCGCGCGCAGCTGCTCGACCAGCAGTGCCAGAACCGGACGCGCACCTGGCGGCAACGTGTCATCAGACTCGTTTATCAGCTTTATGAGCTTGACTACATTCTGGCGCCCCTTGGCGACAATGATCCCGAATTCCATCAGATGCCCGCGCAACGCATTTATGATTTGCGTGCGTTGCCGCACCAGCAGGTCTCGCGCTCGGAACAAGATGGCTGCGGCCTGTGCATCCTCGGTCTTCACACCCACGAACCGCATTGTCGGGCGTTGAGCGGCTTCACAAATTGCCTCAGCATCGGCTGCGTCGTTCTTTTGGCGTTTGACGAACGGCCGGACATAGGCTGGAGCAATCAATTTAACCTGGTGGCCGATCCGCTCAAATTCCCGACCCCAATAATGGCTTCCCGCGCAAGCCTCCATAGCCACTGTGCATCGAGGAATCGCCGAGAAGAAACTCAGCACTTGTTGGCGCCTCAACTTCTTCTGTAACACGACGTGGCCAGATGCCGTCGCCGCATGGACCTGGAACGCATGCTTCGCGATATCCAGTCCGATGGTGCAGATCGTTTCCATGGTTCTGTTCCCCCGTTCAAGCGGTTCGGTCAGTCTGGTACAGAACCGTCGGGGGGCGTCCACCCCATCATACGCCTATGTCCGACACGTTTTCGAAGGTTGAAGTGATCACCGGCGTCGCCCGACGGCGGCGTTTTCCGACCGAGTTGAAGCTGGCCGTGGTTGCCGAGACGATGCAGCCCGGCATGTCGGTCAGCTATGTTGCCCGCCGGCACGGGCTGTCGCCGAGCCTGGTATTCCGCTGGAGGCAGTTGATGAGCGAAGGCGGCAAGGAAGCCGTGCGCACCGATGACGAGGTGGTCGCGGCTTCGGAAGCTCGCCGGCTCGAAGAACGCGTGCGGGAACTGGAACGGCTGCTTGGCCGCAAGACTATGGAAGTTGAGATCCTCAAGGACGCGCTCGACCTTGCGCGGGCAAAAAAACCGATCTTGCTGTCGCACTCGCCGCGTCCCGGAGATATCCGGTGAAGGCGGTTACCCAGACGCTGGGCGTCGCACGCTCTAACGTGATCGAACGCCGTGACGGCGGCAGAGCGCGCCGCGGCCCGCAGGACCGCACCGGCGATGCCGAACTCGCTGGCGCAATCCGCCGCCTTGTCGACGAGCGACCAACCTACGGGTACCGGCGGATCGCCGCGCTATTAAAGCGCGAGCGGCGATCCGGCGGTTTGGCCCCCGTCAATGCCAAGCGCATCTATCGGCTGATGAAGAAGCATGGTCTCTTGCTCGAACGCCATACCGGCCGCCGGCGGCCACGAGAGCATGACGGCCAGGTGGCGACGATCCGCTCGAATTGTCGCTGGTGCTCGGATGCACTGGAGTTCACCAGCTGGAATGGTGACCTGGTGCGTGTCGCCTTCGCCCTCGATTGCCACGACCGCGAGGTGATCTCCTGCGTCGCCACCACCGCCGGCATCTCAGGGGAGATGATCCGAGACATGATGGTGCGTTCCGTCGAGCAGCGTTTCGGCGAGCTGCGCGCCCCGTATCCGGTGCAGTGGCTGTCCGATAATGGCTCGATCTTCGCCGCTTACAAAACCATCGAGATCGCCTTGGCGCTCAACTTGGTGCCGTGCTTCACCCCGGTCGAAAGCCCGGAAAGCAACGGCATGGCCGAGGCCTTCGTGAAGACCTTCAAGCGAGACTATGTCCGGGTCACGCCGATCCCGGATGCCGCTACTGCGCTCTCTCTCATCGATAGCTGGATGGAGGACTACAATCCTGCATCACAACACCCATCTGTCTATGCCGTTGAAGAGAATAGATCTTCCTGAAGATTTTTTAGTTTTGCGGGGTATTTGGTGGAGTGCCGCGCGCGTTCGACAAGGGCTCGGGCGGCGGGCTCGTCGAGAGCAGCGCGGCTGAAGAGCCAGGGACCTTCGGGAAGCGGATGCATTGCCTGGATGTCATCACTTTCAGCGGCAAGACGCAGCGTCTTGGGACTGACGCCGAGATAGGCAGCAGCCCTAGTGAGATTGAGCCAAGGTTCGGCACCGTTTTCAGCGGTACGATAGACCGGGATTTTTTGATGTGACCGTAGAGAGGTCACCCGCTCACGGGTCCATCGGTTGCCATTGCCAGTCGTCAGTTTGTTTCGATTCAGTAGCCCGGCGATCAGGTCATCATTGGCGATGAGGACTAGCTGCCGGACGGCATCGATAATATCGGGCGCGGTTCTGTTGCGCTGACCACGCCGTCGGCGCGGCAGGCGGAGCTGCGTATGGGCACCACCCACCCAATGGATGACGAGCACTATTTCTGCGGCATCGGCATCGATGTCAGCGATCACCTCTTGGATCACCGTGCGAACGATGCGCTTCTTGAGCCTCGCATCGGTGGTCGAGGCGGACCAGACCGCGCTCAGATCATCGGCCAGCGCTGCGAGCGAGGGGGACGGAACCCCGTAGCCTGGCGTTATCGCCGCGTCGTGTTCGGCGATCCTCGCCTCAACCTCGGCGACCTTTAGCAGCGCCCGGTTCCAGCGCGTCTCCAATTCCGCCGCCACCAGCCGATTGGCGGGATCGGTCGCATCGTACTGGCGGAATGCCCGGTCGGCGGCATAGCGGGCAGCTTCGAGATCCCGCAACAGCGCCTCGCCGACCTGATCGCGTCGCGTGGCTGCTTCCGCTTCGGCCACCGTTGCGGCGGCGACGGTGCCTGGCCCGACGACCTGGAGCAATGCGGCTTCGATGGCGTCATCTACCCGCAATCCGCCAAAGGCGATGCAACGAGGCTCGCCGTTATCAAGCAACCCCCGATGGCAGGCATAGCGCGGGATATTATGTTGTGTGCCGGTGTAGCGGACCGTCAGCTTGCGTCCGCAGCGGCGGCAACGAACGAGCCCGGCGAGCAAAGCATCGCCGTGTTTGGGTGCCCCATGGTGCCGGCTCGTCGGGATGTTCTCGCTCACCATCCGGCGGATCGCCTCCGCACGCTCCCAGTCAAGGTAACCTTCGTGTGCCCCGGGCTTCAGCGCCAGCCATTCCTCGCGGGGCTTGCGACGGCTCCTGGTCCCGACAGCCGGGCCGCTGTACCGAGTTACTGCGGCGGTTCTACCATAGGCATAGGCACCACCGTAAATCGGGTTCGTAACCATCCGGTGGATCGTCGCATAGCATGGCCGACGCCAGGTGACCTCGCCGTTGCCGCGTCGGGCAGGCAAGTCGAGGCTATGCTCGTGGAACCACAGAAGCGCCTGCCGTGCGCTGCCCAGTTCCGCCACCTTGGCGAAGACCAGACGGATTGCCTCCTGCACGCGGCGATCTGGATCCTTCTCCAGCCGGTCGCCAGCCTTGACGAAACCGACAGGGGCAGCCACGACCAACTCGCCGCGACGCGCCTTCTCGTAGCGGGCGAAAAGCGAGCGCTGCCGCAGAAGATCGAGCTCATACTCGTTGAGGCTGCCCTTGAGACCGAGAAGAAGCCGATCATCGCCCTGCCGCGGCAGGTAAACCGTCTCCTGGTCGATCAGCACTGTGTCGACCACCCGGCACATCTCGATCAACCGCTGCCAGTCACGGCTATTGCGAGCAAAGCGCGAGACCTCCCGGGCAGCAACCGCGCCTACTTTGCCGAGACAAACCTCCGCGACCATCCGCTCGAAGCCGGCGCGAATGACGCCGCCGGCGGCGGAACGACCGAGATCGTCGTCAACGACTTCGATCTCGGACCAGCCGAGAGCAGTCAGGCGTTCGCGCATCGCGTATTGCAGGGTCCGGCTCTCGCGATTGTGCAACACCTGATGGGTCGACGACTGCCGCACGTAAAGAATCGCACGGCGGTCCAAATGATGCTGCCGAATCTTGTCAGACATCATCGCCTGCCTCCGTCCGGAACGGACGGTGTTCGAGGCCGCCGCCGTGGGCGAGTAGGAGCCTCGATATTAGTCCCGTCAGCACCTGCCGCGTCTCTTCCGGCAGTGCTTGCCAGGCTGGAGCTCGCCAATCGTCGATTATCGGCGCCCACTCGCCGAACAGGTCGAGTTGCTGAAGTCTCGCGCGTCGCATCATCCGTACCCCAGTTCTGGTTACGAGCCTTTCTTGCTGGGCTCGAAACGGGGGTATTCGATGACAAAGCGGTCTCGCCTGACGCGATGGCGAGCAGTTCTTGTAGCGTGGCTAATGCAGCAAACTCGGCAACCGGCTCGGAGGTGAGCCGTATCGCGATGCACCTGCTGCGGTCAAACATCCAGGCGGGCAGCTCCAACCAGCGATCACCCGCGCCACTCTCTCGGGAACAGCGGAGGACGGTCCCGCCTACCTTCTCGACCGCCTCATGGACCCTGACGATGTCGCCGGCCCAAGGATGCCACCGATAAAGAACCTCGCGCTCTTCCGAAATCTTGGTCCTGTGGGCGTTGCCACGCCGCGTTGTACAACACCGTTCACCCGCATTCCCGATTGGGCTACCGATCACCCCGCGAGTACATTCTTTCCCAACCCGTTGCGTGTCCGGTTTGACGGGGTCAACTCCACTGTGGAAACCGCCGTGAATACGAGAGTCGCCCCTGCCCCAGCACTTGCTAATGTATCGATTTGACTGTTTTTATATCACCTGCGCGCGATCGCCGGGCGTTACTAACCGACACGAAGAGTATAAACCCATGATCAGCCTCTCACGGCGTCCGCATCTTGGGTCATTCCTCGAAGCGTCCGATCGAGACTGCGTCGGCAACCGTCCTATTGGAACGGTTGGGTGCACGCCTCCGCGACGTAGTGGAACGGAGCAAAGGGCAATCCCGCATTCCAGAGTTTGATTGTTTATGCCGCAGTAAGCAGCCCTAAGACGCCGCAAAGCGGGGCAACACCAGGCCGTACACCCCAGCGTCGAGCGCCTGCTTAATCACCCACTGGTTGCGCTCGCAGGCGTTCGGAGGATTCCGGACGAACGGCACCACATCGGGTTGCAGGCTTGCCTCTCTCTCGGCAATCCTTGTCCGGTTCAGCAGTGCTTGAAGGGAAGTTCGCGATGTCGAGAAGCTAAATCCGTGCTGCATTTCAATAACGACTGCATCGTAGTCGGCATCAGCAATGTAGGTAAGGTCTTCCAGGCTGCCGTTAGGGACCGCTGGTGCTGAAAACCGGCTTGCCATGCTTAAGGAGGTCGATGATCTTGTTGCAGTGCATTCTCCCAGTCATTTCCCTCTCCCAGTGCACAAAATGCGACTTTCCGGCGCACTTGCGCGCAGACCCTGATCGACCGTGGCCTCGAGGCTCCGATCGCTCGCCATGGAGGATCAAGCGACCTAATTCACGTGCTGATCACGCTGTCAGCGCGCCTCTGCGAGGCGGCTTTTTTGTGAGCAACATGTCTCTCCGAGGCGCAGTCCCTGCAGGGTTGATTAAAGGTTAATCACATTAAACATTTATTTAATTTTTTTGCGCCCTTCACGGGATCGAATCGGCCGGTAAACGAATTCACGCTCTAGATAGAATCGTTTGGGAGCTGTCAGATGCCGATCGCCGCGCCGAGTGCTCCGCACCGCGT
>JAFAYW010000190.1 GCA_019240125.1 Alphaproteobacteria bacterium
AATCCGGTCGATCGATCAACTTCGCTCATCGGGAACAGCGCCACGGCAGGGGTCTCCCCGGCTAGGGCCGGTGGGGTCGCAGCGTTATCGGCAATCGGGTGGCCGGATGGCAAGAGCCGGGCTCGCGCATAATGCGCTAACTGCGTCGCTCCCAATGGGTTGAGGCATTGGCGCACGGTGGTGGAGTCCGCGAGCCCGCGATGAACCGGATTCGCACGTGGAGCGGCAGCGACCCTCATAGCCGGTCGACATCGATAATCACACCATGGAGGAATAGAGCAGTGGAACCTCTTTCATCTTTATGGCGAAGCCGCCGTTAATGGCTCTTTCAGCCGCAGCGGCAGCACGACGCGGTCGGCGACGGCGTAGAGCAGGCATTCTCCAAGCTTGCCGTTACGCTCGGGATCCTCGTTGCAGGCTTTGAGTGCCTTTTCCTCGGCGGCACGCTGCGTCGGTCCCTCAGCAACGACGAAGATTCTCGAATTTCGCGGATGCAAGGCAATAGCCTTGGGAGGCGGCGTCGAACGGTAATCAGCAATATCGCGCTGTTCGCGGCGCGGGCGCGACGCAATCGGCAGTTGCAGTGGATCGAAGAGGCCGGAGTATTGCACCTTCGGCATATATCGCGGCGCCCAGTGTCCATCCGCGGGTGCCGGTTCAATCGTGTCGTCCAGGGCGATCAGAATACACGCTCTACCGTAGCTGATCTGACATCCTTCAAGATTCAGCTCGAGAGCATAGCCGCTAGTCAGCACGCTCCAGCTCACCCACAACCCCGGAGGGTCACGCGAGACCGACAAAGCCCGGTGAGGTGCGGCGCTTAAAAATTCCTCCACCCCGGCCCGGCGCGTCGGCTCCGACATACCGGGCGCGGCAGCGGCAAGACGTGATGCCAAAGTGTCGCGCAGAGATGAAACGGGAGCTGCAGGCGACTGAGGAACCGACGATCCTGCGACAGAGAGTGTCGGACTTAGCCTCGGCCATTGCCACCACACGATCAGCACGATACCGAGAGCTGCCGCAATGCCCCCCGCGAGCATCCCATTCGCAAGGAACACGCGGCCTCTCCGCCGCGTTGCTGGCGGCAACGTGGCGCCCGCTGCATGTTTCCCCGGATCGGGGTGTTCGACCGCGACCGGACCTTCACCAGCGTCGACCCGCAACTGATAGGCACGCACCGGCCGCGGGATGTTTTTGACCTCCTGTTCCCCGATATCGACATAACCGACTGACAATTTGCCGTTGATCTGGTCCCAGACGGAGCCGCTGACGCAGATGCCGCCCGGCTCCGCCAGTCCTTCAAGGCGCGCCGCAATATTGACACCGTCTCCCAGCAGGTCGTCGCCGCGCACCATCACATCGCCAAGATTGATGCCGATGCGGAATCGCAATTGGAGGTCACGCGGCTGCAGCAGATTGCGCGAGCGCGCGGCTTCCTGGAAATCGACCGCTGCGCGCACGGCCTCAACCGGGCTCGCGAATTCAGCAAGGACGCTGTCGCCACCGGTATTGAAGATGCGGCCCTCATGGCGCGCGATGATCTCGTCGGCGACGGTCCGAAACTCTCCGAGTGTGCGGATCGTCCAGTCCTCGTTCTGCGCCGTGAGACGGCTGAAGGCGACAACGTCCGCGACCAGGATGGTCGCAAGCTTGCGCCGCATGTCTTTCGATTCCATCGCGCGCCTCGAAGACCGAGCCCTGACCCTATTTGGCTTGTCGTCGCGCATTGCCGTTAATCGGCGCCGTCATGAGCGACCGTGTGAGCCAGTATTCAGTTCTTTGATGGCAGGAAGCTAAGAAACTTAGCAACCGCCGGTCCCCAGATCGCCGTGTCCCCCCGCATGATTGTAAAATGACCATCCTCGTTGAACGCCGGCAAGTCGACAAACGTGATAGGCGCGCGGGCAACGGCCCGGTAGGCCTCGTACATCGCGTGCGCCAAAGGCGGCGCGAAGTAATGGTCGTTCTCGGCGTAGAGCCAAATCTCGGGGATATGGCCGCCTGAGCCGAGGCGGCGGAAATCGGCGATGAGCCGGTCCTCTCCGCCGCAAATCTGGCCGGGAGCGACAGAGCTTCCTCCGGCCGCAAAATTAATAATGCCCGTCACCCCAGGCGTCCCATCAAAGGCGACGCCGAGCGCGCCCAGCCCACCCCATGAATGACCGAGAACGACAACGTTTCTCGGATCGACAAAGCTTTGTCGCTGCATGTACGCGATGACGCCTTCGATATCGATCGCGGTCAGTCTGGCCGACTCGAAGTAATCGCGGTCTTCGCAGTTCCCGGCGAAATCGCCGAGACTACCCTGGGACGCTCCGTAGCCGCGCCGCATTGGCACTGCCACCACGAAACCGCGATCAACGAACCACTTAGCCGCGGCGATGTAGTCGGGATGCATCGAGCGTTCCGGCAATGTGCCGCGGCGTGGCTTGCCGTGATTGATCGTCACCAGCGGGAAGGGGCCGTTACCCACCGGGCGATACACAACCGTTTCCAGCAGCACAACGTTGGGGCCGGGTGCCCTGATCGTGATGGGTACCCACCATTGCTGCTGGTTGTAGGGCCCCGCCGGCGCACCCGCTGGGCCGGCTTGCGATTGGGCGCCCGCTCCAGTCCCGGCGATGAGCAACAGGAGGAAAGTTAGGGCTGTGAGCCGCCACCGCCTCGACAGCCGCGTTAAGAACACGCCGAGGCGGTGTGACGTTAGTCGGCGCCTTGGGTGCGGGCGAGTTCGACGTCGGAGATCAGGACTTTGCCCTTGGTCTCGGGCCCCAGCAGCAGGGCGATGATGAAGCTGATCAGGCCGACCGTCGTGCCGATCAGCATCGGCTGAGCAAAGCCCATTTTATACTCAACCGCGAAATAGGTCAGGATCGGCGTTACAAAGCCGGCCGTCACCGCGCCGATGTGGTAGCAGAAGGCGGCCGCCGTGGCGCGGATCTCGGTCGGGAAGCGCTCATTGGCATAGCTCGGGTTCTGGCCGTAGATCGCGCCGGCAAAGGCACCCTGGATCGAGAAGGCGAGCGCCATCGTCATGTAGTCGCTGGTCATCAGGTAGATCGGGGCGAGGAACAGCCCGAAGATCGCCGGGATGATCATCGCCCAGCGGCGGCCGATCCTGTCCGCGAGGCTGCCCCAGACAAAGCTGAAGATAAAGGTCAGCCCGTTCGAGAAGGCGAGCGGCCAGCCGACCGCCGCGGCGCTCAGATGCAATTCCTTGGTGAGGTAGGTCGCGTAGAGACCGAAGATCGAATAGTAGACGGTGAAGGCGCTCGCCAGCCACCAGCACGCCGACAATGTGTTGAGGATCACGTCGCGGCGGAAGATCGCGGCGAGCGGCACCTTGAACTCGGTGTTCTGCTCGGCTTGCTTGCGCTTGTTCTCGACCCAGATCTCCGGTTCCTTGACATAGACACGGATCCAGACGACGGCGAGAGCCGGCAGGATGCCCATCCACAGCATGCCGCGCCAGCCGATCACATCGTAGACGGTGGCGTAGAGTACCGCGGCGACGAGATAGCCGAGCGCCCAGGAGCCCTGCAACACGCTGGCCATCAGCCCGCGCGACCGCATCGGCCAGGTTTCGACCGCCAGCGCGGCGCCTGCCGGCCACTCCGCCCCCATCCCGATGCCGAGCAGGGTGCGGAACACCAGCAGGAACATGAAGGTCGGGGAAAAGCCAGCGATGAAGTTACAAAACGAGTACCACAGGATCGAAATCATCAACGGCGCGCGACGGCCCATGCGGTCGGCCATCCATCCGGCGGCGATGGCGCCGAAAAAGCGCATCCACAGCGTCAGCGAGCCGACCAGCACGACGAGGGTCAGGTCGGCGTTGAATTCCTTAGCGATCGGGACAAGCAGAAACAGAAAGACGGTGAAATCAAACGCATCGAGGGTCCACCCCAGCCACGCCGCGATAAACGCGTACCACTGGTCTTTGGTGGGTTCCTTCCACCAGGGCAGTGTCGTGGCCGAGAATGAGCTCATTTAATACCTCCCTAGCGTTCATTGCGTTTGTTTAATTAACCCGGAGAATAGCCACGCAGCGCTTGCGCGGCAAGCCTGGGCGCGCGGCCCATAGCACGCGACGAACGGCTGATCGTAAGCCTCTGGGCGAGCCATTATGCCGCAGCTAAACCGCTGGCCATTCGGCTCGCCTGAGCCGAATGCGCCTTGGCGGAGCTTGCAGTCGCTCTATATTAGAATAATTCTAAAAAGCAGGAGCGACCGATGAAACCTCAACGAGTTCCCGACAATATTGTTTTCAGAACCCGCGTGCGTGATGAGAGCGTGCCCGGACCGAACCCCTATCGCTGGCAGGACGTTCAGAGCGCCGATGTGTTTCGCGGCAGACGGATCGTCGTCTTTTCGCTCCCTGGCGCCTTTACCCCGACCTGCACCAGCAAGCAGTGCCCAGCCTACGATCTAGCCTACGCCCGCATGCACGACCTGGGAGTCGATGAGGTTTACTGCATCAGCGTCAACGATGCCTTTGTGATGCACAACTGGGCGCGCAGCCTCGGCATCAAGAACGTCAAGTACCTGCCGGACGGCAATGGCGATTTCACGCGTCGCATGGGGATGCTGGTCAACAAGGAGCATCTCGGCTTTGGCTTTCGCAGCTGGCGCTATGCGATGGTCGTCAATGACGGAGTGGTCGAGGCGTGGTTCGAGGAGCCAGGCATAAATGACCGCGGAACCGACGAAGACCCGTATGGCGAAACCGATCCGGAGCGCATCATCGATTATCTCGAAAGCGCGCAAGCCATGCGGCAGGCGGCGGAATAGCGTGCGTCCGAAGCAGGAACCCCCGGGCCGAGCCCCGGGGGGAGGTGCTGAATTGGAGCGTTCCGACCAGATGCGGCTCGCCTTAGAATTTCACGCTGAGTTGCGCGGAGGGGCCGAAGCTCCAGCTGTCTCTGCCGGCGATCACAGTGTGATTGACACCGCCACCGACGGTGAAGTTATACGAAATCGCAAACGGGAAGGTGTAGCTCAGGGAGACGTTTTCCTGATGATCCCAGGAATGCGTCTCCTGCAATGCAAGCGCGTTGCTGTAGGCCTGACCGGAAGGGTTGGCGGGGTCAATGCTTCGCCGCACGCCGCCGGCGAATACCAGTTGCCAGCGTACATAGGTGAACTGCAAGCCGCCGATCAGGTAGTGACGCTCCATGTCGGGCGTGTTGGCGAAATTATTGAAGTGCGTGTACTCGAGAAAGGGGGTCAGCCCTAAGCGGTCGCCCAACCGCATGCCATCTCCGGTCGGGTCGTACATGGCACTGATCGACTCGCCGTATTCCGGCTTGGCGGTAGGGTCATCCGTCGCTTCCTTGGTGAACGACGCTTGCCAGGTCAGGCCGCGTTCAGCCTCGCCGCCGCGCAGGGCGACCGTATAGCTCGACAGGCTTTCGGTATTTGACGGCCCGAACTGGCCGAGGGTAAAGCGGTACGGCCGCGCCGTCGGGTCGAAATCGCCGATCTTGGGTCGCGAGAATACCGAATTCGACAGCGGACTGGTGTCGAGAAAAAAGCTTTCCACGGACAGGCGCAGGCGGTGACCGAGTGCCTCCGGCAGGAGATATTCCGCGCCGACGCCGATCCGCTCATCCTGTTCATAGTCGTTGCCGAAATTGTAGAAAATGCTGGGCTCCTGATCGTAGGCGGAGCCGAAGTTCGGATGGATCTTGCCGCCATACACGGTCAGGCCTGGAGCCGGCCGGATTGCTGCGAAAAGCTGGGGCAAGGTCAGCGCCTCGCTGCGGAAGAAGGCGTTGCGTTGGCTGTAGTAGGAATCGAGGTTGTCGTCGCGGGCGCGCTCGAACTTGAACGTGCTGTAAAGCGACAGCCAATTCGAATAGTTGGCGTAGAGGTCGAGATTGCTATCGTCGGCCACGCCGACATGCGTGCGCGGATTGGAATTCACGATTGCCTGGGCCTGATTGGTAAGCTCGCCGCCGCAGATGATATCTGGACCGCAGATGCTGGTCGGCATGCCGCTGGGCGGAACGGGTATTTCGCCCGTGGGTGCAGCGGTGTCCGCGCTGGGTGTTTCGACGGCGCGTTGGGCGAACGCCGGGCTCGTCGCCAGGGCGAGTGAGACCGCCGCCCCCAGGATGCCCCGAGAGCGTTGCATGAGATCGTTTCCTTTGAAGAGGCGCTACTTCGCGGCGGTTATCTGGTTGGCGATCGAGGTCGCCTCGGACGCGATAGCGCGGTAGGTCCCGACCGAGGCGCGGGGTGTCGGCGCCGGCATCAGGTCGCCGACGATCCACTGCGCCTTGGCCAGCACCTGCGTGAGCTGATCGAGGCTCGCCTGGGCTGCCGGCGTGGGATGGGCTGTCTTGAGTTGCGCCAGCTGCCAGGCGACATAGTCGAGAAAGCCGCGGCTATCGTGGTATTCCACCAGCACCGCGACGCGTCCGCGCTCCAATGACTCGCCGAACTCGCCGGAAGCGGCGTCGATCGTATTGGAACAGACGCGGATCATCTCCGGCAATGAGGCGCGCAATTCGGCTGGCGCGATATCGCGCGCTTTGCGCACCGTCGCAAGAGCGCTCTGGTATTTCGCTTCAGTATCAGGCGCCTGCGGCGCTGCCGCGACCGCGGCTTCGAGGGCTGCCAGTTGTCCATCGAAGGCCGGGAAGTTCCTCGATTTCAGATAATTTGAGATGTCGTCGTACAGCTCGCGAACGGGGTGCCCAAAATGCGGCACGGCGAGCGCGTCCTGATGCGCCTGCATCAATTCGTGGCCGACCAGCAGGTGACCCTCCAGCATCCCCAGCCTGAACAGAAAATCAGCATCGCTGGCGGCGTTGCCAAAAGCGGCGTCGACCTGTGTCACGCCGAGCGGCACGGACGCCGATGCGGGGAGCGAGGGTGTCGCGCCCGCGGGTAGCGACGCCAAGCAGCAGAGGAAAGTGAGAGCGCAGGTGGTCTTGATCATGAGAGTGCGAGTCATTATTGATGCGAGACATTCTCATTCGCACGTGCGTAATGGTCGAGTCAACGGTGCTCGGTCGCAACTCAGAAGGAGGGTCGGGCGTGCCGGATGTATATGGGCAGGGCGGTATCTACCTACCGATCGGGTTGCTAGCGGCGCTGGCGACCAGCAGCCTGCGCCTCTGGTTCTATGGCGTGCGCCCGATCTATGGCGCGACCCGCTTTCTGCATCTGGCCGGAATGGCCGGATTTCTCGGGCTGTTGCTACTGATCGAGGTCCGTCGCCTCGGCTTCTTCCCGAAATCCTCGATGGATTTGATGCGGCGGCCGGTCTTTGTGCTGATGAACACCGCCTTTGTGGTGACGGTGCTGACCGGCGTGGCGCTGTTTCTGTACGATCCGATTGGTGTCGGATTGCACACGATGTTTCTGCCCAAGCTGATCCTGATCGTAGCCGGCATCGTTCACGCGTATTGGATCGAGCGGCTGCCCGTTATGAACCGGCCACAATGGCGCCGCGGGTCTGCCTTGGCGGCCCTTGCCATCTGGCTTACCGTAATCGGCTTCTCGACGTGGAATGCCGTCGAGCGACCGCTCAACCCGGCGGATATCCACCGCGCAGAGCCGCATCGTTAGTCTAGGTCGCGCTCAAGATGCCGCGACGCGCTCGGTCAGACTGGCAATCACCGCCTCGAACATCGCTTCCGTCAACCTGCCGGTGTTGGTGTTGAGGCGCGAGCAATGGTAGCTGTCGGCCAACACGACGCCGTTCGGCAATTCGTGTACGGCGCCGTGCGCGAATTTGCAGGATGACCGGCGCAGCGCATACGCCGCCAGCACCGCCTGATGCGCAATGGCACCTAAGGCGAGGATCGCGCGAATGCCCGGCAAGGCGGCCAGTTCGGCCGCCAGAAAGCCTCGGCAATTCGAAACCTCCGCCGGCTCCGGCCTGTTCTGCGGTGGCACGCATCGCACCGCGTTGGTCACGCGCGTGGCGCGCAGCACCAGACCATCATCCGGCGTCGCGTCATATCGTCCGGTGGCAAGGCCGAATTTCAGCAATGTCCGGTACAGCAGGTCGCCGGCGTAATCACCGGTAAATGGCCGGCCGGTGCGGTTGGCGCCGCGTAGCCCCGGAGCCAACCCGACGATCAGCAGGGTGGGCGACGTATCACCAAAAGAGGGTACCGGTGCATTGAACCATTCGGCATGCGCTTCGCGCTGCAGATCGCGGAACGCCGCCAAGCGAGGGCACAGGCGGCAGTTCGGATCAGGCGCGGTCGCGACCGCGAGAAGTGCGGCGCTCACACCGTCTCAGCAATTTCATCGCGAACCCGGCTGGAATCATCCCGCTGCTGATGATGATGTCGCGAGATACTCGGCCCGAGCTCCTGCAATTCGACAAAGCTGTCGGCCTGGCGGCGCAGATCGTCTGATGCCATCGGCGGCGATGACCGCAGGGTGGATACAACCGACACCCGCACGCCTCGCCGCTGCACCGCCTCGACCAGGCGGCGGAAATCGCCGTCGCCGGAAAACAGCACCGCATGATCGATATGCTGCGCCATCTCCAGCATGTCGATCGCCAGTTCGATATCCATGTTACCTTTGATGCGGCGTCGACCCATCGAGTCGGTGAACTCCTTGGTCGGCTTGGTTACCATTGTATAGCCGTTGTAATCGAGCCAATCGATCAGCGGCCGGATCGGCGAATACTCCTGATCGTCGATCAGTGCCGTGTAGTAAAAGGCGCGGATCAGACGCCCTTTGGCCCGAAACATCTCCAAAAGGCGCTTGTAATCAATATCAAAGCCGAGACCGCGCGCCGCCGAATATAAATTAGCTCCATCAATAAATAGGGCAATGCGTTCCCCAGGATAAAAAATCATGTACTACTCCGACCATCAAAGACTCGGCGATACTTGGGGTCTTCGGCCCGGCCGTCAAGCATCGAGCGTCGGAGCTTTTGTGGGAGCGGGGTTTATGATCCTGGTTGGCATCGGCAGTAATCTGGCGGCACCCGGTAGTGAGTCGCCGCTGCAGACCGCCGAGGCCGCCCTGGCTTGCCTGCCAGACATCGGCGCGCGCGTGGTCCAGTGCTCGCGCTGGTACGAGTCCGCGCCGGTACCCGTATCGGATCAGCCCTGGTTCATCAATGGGGTGTGCGAAGTAGCGTCAGACTGCGACCCGCCGGCGCTTCTCGCGGCGTTGCTGACGCTGGAGGCAAAGTTCGGGCGGCGCCGATCCGTCGCAAACGCCGCACGGACCCTGGACCTCGACCTGCTCGACTACGACGGACGTCGACACCAGACGGCCCAGCTGACCCTGCCGCATCCCCGCCTGCATGAGCGCCGTTTTGTCTTGGCGCCTTTGGCCGATATCGCACCGGGCTGGCGACATCCGCTCTTCGGCGCGACCGCCGCTGAATTGCTGGCGCGTCTGCGGGGTCAGCCCATTCGTGCGCTACCGTGGGATGGCGAGGCCTGATGGCCGGTGTTCCGCGTTACGCGGTCTCGGCAAAAATCTCGCGGCCGATCAGCATGCGGCGGATTTCCGATGTGCCGGCGCCGATCTCGTAAAGCTTGGCGTCGCGCAGCAGGCGGCCGGTCGGATAGTCGTTGATATAGCCGTTGCCACCCAGGATCTGCACCGCGTCAAGTGCGATCAGGGTCGCTTTCTCGGCCGCATAGAGGATCGCACCGGCGGCATCCTTGCGGGTCGTCTGGCCGCGGTCGCAGGCGCGCGCGACCGCATAGACGTAGGAGCGGCAGGCGCTGAAGGTGGCATACATGTCGGCGAGCTTGCCCTGGATCAGTTGAAACTCGCCGATCGGCTGGCCGAACTG
Organism: Alphaproteobacteria bacterium; assembly: GCA_019240125.1. Taxonomy (GTDB): domain Bacteria; phylum Pseudomonadota; class Alphaproteobacteria; order ATCC43930; family CGMCC-115725; genus DATARH01. The sequence continues at coordinate 9,788 of JAFAYW010000190.1, forward strand.
CTTGCGATCGTGAACGTAGGGGATCACCACGTCAAGCGCCGATTGCATGATGCCGAGCGGCCCTGCTGCCAGTACGGCACGCTCGAAATCGAGGCCGCTCATCAAGACCCGCACGCCTTCATCGAGTGTGCCGAGCACGTTTTCGGCCGGGACCTCACAATCCTCGAACACCAGTTCGGAGGTTGGCGAGCCGCGCATCCCGAGCTTGTCGAGCTTCTGCGCTGGGCGAAACCCCGTGAAGCCTTTCTCGATCAGAAACGCGGTAATGCCGCGCGCGCCGGCATCAGGCCGCGTCTTGGCGTAAACCACCAGCGTGTCGGCGACGTGGCCGTTGGTGATCCAGAACTTGGAGCCGTTGAGGATATACCGGTCGCCTTTCCTCTCGGCCCGCAGCCGCATCGACACGACATCGGAGCCGGCACCGGGTTCGCTCATCGCCAGGGCGCCGACATGCTTGCCCGAGATCAGATCGGGCAGGTACTTGCGCTTCTGCGCCTCGCTGCCGTTGCGGCGGACCTGGTTAATGCAGAGATTTGAATGAGCACCGTAGCTGAGTCCGACGGACGCCGAGGCACGGCTCAGCTCCTCCATGGCGACGCAGTGGGCAAGATAGCCCATACCGACGCCGCCATATTCTTCTTCCACCGTGATGCCGTGCAAGCCGAGTTCGCCCATCGCGGGCCAGAGCTCGACCGGAAAGCGATCGGTCCGGTCGATCTCCGCGGCGATCGGTGCGATTTGCGCGTCGGCAAAGTCGCGCACGGTGTTGCGCAGCATGTCGATCTCGGGGCCGAGATCGTGGTCGAGCATCGCCAGCCGGGTATTCTGCATACCCGGCACTATAGCGAAGCCGCTTGGATTGGCGAGATTGCCGGCCTTATTTATCCGGGGTCAGGGTCTCGGTGCCCGCACCTTCCTTGTCGGCGATTGTCCAGAAACCCTTCAAGGTGCCGTCGGATTGCAGCTCGTAGAGCACCAGCCCGACTGAGTCGTTGAGCTTGTACGCTGCGGCCAGCGAGTTGTTGGCGAGCATGCAGAAGCCGCTCGAGCTGGTGCCGGCGGTCTGCCACTGAATACGGCAGGTCGAATTGCTGCTCGGCGAGATCGTCGCTGTGCCGCTGTAGGCGGACCCATCGAAATTGGTGCCTGCTACCTTGTAGTTCCCGCCTACATCAGCCGCGAAGGCTGCCGTGCCGCTCAGCAACATCGCGGCCGCAACAGCAATGACGTGACGCATCTGTGAGTCTCCCTTGTGTTAATGAGCACGCAAGTATCGCGGATGCATGGTGTTGCCGCAGCCGCTATCTTCGGATGGTGGGATCGTTCGGGATGGACCCGCCGAAAGTTGAAACCGGCAGGCCTTTACGGATGGCAGGATAGCTGGATAGTCAGCGTTTCATGGCTCCGACGGCTGAGTAGTCTGGCCGGTTTGGTGGTCGAGCTTTCTCATAAGGTGCCGGAACAGGTCTTCGAGCTGTTTGCCGATGACGTTGCGCGGGTCGGTCGCGAGATCGCCACTGCCGCGCGCCCGCGATACCTCATGCCGCAGGAAGAGCAGGGCGGGACCGAACGCGGCATATAAAGCCTCGACGCCGGTCAGCTCAAAGCTGCGAATGGACCATTGTATATAGTCGAGGTGACCAGCCAGACGGCTTTTCAACACCGGATCGAGGTGATTAGAGCTTCGCGCCTCCTCGCGCAGCTTGGCCACCTGCGCTGTGAAGTGTTCAACATCCTCCCGGGTGATGCTTGGTTCGGGGAACTCCGGCTGTAAGGAGTTCGCCAGCAGGACAAGCATGCTGAGTTTCGGTCGAGAGACGTGCTCGGCAACATCGGCGAAGGACCGATGGAACAGCGTCGGATTGATCAAACCATCAAGCTGATCCATTGCTTCCACGGCGATGGATTTATCTTCCGCATCGAGAATCGACGAATGGTTTATCTGTTCACGAGCCCGTTGAAGGCCTGAGCGAACCAGCGCCAGAACTCGCAGAACGGTCTGATCTTCGGCGCCGAGCACGGTTCGCCAGATGTCGATCACCGGTCGGTTCTCGGGTGCCTCGCCGCCGTTTTCGGCGAAGCGGCGGAAGAGACCAAGGAGTTCCTCGTACAGACTTATCGTTGCCATGGCGTCCCTGGAGCAAATTGCGAGCGCGATCCCGATGTGTCTTCACCTCGATGACCGCCTGGAGGCGCGGACAGCACACCATCCCAAGCAGGTACCCGAGCCGCCAGCCTATCGGCAATCGATATCAATCGTCGATCGTCCCCTTTTTGGCGATTATAGCTAAAACGGCGGCACGGAAGGGGTGCGTCCCTCGCATAATCTCCGTCGAGGTTTAAAGATTGATCGAGGCGGAAATTGCAAGCACGGCATGAGACGAATAGCCTCACGCGGCGGCATGCGCTGGCGCTGGCTGGTGCGATTGGCATGCTGCCGTTTGGACGAGCAGGGGCGGCGGCGGAAGCCCCGCTCATCGCTCGGGAGATCCCGAGCACCGGTGAGCGATTACCCGTGTTGGGGCTTGGCACCGATGATTACTTCACCGACTCGGCCCCGAGCCGCGCCGCGCTCAGCGCCGTCCTCAACACACTCGTCACTGGCGGGGCGAGCATTGTCGATACGGCGTCGGATTATGGCGATTCCGAGAAAATGCTTGGCGCGGTCATCGCCCAGGCGGGATCGCGAGCGCGACTGTTTATCGCCACCAAACTGGAAACGGACGAACTGAGCAAAACGGGAGTGCAGGGATCATTGCAGCGTCTCGGCGTCAGTAAGATCGACCTGATGCAGGTGCATAATGTCAGATCGGCCGGGCAGAGCCTGGCGGCGCTTCGCGATTGGAAGGCACAGGGACTCATTCGCTACGTCGGCATCACTACCTCTGAAACCAGTCAGCACGACGTGCTTGAGGCCGTGATGCGGCACGAGAAACCGGACTTCATCCAGCTCAACTACTCGATGCGCGATCGCGAGGCGGAAAATCGGCTTTTGCCGGCGGCGGCGCAATCCGGAGTGGCGGCGTTGATCAACCTCCCGCTCGGCCGCAGCAGCCTGTTTCGCGCCGTCCAGGGCAAGACGCTGCCCGAGTGGGCGCGGGAGTTCGACGCCGCCACCTGGGGACAATTCTTTCTGAAATACGTCCTTGGCAACGAGGCGGTTACCGCCGCCATCCCGGGGACACGCAACCCCGAACATATGGCCGACAACCTGGGTGCCGGCCGGGGCCGGCTGCCGAATGCGGCGCAGCGGCAGCGGATGGTCCAGTATTTCGAGGCGCTCTGACGCTGCGCTACCGACGCCGACGACGACCGGTCAGGGCCGTCACGACAGCGTGAAGCCCTCATAGCCGCCCGCCGCGACCTCGGCACAGATTTGCCGATAGCGCACCATGCCGCCGGCATAGGGCATGAAGACGCGCGGCTTGCCGGGGATGTTGGCGCCGAGATACCAGGAATGCGTCGCCAGCGGGAACACCGTCTTGTTGGCCATCTCATTGACCTCGGCGACCCATCTGTCCGCCGCGTCGGCGCGCGCTTCGACGCGGTCGAGCCCCTTTTGGTTCAGGTATTTGATGCAGTCGGTGATCCAGTCGACGTGCTGCTCAATCGCCACCGGCATGTTGGTCAACACCGAGGGGCTGCCGGGGCCTGTGATCGTGAACAGGTTGGGGAAGCCGGCCACCTGCAAGCCGAGATAGGTCACCGGTCCGGCGCCCCAGGCATCCTTCAGGGTGAGGCCGTCGCGGCCGCTGATATTCATCCGTAGCGTCGGGCCGGTCATCGCGTCAAACCCCGTCGCGAAGACGATGACATCGACCGGGTATTCCGCCTCGGTAGTGCGGATGCCGACGCGGCTGATGCGCTCGATCGGCGCCTGGCGCAGATCGACCAGTGACACGTTCGGCCGGTTGTAGGTCTCGAAATAATCGGTGTCGATCGGCGGCCGCTTGGCGGCATAGGGGTGATCGATATCCGATAGGATCGCCGCCTTTTCGGGATCGGTGACGATCGAGCGGATTTTGCGCTTGATGAAATCGGCCGCGGTGTCGTTGGCTTTCTTATCGGTCAGCATGTCCTGGAACACGGCGCGGAATTGCAGGCCGCCGCGTTCCCAGGCCGCCTCGTAGAGCGACTCGCGGTCATCAGGGTGCGTTTCCACCGCCAGCCGCTCCTCGATGCGGAAGCCCATGCCGTTTAGCGTCTCGTGGGTGATGGCGCGGATTTCGCCGGTGTTGTCCTTGACGTATCGCAGGAATTCCGCGGTCAGCGGCGCGTTGCGCGCCGGCACCGAGTAATTCGCGGTGCGCTGGAACACGGTCAGGTGCTCGGCCGAGGCGGCGATGACCGGGGCGGCCTGAATGCCGGTCGAGCCGGTGCCGATCATGCCGACGCGCTTGCCGGTAAAGTCGACGCCTTCATGCGGCCATTGCCCGGTGTGGTACCACTCGCCCGCGAAATCCTCGAGCCCCGGAATATTGGGCACATTCGCGGTCGAGAGGCAGCCGACGGCGGTGATCAGGAACTTGGCGGTGAACGTTTGGCCGGCCTCGGTGCGGACCCGCCAGCGGTTCGCCGCGGCGTCATAGGTGGCGGCGACGACGCGGGTGTCGAGCTGGATATCCTTTCTCAGATCGAACCGGTCGGCGACGAAATTCAGGTAGCGCAAAATCTCGGCTTGGCCGGGATAGCGCTCCGACCACTCCCATTCGCGCATCAATTCGGGCGAGAAGGTGTACCAATAGACGTGGCTTTCGCTGTCGCAGCGCGCCCCGGGATAGCGGTTCCAGTACCACGTGCCGCCGACCCCGCCGCCAGCCTCAAGCACCTTGACCGACAGGCCGAGGCGGTCGCGCAGACAATGCAGTTGATAAAGACCGGCAAACCCGGCACCGACGACCAGCGCGTCAAACTCTGATTTGTGATCCTTGGAAGGGTTTACCTGTGCCGTCGTCTCGTTCGCCATCTCGACCTCGGTGAGCTTGGGCCGAGGATTCTATACCTTCGACGGGAGCCCGCGTCGATGCCGTGGCATCACGGTGTACTGGCAAAAAGGGATGGGGCGGCCGTAAGAGGTGGTCCCGGTATAGGGCGCTTTCGATCACCTGGCAGGAACCGACCCTGCGCGTTGCACTGAACGTTACTACACACCGCGGTACCGAAAAAGAATGCTTTGTAAATTGAATGTCTCTCCCGGCACAGCGGGAAGATCTCGCAACAAAATGGTCTGAGACTCGATCTCAAAGCCAAAATCCATAAACTTCTCTAAAAGAGCCTCGTGTGACGATGCGTTAGCGTGCAGCCACCAAGAATTAAATTCGCACAGTATCCGGTGAACTCTTCCAGAGTCTATCAAGCTGCGCATGCCGTCTATGACATCTGGCTCCGAGCCTTCGACATCGATTTTCACGAAGTCGATATGATCGAACTGCTGAAGCGGGGAAAACGCATCCAGCACAACAATAGGAACTTTGATAGGTATATGACCGGGATGACTCTCAAAGCGGCTAGGAGAATGCAGGTCGTCGGTATTCGGCAGATAGAGCGTCGTTTCGCCAGCCTCTTTCCCAACGGCGGCATTGACCAACGTCACGGTATGAAGACCAGCCTGAGCTATGGTTTCACTCAGAGCCAGGTGGGCTACGGGACTTGGCTCGAACGCTATCACCCGTCCGTTCGGGCCACCCAATGACCAAGCGAGCGTTGTGTAATAACCGAAGCTGGCTCCAATATCGAGGAACAGCCGACCAGGGCCGAAAAACGTCTTGACCCACTGTGTCTCTTCAGGCTCGTAGACACCATTGGCCATCGCGTGTTGAATCGCTTCGCCAAGATCGAGGCGCATAGGCACGCCATTCACTTCGCACCAAACCCGCTGGTCTGTTGTGTGCACGTCCTGCCCTCATTTTTGCCGGCGATTCGCCGAAGGACTACAGTAGCCCATTAGCGAGGCCCGGGTGGCCCCGTTCATCTTGTGGGGTGAGGGGTCAGAAACTCTGGGTTTGGCCTCTACTGGGGCCAGGTAATGGTGCGGTCGAGAAGACTCGAACTTTGGTTCTTCCACGCCGAACCCGCAGAAATACTAGAGTTTTTACCCTCTTCGCGGGTTCGCTTTGTACCAGTCAGAATGTACCACGTCAATGATGCACGGGCTGTCCCCAGGGTAGACGGCGCGCCTTAGCGGCAACCATTCGCAAGTTCAGCAACGATCATTTCGAACCAGTCTTGCGCGATCTGTACGTCTTCGAACTCCTCTGAGCAGTTCGCGCGGCCGTTGCTGCCGGATACGCAACGGTCATAAACCGCGATTGCGTCCCGCACGTCGGTAGTAATCTGCTGAAATGCCGCATGGCTCTTCTCGCAGGACGGGGTTTCCGTGCCGCCGATCGCGATCAGGACCAGTAGGGCGGTAGCAGAGGCAGACAAACTACTTCCCTGGTGCCTTCTCGTTCTTCGCGGCCCGGCCAACCTTGTCCGCATCAGGCTGGCACATGTAGGCGCCGCTCTTGGTGTGCCCGTAATCGCGGGTGCCGGCGAAGTGGTAGACGTGCGACTTACTGTTCAGCCACACGACGTTGCTACTGCACTTGGCCTTAGCATCCGCCTCGGTCTTGTATTCGCCTGCGGGCATATTCCCCGCGGGGGATGCCATCGTTTGCGCTTCAGCGATACCAATGCCGAGAACGAGTGCAGCGATAGTGGCGAATATGGTTCGCATCGGTTTCCCCTTGGTGGCTATTGGACACACCCAGAAAACCCCAGTGTGGCCCGGAGTGTCGCGATGAGACGCGCGCAGCTACAGTTCATCTCCCTCCGCTGGCCTTCTCGCGCCGCCAGGATGGTCGAAGTCGGACTGGGGTATTGCGTTCCTGATCCGCTCGCCTTCAACGCGGATCGCCCGATCAAGCGGCATCTCGGGCTCGTTTGGTCGCCGCCACAATTCGATGGCCCCTCGCTGAAATGACCACCAGTCGGCAACCGGCCAGCAGCCATCATAAATCCACCCGATGCTGCCGGTGATCCCCGCTGTCATGCAGTGCCGGAATTAGCTATACCAAGTTTGGTCGCCGCGGTGCCTCGTCAATCATCGAGGCAACCTGGACCCGATCTATCTTTTCGGAGGCCACTGTACGACCACCTACCGTTAATCGCCACCAGCGAGAAGGGACTCGCGCGCGCGCAACTTGCGATCTTTGGTAGAACATAGAGAACCGAAAGGGCTGCCGATGTTTTACCGTTTGCCGTTTTAAGCAACATTTCCAATTGGCCTGATCTTTTTCCCCAGAGGAGGAAGGCGACCGGGTACCCTTCGCAGCGAATGAGTTAAAGAGTGTCGAACGTAATGATCAAACAAATAGCCCGCTATCATCTCTGCAATGCTGTCCTTTTTGCCCTTTGCGTGCTATCGGTTCCGGCCAGGGCAGGCTATTTATTCAATGGTAATGAGCTTTATAAGTGGTGTTCATCGACGGCGGAAACATCGCAAATTGGTTGTGGTGCATATATAGCTGGGATTGCAGATGGGGGATATCTCGCAGCCGCTACGAAATCCCCTGGCTCGCGTGTGATAGCTAATCAATTAAGGATGGGTCAGATTGGACCAGCATCATGGTGTCTTTCTTCAGAGCAAATTACAGATCGGCAAATGGTCGGTGTCGTAATCAAGTATCTTCGTGATAATCCGACACATCGGGATATGTCTGCTGCGGCACTAGTGGCCCTTGCGATAACACAAGCGTGGCCGTGCCCAGCCGCGCCAACTGGGGGATGACCCAATTTGGTAGATGACGCCGGCATGGAGTGCTCAATGATGCCATGGCGATCCACTTCCTGGATACCGCCCTCGCCAACGCGTTAGTTGCGCGGTGGTGTATCGGGTTCCGCCCTGAGCCGGTGCAGGGGAGTTTCCAGATGCGGGGGGATGCGGCGCCAGTGAGGGTGCCACTGAGGGACCATAAGAGTCCTTAGGTGGAACATGAGCATCAATACAACTGAGACTTTTCGTTTCTAGGAAAGCTTCTTCACCAGTTGCTCCAATCCGTCTACGTTAACTTGTGCTTCTCTGTTTTTAAGCCTGATCAGTTTTCGTAGAGCAGTCGCGATATCCCGTCTATCCGAAGCGGTTAAACGGGTGCTAGGCCGCATAGAACACGTGCCGAGCTTACCCTCACCTTGGAGGACGTGAACCTGCATACTGTATTCGACAGCCTTATGAGCCAGTCCTTTAAGGGCCCAGGCTGCTTCCTCGATTTGATTAGGAGTAATGCACTCCGGTCCGCGCCTTGGGTCCCACTTCGCAATTCCTCCTTCCTCCACATAAATGATCCATGTCGAGTGGACTGGACTATTTCGGGCGCGGAGTTGATCGAGAACAGAGCTGCAAAATTCGACTATCTCAACTCCGATCGCCAACCCCGTAGAGAGTTGCCGCGCCATGTACGTAAGCTCCTCAAGCTTCCATGAAAGCGGACGATGTCGAGATTGCTTCAAGACATCTTCCGGCCCGAGTCTGGAGAGGAGAAGGCCGACGGCCTCATCAAGCTCCGCGGCGCGCACAACCACTCGACCAATTGCCGTCACCAATGGAAGATTGGCGCAGGGATCATCGCTTCCTTCTCGGTACATCTGACTAAACACCCGTATCCCGAAAGACCAGACGTAGATGTCACCCCGACCCCGAATATTTCACCACAAAAATTCGACGCGTCAGGCGCCATCGGCCGGGGCGAAATCCCCCCAGGTGGGGGCAAGCCGGGTTCCGAATGGGGCACCGCGGGGCCGCAGTCTAAAGGCGCGGAGGGTGGACAGGATCATGGGGCATCCACCACGACAGGAAGGATACCGCCAAGGCAAACACAGCTACCCCAGCAGCCACCACGTACACCCAGAAGGCGTTCTGTGATAGGCGGTCAACACGATCCTCACTGCGCCGTCTCTCCTCAGCCCGGAGGATGGCGATGATGACGGCCTCAGACCCCGTTCGAAGATGGTTGATCGTCATTCCCTCAAGCCGTCCCACCAGCGCGCGTGGAGACGCTGTGGCTTGAGTTAGCTCGGTGTCGCTCATTTGGGCTGCGAAAGCTGCCACCCGGGTTGCATCAACAGGGTTCGTCTCAGGACTGAAGGTCATTGGCGGCAAGATGCCTGACAAGGCCCCATTCCGAAAACCCCTCCGAAACACATGGGCTGACACCAGCACTTTCGCTGGGTTGCGTCCTATCGTTTTATCCATTCCGAAAACAGTTGATTTCGGATCGGAATGGACTCACCTTCAGCGCCATCAGCCAAGGCAGTTGGGGTTGGTCCATGCCGATGACGAAGAAGGCGAAGCGGGTCGCGTTCTATCTGCGGGTCAGCACCAGCGGGCAGACAATCGAGAACCAGCGGCGGGAGCTTGAAGCGGTCGCTGAGCACTCCGGGTGGGACGTGGTGGCCATCTACCGGGACGAAGGGATCAGCGGCACCAAGGGCCGGGAGAAGCGGCCACAGTTCGATGCCATGCTGAAGGACGCCACACGGCGTAAGTTTGACATGATCGCCGCATGGTCTCTAGACAGGCTGGGGCGTTCCTTGCAGGACCTCGTGTCCTTCCTGTCCGACCTGAAGGGATCAGGCGTTGACCTGTTCCTCCACAAGCAAGCCCTCGATACGTCCACCGCGGCTGGCAAGGCCATGTTCGGCATGGTCAGCGTGTTCGCCGAGTTTGAAGCGGACATCATCAAGGAGCGGGTCA